>DLCF01000008.1 GCA_002480485.1 Planctomycetaceae bacterium UBA7805
AAAGATCTGCAAAGTGGCCCCCCGCACGGTAAGTAAGTGGTTCGATTCCGGACGTCTTAAGGGATACCGGATACCCGGATCTCAGGACCGAAGAATCCCTCGAGAGTATCTTGTGAAATTTCTAAAGGAACATGGCATGCCTCTAGGCGATCTGGAAGATGTGGCCATGGCCAAGGTTCTCATCGTGGGACAAGACCAGGTTTTAATCGAAAACCTCAAGCGAGAATTGCCCGCTGAAAAATCTTTCAAAGTCTCTACGGCTGCGAGCGGATTTGAAGCAGGTATACAGTCCGAGAGTTTCCACCCAGATTGCATCATTGTCGATTTCTCGATCGGGCAAGTGGAAGCACTACAAATCTGTCAGAATCTTCGACGGAACACAGAGTTCACCGAAACGATTTTGATCGCGTTACTTCCTGATGACGGCAGCTCAATGAATTTCGATCGCAGTAGCATCAACGAAACGTTTAAGAAACCTTTCGATGCAGCCCTGCTAGCAGAGCGATTGCGAACGCTGATTGGAGCAAAGAAAGAGCTTGTCTAACCGAAATCGGAACTGCTCCGACGAGATACAAACTGAATAGCTAAGATCCGTCCGGCAGTAAAAATATAGACGAAGGCATACAAACGCCCGCAGCAGTGTCCCCGGACTCGTTGTGAGGCGTTTTGTCTTGCGCCTTGTTCAATTTCCCTCGAAGAATATCGCTTTTACCAGAATTTCGGCGTGGACTTCGACGGTGTCGCTGCGCTAAAATCAGATCCGGCAGCTGTCTTTGTAGGAATGGTGCCCCGTTTGATCTCAGGATGGATTCGGAGAGCAGAAACGATTGTCGTAATGGACGCCGACGTAAAGATGGAAATTGAGGGGAAGGCTCCCCGTATTCTAATCGTGCGGTTGAGCGCGATAGGAGATTGTGTTCTTACTGTGCCACTGGTCCACGCGTTACGCGAACGGATCCCGGGTGCACACGTTTCATGGATCGTTGACGAGCGCTCTGCGCCGCTATTAGACGGCCTTCCCGGCCTCGACGAGCTTCTGGTCATTCCCCGTCGGTGGCATCGTTCAATTTCCTCGATGTTACGCATCCGCCGCGCCCTTCTTCAGAGGAAATTTGACATCACGTTAGATCCCCAATCGCTCACCAAAAGTGGATTGATCAGTTTATTGAGTGGCGCGCCGAAGCGATTTTGTTTCGCACGTCCGGTGGGTCGCGAACTTGGCCCCTGGTTCGGTAACGTAAGGATCCGACCAACCCAACAGCATGTGGTTAACCAGGCTCTGCAGTTCATGGAGTTTCTCGGGTTGCAGCTGCCGTCGTCAGTAAAGTTTGAATTGCCACAATATCCCGGTAACGATGCCGTACTCAAATTCGCAAGCGTTGCGACCGGTAGCGCAGATAATTTCACGATTATCAATGTTGGTGCGGGCTGGCCGTCGAAGTATTGGTCGGCAGATCGATTTGCTCAGGTCGCTAGGTACTTAGGTGAGCATAAGTCGATGGCGTCGATTGTGGTTTGGCACGGAGCCGAGCGGGATATGGCTGTTGAAGTGGTCGCCCAAAGTGGCGGCCATGCGCACCTAGCACCAGCGACCAATCTTCAGGAACTTGCCACGCTTTCTAGGGCCGCGTATTTGTTCATCGGGGCGGACACGGGACCCCTGCATCTCGCATCTGCGGTCGGCACGCGTTGCGTGGGTCTATATGGTCCGACCGATCCAGCGCATTGTGGTCCTTACGGGGCGAAACATCGGACTGTTCAGCCCGACAGCAGTGTTCGCTTGGTGCGCATGCGACAGACAAAAGCAAATATTTGGATGCAGCGGATTAGTGTTGATCAGGTGATTGCCGCCTGCCAGGAATTGCTGCAAGATGCGGACGCCGTTGCACCGTGCAGCGTCCCTCTGCATGGCTTGAAACCTTCGCATGCCCGCTGCGCAGCGACCGCAAGCCACATTGGGCATCCACCTTTTGCCAAAGGGATTAATCCATGATTGATGTGGCAAAAATTACTGGAATGCAACATTTGATGTCTGCACATTGGCACGATGCGGCGCTTGAAATTCCTTATGATGGTTTTCTGGCGATTGCATGCGAGCAGCACCAATACAACTTTTGTCTATGGCATGAGGAGGACGTTGCTCGTAGCCTTGATCTGGGCGATGCTCGAATTGCTGAGGCGAAACGCGTGATTGATCGGCTGAATCAAAAACGAAATGATGCGATCGAACGCCTGGATGATGCGATCGCACAAAAGATCCGTATGCAACGTATTACTAGCAACGGTCCACTGAATACGGAGACTCCCGGCAGCGCTATTGATCGACTATCAATCCTCGCGCTACGGATTTATCACCTAGAGGAGCAATTCAACCGGAAAGACGCCGATGTCGCACATCGGCAGGACGCGCTAGGGAAAATTAATATCTGCAAAATTCAGCACAATGAATTATCTCAATCGCTTCACGATTTATTTGCCGATCTGTTTTCGGGCCGTAAACGCCACCGGACATATCGGCAGTTGAAGATGTATAACGATCCGACAATGAATCCCTATCTGTATGCCGGAAAAAACAGGGGTCATTGAGACTGAGGCAGGTTATTTCTTCATCGTTTGTGCGGCATAAGGGTGGTCCCGTTTGCGGACCACTGAGGCGGACTCAATTTTGTCATTTTTTCGCAGGTCACGGGCGACAGGAAGTCCATCAATCACCCGACCGAAGACGGTGTGCTGTCCATTGAGGTGATCGGTGGGCAGGTGCGTGATAAAAAACTGGGAACCACCGGTGTCTTTGCCAGCATGTGCCATGCTCAAACTACCGGCGAAATGCATCCGCGTGTCAGGTTGATCACATTCACACGCGATCGTGTAAGGTGGGCCACCCCTTCCGTCGTTGCCGGGATCGTTGTCCTTACTGTTGGGGTCACCGCCCTGTGCCATGAAGGCGGGAATAACCCGATGGAAGGCAGTTCCATCGTAAAATCCAGAATCAACTAATGAAATAAAGTTCGCAACCGTGTTGGGTGCCTGGTCCTCAAACAGCTCGAGAAGGATGTCGCCCCGATCGGTTTTCAACAGTACACGTGGATTGTTGTCGGCCGTCGCCTCGGCAGCGCGAATCGCTTGTTCTTTTTGCCAGAGGTCCGGATACTTTTTTGCGGCATCTAAGAACGATCGGATTTGGGGATTACCTTGCTCGCTTTCGTGTATTTCCCCAAGCATTTTCTGTGCCTCGGCAAATCGGTGGTCGGCATACAGAGAAATGCCCCCGATGGTCAGTACTTCGGGAGACGCGTTGCCGGTAGCACTTAGTCGCTCCGCGATGGCTGCCGCATCAGCATACATGTTCTGCTGGAAAGTTGCCTGCAATAATTTTTGTGCGTCTCCAACCGCTTCGGGCGCTGCCTCATAGTCGAGCTTGGCAGCGAGAGGACGCATCTTTTGAAAGAGGTTCTCGTATTTTTTTACGAATTCATTTTGTAGTTGCGAAAATGCCGTCATGATTTGTCGCCGCTCTTGCGGCGTGGCTTTTTGCACCTGCATCCGCAACGCGTCCACCTTCTGCGTAATTGCCTGGTCGATAGTTTCTTTTTCAGCAACAAGAACTTTCCATTGACCAAGGACATCGCTGTTGCGCGGGAGATCGGCCCCCTTTGTCGCGGGATCTGCTCTGAGGCTGGTAACGAGCAAACAGAAATAGAGGCTCAAAAGCAATAAGATGTGCCGCGGTGTGGACGTCATTGAGTGTGTTCCGTGCATGAGGCTTGGCGTGAGCGAAATCCGAAACTGAAGGATAC
>DLCF01000137.1 GCA_002480485.1 Planctomycetaceae bacterium UBA7805
TCGAGCGACAAACAGACCGATGGTGATGTGCTTGCAATGAATGGTGCATCGGCCGCCCTTTGCGTTTCGCCGTTGCCGTTTCTCGGGCCCTGTGCCACGGTGCGAATGGGACACATCGACGGTAAGTTCGTGCCCTTCCCCACTCATGACGAACTGGAAGAGAGTGATTTAGACCTGATCGTATCTGGCACCAAAGATGCCGTTGCCATGATCGAGGGTTTCGCCCGAGAGATGCCGGAAGATCTTATGACCGAGGCAATTCTGGAGAGCCACAAAGTCATTGTTGGCCTCTGTGAATTACAAGAGGAATTACAGACAAAAGTGGCGGTGGAGAAAAAGGAATATGAAATCCCCGAAGCTGATAAGCTGATAGATCAACTGGCAGAAAAATATTACGACCGCTTTAAGGCAGCAAAACAGACCGAGGGCAAACAGGCGCGTGCTGAGTCAGTTTCAGCATTGAAGGCCGAGGTGGTTGGGGAAATGATCCCTGATCCGGACGCGGAGGATGCTATCTGCCCACAACGTTTCGGCAAGGCATGGCACGACTTAGAGGCCCGCGTAGTTCGCGATCTTATCCTCGCCGGTACTCGGCCCGACGGACGCGATGGCAAAACGCTAAGGCCGATCGAGTGCCATGTTGATGTACTGCCACGCGTTCACGGATCAGCCGTATTTCAGCGCGGTGAAACTCAATCTTTGATCACCGTGTGCCTCGGCACCTCGCGCGATGAGCAACGGGTGGACGGGTTGTTTGAAGAGTATTCCAAGAAATTTATGCTCGATTACAACTTCCCCTCCTTCTCAGTTGGCGAATGCCGCCCGATCCGGGGTCCGGGTCGTCGCGAGATCGGCCATGGCGCTCTGGCCGAGCGGAGTGTAAACCCCGTACTCCCGGATCCGGAAATCTTCCCTTATACGGTGCGGGTCATCTCCGATATTCTCGAATCCAATGGATCGAGTAGTATGGCGAGCGTATGTGGTGCCACGCTGGGCCTGATGGCAGCTGGCGTACCGATCACCAACCCGGTGGCGGGAATTTCGGTCGGGCTTGTAAAACAGGGTGAGGATTGGACTCTGCTGACCGACATCCTCGGTGATGAAGATCATTTCGGCGATATGGACTTCAAGATCGCCGGTACACAGAATGGCATCACCGGAATCCAACTTGATCTGAAGATTGAGGGCATCAGTGAGGAAATTATCCGGGCTACGCTCGCACAATCGCGAGAAGCACGTATGGAAATTCTCCGGCTCATGCTAACGACTATTCCGAAGCCGAAAGAGGATATTTCAGGCTGGGCACCGCGACTCTTACGCACCAAGATCAACCCAGAAAAAATTGGGATGCTCATCGGCCCGGGCGGAAAAAATATCCGCGCCCTGCAAGAGACGACCGGTACCGTGGTTGAAGTAGACGACGACGGGGTGGTCACTATCGCTAGCAACAATGCAGAGGATGGTAACGAGGCGCTGGCCCAGATTGAGGCAGTGACCGCTTCAGTAAAGGTCGGTAAAATCTACAAGGGAACGGTTAGTAGTGTTAAAGATTTCGGTGCGTTTATTGAAATCCTTCCCGGACGCGATGGCCTCTGCCACATCAGCGAACTTTCAAACGATTACGTCAGTAGCGTCTCGGACATCTGCAATGTGGGTGACGAGATTGAGGTCAAGGTGATTGCGGTCGACGAGCAGGATCGTATCAAACTCAGTCGCAAAGCTGCTGAGCAAGAACTCGCTGGAACTGCAAGCGAGGGAGACGAGTAAGCCCCGCCGAACAATTCGCAGATTTGTCCCGACCCCACTGGGGCGGGACGACTGCGATGCGGTGCTGATCAGATCTGCGATTGGGAGGGCGCCATGAGTGAGCCAGAAACGCTGACTCAAGAGGAACTCGAGCAAAGGCTGACCGGACAATTTTCCGAGTTCGTACAGCTGGTCGGTGGCCTAGCTCACGAAATCAAAAATCCGCTCTCGACCATTCGCTTGAATCTGGAATTGCTCGGCGAGGATCTGAGCGATCCCCAAACACCTGGCGAGCGACGTGCCGCCGGAAAGGTCGCCGTAGTTGAGCGTGAATGCACGCGACTTCAGAGGTTGCTTGATGACTTTTTGCGATTTGCCCGCGTGCGACCCGCAGAACTTGCCCCCCAGAGTGTGAATGATTCGCTGCAGCGCGTGCTCGATTTCTTTCAACCTCAAGCGGATTCGGCGGGGATCGAATTAATTCGTTACCTGGAGTCCGATTTAGCGCATGTACGGATTGATCCCGAAAGCCTGCAGGCAGCTCTACTCAATCTGATCCTCAATGCACAGCAGGCCTTGCCCGACGGCGGTCAGCTGATGGTGCGGTCCAGAAGCACGCCTCAAGGGGTCGCGATAGACCTAGTCGACAACGGAATCGGCATGGACACCGCTACGCTGAACCGCGCGTTCGACCCGTTCTATTCGACCAAAAGTGGCGGTAGCGGTCTCGGTTTGCCCACGACTCGGAAAATCGTGGAAGCGCACGGCGGAACGCTCTCCGTGCAAAGTGAGCCTGAGCGAGGCACGCAATTCACCATTGAACTACCGGCGCCACGCAGAATCACCGAAGAGTAAATGACATGCCGCGAAGGGTCAGATACCGTCCAGATCTTCGGCATCCGAGGCAATGCTGCCCTCTAGCGGGTCGGCATCTATATTGAGCGGTTCGAGCTCCTCGAATTCATCTTCGTCCGCAAGCTCGGCGTCATCGTCAATCCCGAGCCCGGCAGAATCGTCCTCCGCGACTGGGTCGGCAGAAGCGGGCTTTTTCTCTTTGCTCCGATCAAGAAAAAAACAAATGAATAATCCGATTGTTAGCAGGAAGGTTAGCCCTACCGACACCTCCGCTATACCGGTTGCCCACGGGCGATCAATCCACTTTTTGATCGCCGCCACCACTCCAAGCGTGAACAGGAACACAAGCCCAACAATTACCCAACTAAAAATGACTGAAATTTTCTGAAGTCGCATCGTGCTTCTCGCTTCCCATGCCCTGGAGACGCCATTGCCAAACCATCATTACGAAGCTCCATCATATTCAAGCAGCGAAAAAAGGTCACCGTAGATTTCCGGCATGACTGCCAAAATGGCAGGGGCCTTATGAAACGGCTAGAGTTGGTCTAAAATTCCGGCATGTCAAAGCACGAAACCGCCGAAGTTGCCACGGAAACCAGTGAGTCGCTAAGCGTGCTGATCGTGGACAATGATCGGCCTCATGCAGATGCGATTGCCGAAAGCCTCTGCCGCGTTGGTTATGACTGTACCGTTGCTGACGGTCCGACCGCGCTGACGCTAATCGATGATAATATTTACGACCTCATTTTCACCGACCTGGTCATGCCTGAGGTGGATGGTATGGAAATTCTCCGACATACCAAAGAGGCGCTTCCGGAAGCAGAAGTGATTGTAATTACCGGACACGCAACCGTTGGTACCGCAGTTGCGGCCATGGAGCACGGCGCGTTTACTTATCTTGAAAAAGGCGCAGGCCTAGCGCACCTGCGGACAATTACTGATCGTGTATCCGAATCGCTCAAGCTGAGGCGTGCGAATGCAGAACTCAACCGGCGGCTCGATAAAAAATTCGGATTCGAGGGTGTCATTGGCAACAGCACGGACATGAATACAGTGATCGAAAAGCTCAAGCGAATCGCGCCGACCGACGCTAGCGTTCTCATTCAAGGTGCGACCGGCACTGGAAAGGAATTGGTGGCGCAGGCAATTCACCAGAACAGCCCAAGGAAAAATAGACCATTTGTCGCTCTCAATTGTGCTGCCCTCTCGGAGAATATCTTGGAGAGTGAATTATTCGGACATATCAAAGGTGCATTCACGGATGCGTCGGCCGACCGAATTGGAAAATTTGAATATGCCGACCATGGAACACTTTTTCTGGATGAAGTCGGCGACATGCCGATGGCAACGCAAATTAAACTTTTGCGTGTTCTGGAAAGTGGTGAAATTACGCGAGTCGGATCCAACGAGTCAATCAATGTCAATGTACGGATACTCTCTGCGACCAATCGTGACCTACAAGAGTCGATCGCCAATGGTGGATTTCGCAGCGATCTCTACCACCGTTTGAAGGTGGTCACCGTAGTCTTGCCGGATCTCCGTCAACGAACACAGGATATTCCGTTGTTGATTGAGGAATTCATTCACAAGTTTGCGTCGCGGCATGGCAAGGAGGTTCATAGTATGGCGACGGCGGCCCGCCGTCGCCTCATGGCGTATGAGTGGCCGGGTAATGTGCGGCAACTCCGGAATGTGGTGGAGAGCATGGTTGTGGTAGATGACGATGGAGTGCTTGGATTAAATGATCTGCCCGAAGAGTTTGCCGAGGAATCGGATGCAACCAGCGAGGGAACCTCGCCAAGCTTGGGCAGTATGGTGGGTCGCCCTTTGGTCGATGTGGAAAAACAATTTATTGCCGACACGCTTAATCTCACCGGCGGTAATCGAGAAGAGGCTGCCAAGTTTCTCGGAATCGGGCAGCGGACACTGTATCGCAAAATCAAAGAGTACCAATTATAAACCGGCGGGCACCCCTGCCGTCACCGGTCAATATCATTCGCTGAGGAATGTCGTCGGATGCCCGAAATCAAACAGTTACCCCCGCATGTAGTCAATAAAATCGCCGCCGGCGAGGTGGTTGAGCGACCGGCTAGTATGGTCAAGGAGCTGGTTGAAAATGCAATCGACGCGGGTGCTGACCGCATTGACGTGATATTGCGAGAGGGGGGAACCGCAGAGGTCCGAGTGGTCGATAATGGCTGTGGCATTGCAGCAGACCAACTGTTGTTAGCGGTTACCAGTCACGCAACAAGCAAAATCAAATCCGATGAAGATCTGTTCGATGTCACCACTCTAGGATTCCGAGGCGAAGCACTCGCCTCAATTGGCTCGGTGGCCCACTTGAATATCCGCAGCAGAACACCCGACAGCGATGCGGGTGCCGAGCTCCTGGTTGATGGCGGAAAGATTAACCGCGTTAAACCGGTTGCGGCGGCGATCGGCACCACGATTTCCGTTTCCGATCTCTTTTTCAATACGCCCGTTCGGAGAAAGTTTCTACGCACCGTGCGTACCGAACTCGGCCACTGCACCGAGACAATAACCAGACTTGCACTAGCGCATCCACAGATCCACTTCTCACTCACACATGATGATCGCTTGCTCCACGAATTGCCACCGGTGAGCGAACCGCGGGATCGGATCGCTCATTTTTTTGGGCAACCACTCGCCGATGACCTCATGGAGATTCATAATCGCGAGGGTGATATTTCCATTACGGGCTACGTCGCACATCCTCAGAACAATCGTTCCCACAACAAAATGCAATATCTGCTCCTAGGCGGTCGCTTCATTCGCGATCGATCGCTCCAGCATGCGCTCGGCGAAGCTTACCGGGGGCTTTTGCTCCGCGGTCGTTATCCCATCTGTTTTTTGAATATCGAAATGCCAGCCGACCAAATTGATGTTAACGTGCATCCGACAAAACTTGAGGTCCGCTTCCGTGACAGTCAGCGTTTATATCGGCAAATTCTTGCGACATTACGTAGTCGCTTTCTCGAAGCCAATCTGAACTCTAATCTTCAGACCACTGAGGCGGTTTCGCCCACGGCGGATCAGACCGCGCGACTGCCCTTTACCTCAACCCCTTACAGAACTGACCGTAATCCCGGAAGACCCACTCCGGTGGCGATCCATCAGCGTCACAGCGAGCCTTTCGCTGGTGAGAACCGCGGTAGCTTGCAGGCCGCGGTTGCGAAAGACGGGAAGACAGACGCCGCGATCACCTCCACCTCAGAAGATAGCGATGTTCCGCTGGCACCAGTCTGCGCGATGCAAGTGATGGGACGCTACCTGATTGCCGAAAGTGATAACGCGGTGATTGTGATGGATCAGCATGCACTACACGAGAGTATTCTTTACGAAAAGCTGAAAAAAAAAGTCCTTTCCGGACCACTCGACCGACAGCCTTTGCTCGTTCCTGAACCCGTGGACCTGACAGCAGAAGAGGCGGCAACGCTACTCGATCAGCGCCAGACTCTTGGCACGTTAGGCATTGAGATTGAACCGTTTGGCGGCGATACAGTTCTTCTGACCAGTCTCCCCTCGCTCCTGACAAAGCAGAATCACGGCCAACTCTTGCAATCGCTTGCAGCCCAGATGGCATCTCCAACCGGCACCGCCGAGCGGCGTGACTTAGTCGACGAACTACTGCACATGTTCGCGTGCAAGGCCGCCATCAAAGCAGGTGATGTTTTGGCGGACGAAGAAATTCAGGAACTGATCGCCCAACGGACCGAATCCACCACATCGCACCACTGTCCGCATGGTCGTCCGACAACGCTGGTGCTAACGCGTGAAGATTTAGATCGACAATTTCTGCGAACTTGATACACGGAACCACCTTCGGAACTGAAGTATGATCTGCGTTTCGATCGGACGAAGTCGACATCGCCACATGATTGCCGAGCATCGGCACATGGTCTCACAGGGCGCTGAATTGGTCGAACTAAGGCTTGATTACGTGAGCGGCGATGTTCGACTTCGAGAATTACTCGACAATCGACCCGGGCCTGTGCTTGTGACCTGCCGTCGTGAGCGAGACGGGGGCAAATACATCGGCACTGAAGAGTCCCGCCTGTCGATGCTTCGGATGGCGATTGCCGAGGGTGTAGAATACGTCGATATCGAGGAAGATGTGGCCGACCAAATCACACGATACGGCGCGACAAAACGCATTATTAGTCTGCACGATTTTGAAAAAACACCGACCGATCTGAATTCGATCCACGCTCGAATGAGCACGCTTGATGCCGACATCGTAAAAATTGCTACCCTTGCCAATACGCCGTCGGATAACATCAAAATGCTCGATTTGATGCAGTCGGCGAAGATACCGACCATTGGCATTTGCATGGGGGAGATCGGAACTCCGTCGCGAGTCCTGGCTGGAAAATTCGGTGCCCCTTTCACTTACGCTACCTTCCACGCGGAAAGGGCGCTGGCACCCGGGCAACTTAGTTTTTCAGAGATGCACGACATCTACCACTACAATCAGATCAAAGCTGACACGGATGTGTATGCGGTAATTGGCGATCCGATTGCACACAGTCACAGCCCTTTGATTCACAATGCGGCCTTCCACGCTATCGGCATGAACGCCGTTTACTTACCCATGCGTATACGGAGTGAACATCTAGAGGAGTTTCTCCGCGACGCGCCTCGTATGGGTATCTGCGGACTAAGCGTTACCATTCCACATAAGGAGCAGGTGGCAAAATTACTCAAACAGGTTGATCGGGTTATTGTGGGCACAGGTGCTGCCAATACGCTGCTCTTCTCTCCCACTGGGATGGTTGGCTACAACACGGACAGTCGTGCGGCAATCGAAAGCCTAGCGATGCGACTGCCGGGGGGTGAGGAAGCGATTGAAGGGAAAACGGTTCTCATTCTCGGAGCAGGCGGCGCAGCGAAAGCCGTTGCCTTTTCACTACGGAATCGGGGAGCGGATGTCGTGATCAGCAGTCGCACTCCTGAAAAGGCGCAAAAATTAACTGAGCTGCTCGATTGCCGCGCCGTTTCTTGGAAATCTCGCCAGGGCGTCGATTGTACAATACTCATTAATTGCACCCCGGTTGGCATGCACCCTAATGTGGACTCAACACCCTTCGACAGACACTATCTGAAGCCTTCCATGACCGTACTCGACACGGTGTACAATCCGGAAAACACGCTTCTGATTAAGGATGCCCGCAGTCAAGGATGCGTGACGGTCAGCGGAACGGAAATGTTCGTCCGGCAGGCAGCACTCCAGTTCCGACTGTTTTCCGGCGTGGAACCCCCGGAAGACATCATGCGCGACACCTTGAGACGTTCGGTCGGTGCGGTCAATGTATGATTTTTCTAGCGAATATTAAGCGTAATCTCTCATGCCCATACCAAAACTGCCCCAGCGACTGCTGCTGATCGGTTATCGAGGCACCGGGAAAACCACGGTCGCCAAGCTATTAGCAAACAAGACTTCTAGTTCTTGGATAGACACGGATGATGAAGTTACTCTTAGGGCGGGATACTCGGTCGAAAAAATTTTTAAGCAAGAGGGAGAGGAAGCCTTTCGTGATCGGGAAACGACGGCGCTGCGAGGTGCACTGAAACAATCATTTTCGATCATCGCGTGCGGAGGTGGTATCGTACTCCGAGAAGAAAATCGCCAATTGCTGCAGTCGGCGGGAATCACTGTATTGCTGGAGGCGTCCCCGAAAATCCTTGCCGCTCGGCTGGAACAAGACCATCGGACAGCCGTACAGAGACCTCGCTTTACCAATCTTTCGTTACAAAAAGAAATTGAAACCGTCATTGCCGAGCGGATAGCACTCTACCACTCATGTGCAAACCTAATTATCAACACGGAAAATAAGACCGCAGAACAAGTTGCAGCTGAAATTCTTTCACAATCCCAGTAAAACGGCCATGCAAAAATGCAAGCTGTTATGCTGGAAGAGGGCAAAAGGCGATCGCGTATACCAGCTTGCATCCTCAGGGAGACATCGTTTTACGAATACGGACATGATCGACTTGCCACTGGAAATTTGTCTACTGCTTTGCTTCCTAGGATCCCTCTGCGTGGCAAGTTTTTTGAATCTTGCGATTTACAGACTTGCCTGGACCCAGCGAAACATAAGCCCGTGGTCCCCATCGCCGACTGGGTTTGCAACACGAACAATATGGGATCGGATCCCTGTATTGGGTTGGCTGCGATTGCGCCGCGAATCAAGCGTATGGGGTTCAGGATTCTGGATACGACCGATGCTGCTCGAGCTCAGCTTTGCAGTGGCCGTGGTTGCGATCTACCTACATGCGTTTAACGCCGAGGGATTATACTTTATCGAACATGATGCAATTGAATCCGTCGATATTGATTTTGTACTCAGTCGCTTTCTGACCCACCTTATTTTTCTGTCGCTTCTGGTGATAGTCACCTTTATTGACATCGACGAAAAAACAATTCCCGATAACGTGACCCTGCCCGGTACTCTACTGGGACTACTTTTGGTAACGCTCAACCCCTGGACACTTCCAATCAGTGAAACTATCCGGATTGACCAGCAGATTTATCTCTCTTGGACGCATGTCGCTGCCCCCGACGTTTATCCCGTTGGTGAGTTTACACCGGGTGGCCTAGGCTTGGCCTTAGGCTGTCTGTGGCTTTGGATCTTTGCCCTGTTGCCTCGATTCTGGCATGGAGATTACGGATTCAAACGGGCCTGGAAATATTTCTGGGCTTCCTTATTTTGCCACCGTTATCGCCGTCAGACCTATGGATTGTTGGGCGTCGGATTCGTGCTGACACTTGGCATCTGGCTAGTTGCTTCTCAGGGAGGCCGCGCCTGGGTCGCACTGATTAGCTCACTTGCGGGCATGGCCTCTGGCACGCTATTGATTTGGTCGGTTCGTCTGGTAGGACGAGCAACGTTGAAACGCGAGGCCATGGGATTTGGAGATGTAACGCTGATGGCAATGATCGGCAGCTTCCTGGGATGGCAAGCCACACTAGTCGTTTTCTTTCTTGCACCGGTTGCGGGACTGGCGGTCGGTTTAGTTCTGCTAACCATTCATCGAGAGGATGAGGTGCCGTATGGTCCCTTCTTGTGCATTGGGGCAGTTGTCACCCTAATGTGCTGGTCCTCGTTGTGGTCATATCTGGAGCCGATTTTTAGCACGTTCGGGTCTATTCTTCCGGTCCTGTTGTTACTATGCCTCTCGCTGATGACATTACTGCTGGCAGTCTGGGCGAAGCTGAAAAAGCGATTCCTCACATCGCCCCCGCAGGCCTGAAATGGTCTTGTTGATGCACAAGGTGATTGCTATCATTCTCGCCAATTAAGTAACCAACAGGGTGTCGTTAGAGCCCCCAACCAAACGAGAACGCCATGCGAAGACGATTACTCCCTTTCCGATCTCAATTGGTTCCGCTTGTTATGCTGCTTTGTATTGCCACATCGTCAGGCTGCACAATGCTGGCCACAGGATTATGGATCATCGATCCGAATGATCGGGCAGCCCTCTACGGTGGCCTGAAAAAAAATCGGGTTGCTGTGGTATGCCGGCCCCACTCCGCGCTAGCCTTGCAGCATTTCGGTGCAGATCGGGATCTTGCGGCAGCTGTGACACGCAAACTCAGTGCGAATGTTCGAGATATCGATTGTGTGGGAGCGGATGAAATTCTCGACTGGAGAGACGCCAATCAGCTCAATTCACTTGCCGAATTCGGTAAGGCCATGCAGGCCGATACGGTGGTGGTCATCGACCTGGATGATTTCAAGCTTTATCAAGGCAAAAGCATGCTCCAGGGCACCGCATCTGCTGATGTTACGGTGTTCAATGTAGCGAAAGACCAAGAGGTGTTTGTCGCTGAGCCGCTCGAAGTAGTTTACCCTCCGGAGAACGGAGTCCCCTTCGATCTAGCCAATCAAAAAAGTTCTGAAAACCGCTTCCGAAAGAAATTTATTAACGTGCTAGCCGATCAGATCAGCCGAAATTTCTACGCCTACGATTCGCGGGAGGCGGTCAAAATCGATCGTTTCTACACGGAATAGAGATTGCACAGGGGTCCTGGCTCTCAAAGTCGGGGCGGGGGCCTAGATTGCTTCCGCTCAATCATCCGTACGGTGTCATCAGGACGACTACGCTGGTTGTTATTCGAAACCTGTGGTGGTGGCGGTGGAGGATTCACGTTAGTGAATGTCTCAGTCCACTTCCAACCAAGAGGTGTTTCGAGTTCGCGCTTTGCCAACAGACTCCAAGGCGTATTTGGGTGCTGAGCAATGACACGATGTAGATAATCCCTCGCACGAGCAGCTTGCTTGGCGATTGAACTTCCTGAGACGATCATCTCACTTGGCCGAATGACCCAGGTGTCATTTTTTGGATTCTGAAATTTCATCCCCCGTCTGGCCTGCGCGAGCATCAGATTATAGCCCTGTGCCCGCACGACAGCTGCCAAGGCTCTACCCATCGCCAAATCAAAGCCCGCTTGCCAGCGGGGCCGCCGGATATGCGGGCGGTCTTTCTCGCCCCGCTGAAGCTCAACGAGCATTGCATGCAGCGTTCCACCAAGAACCTTTGCCGCATTCTGCTGAGCCTGACTGAGACTTGCCACCAAATCTGCCTCGCTCTTTTTTGGGAATATCTTTTGCGGGGATTCCATGGGTCGGGTCCACGACAAAGTAGCTGCCCGTACCAGGGAAGCCTTGGCTGCATTGTCTTTTAACATTCGATGATAAGATTCTCCCGAAACGTAATCCGGTCGATAGCGACGCATCGTTTCAGCCGGGAAAAAATATTTGATGTAGCTTGAGAGATGGGAGAGCTCATTTCGATTGACAAGCTGAACGCCCAAAACCTCCGGATTTCGATTCGGATGAATGGAGAAATAAATGCCGCCAGTTTCTACTGCCAAGCGCGTGAGAGCAAAAGGGCCGAAGCCCGAATCGAGCGACTCTTCCTGGCGACGCTGTCCAGAAAACGCCAGCTTTAATCGCTCCGGCAGAAAAGATTCCGCACCCTGCCGAACCATTGTCCATTGGGGTGTCTGGTCATAATCGGGATCCGGATCGACCCATTTCACTTCCACTTGCTGCCGGCCAAAGGGCGACGGAGCACCCACTACAAATACGCGGATTTGTGACTTCCTGCATTGCTCTACCGCGGCGTCAAGCATTGTCATTCCATCCTGCATGACAGCTGCATCATCACCCGCCTCGTCGGTGAACAGCACAAACATCACGTTCCGACGATCGGGACCGGTGGCGTAATCTTTATATTTTTTCGCCGATTGAAACACTGTCGTAAAAACACGCTCAACCCCACTTTTATCCTCTTCAATGCCAGCCACACTCTTTTGCAATTCTGCAACCTCTGCCGTGGGACGTATCTGTTCGGTTATTTTTGCCCCGAACGAAACCACCGAGGAGAGCAAGGGTGCGACTTCAGCAGCATCAAACTGCAAACCACCTTCGGATTCGATGTATTCCAGTTCTTCGTAAATCCGTTTCAGACGGTCATGGATTCTGGATCGTTGAGTCGACAGACTTTCGGATTGATCGAGCAACCATACGACCAGTGTTTCTCGCTGCTCAAGTGAGTCTATGATTTCCTGCGTGATTCGATCAATCGCGCCGGCCGTTCCGGTAACACCCACTCCGGCTGATCCCTGAATCGCCATGTTCAGAGTTTCTTCGATCGCCAGATCCGCTTCAATCTGGCTCTCCCGAAACACCACCTCGCTCCATTGCAAATCCACAATCGGTTCAGTGATTTCCTCAATCTCTGTGATTTCAGTAAATTCGGCCGCTATTTGGGCTACGGCATCTGCCATCTCCGTGCTCTGCAGACCATTGGATCCAATTGCTTCTCTCTCGACTTCCGAAAAGAAAAAATCACGAGGTGGCTCATCGGGAACCGATTCTGCAATAGTCGTCATCAGCTCAAGCGGTCGATCCTGGGGGGGGGTGTCGCGTAGAAAGAGGGCGAGCATTGCTAACAGGGCCAGGTGCACCATTACGCTGAAAATCCATGCAGGTATGTCCTCATCAAACGGCGTATCTTCCTCGCCAGTGAGAACCTGCCAGTGAAATTGCAAACGTTTACGTAACCGCATGAAACTTTTAACCGTTGCTGAGTTTGGTCCTACTCTTCAAATGCGTGGCTTGAAGCGACATACTTAGGAAATCACAATCACCTCGCGTCGCCCGATGATGAGGCTAGATTACTCCACACGCATATGAAACCCCGCAAGCCGCCCATGGTAACGTTTTTAACGTGTATCCACGTGCGAGGCAGTACGCGTGCTTAAAGTTGACCGCAGCGTTCAACCTATCTACAATGTGGCACAGTACTTGGGACACGTAGTGCCGCTCGGAAGGAATCAATCATGATGAATCTGACGGATCAAAAAAATCGTTTCTATTCGCCACTCGACAAAACCTGGCAGGCAGACCGGGCACTGATCGAAGGATGGATATTATGCCTTTGCGTGGTGGCGGTCACGGTTGTTGCAATGCCCTTGACGGCGTTGGCCAGGGAAACGGAAGGGCCACCTAAACCAAAAACCGTGGAGTTGACTACCACGGACGGTGTCAAATTGAATGTGACTTATTATGAGGGAACCGAAGGCGAGAACACCGTCCCTGTTGTGGTAATTCACGATTGGAAATCAAAAGAAGACGGTGCGACTTATAAAACGCTTGCCGAGTACCTCCAGAGCAGAGGCTACGCTGTAATTCTTCCCGACTTGCGGGGACATGGTGATTCGACAACCCAAAAGGCTTCGGGTCGCACGCTCAAACTGGACCCCAGTAAGGTTCGACCCGAAAGCGTGCTTGCCGGTGATTTAGAGGCAGTGCGGTTGTTTTTGCTCAAGGAGAATAACGCAAAAAGATTGAATCTGGCTGCAACAACACTCATCGGAGTGGGGCAAGGTGCGGTGCTTGCCGCTTGGTACGCAATCTATGACTGGGATGACTTTGCCCGATATCCACGGAATGACCCCGGAAAGCAACGGTTGATCAGACTCAGACGAGGTGGTGAAAAAGATGTAAAGGCACTGGTGCTCATTTCACCCGCAAACAAAATCGGCAAACAGCTGAAAATAGATGCACTCGCGCGGCACACGGAGGTGGGTAGTGGCGAGGTCTCCACTATGATTCTGGTTGGTCAAAAGCAGGTCGAGGGCAAGAGTAATAAACCGAAAGAAACCAAAGAATCAAAGACCGCTAAATACATTTACGAGAGGCTGAAACGCAACGGGCATGAAGTCGACAGTGAGGACGTGAGTAAATGCAGTCTTTTCCTTAAGGCGATTAATACGGAGCTCAATGGGGAGAAGTTGGTCAATGAAACCAATCTCGACTTGAAAGCCCGTGAGACAGTAAGGGCCTTCCTGAATCTCCGCCTGCGTGATCGCAGTGTTCCGTGGAGCGAGCGAACTGCGCACTCAAACTAACATGGCAGGCTAATCGCTATCGTTAATGGTCCACTGCGGCAGTGGAACCAGCTCCTTAACAGGTGGATTTGAGGAAGAAAGTCGCGTGGGTAGTTGCTCAGGTAGGGGGATTAGAATTTTTTTTCCGAGTGGCAGACGATTCGGATCGGCAATCTGATCCTGATTGATCTGATAAATAGCATTGGCCCAGGTAGCATTACCCAAATAGCGGCGGGCAATCCGCTCAAGCGTGTCTCCATTCACAATCGTATGGATCTGATTATTCCCCTTATTGTTGATCACGCCAGGCATCGACTTGGACACCTGCCCGCGATTGGGGGCGACGGCTGGTGAGGATTCTTGCGAGACCGCATTTTTTTCACTTCTGGTAACCGCACGGTCACCGGCGTCTTCGAATTGCGAAAGCTGTGGCAGCGGGGGCCTGGCACCGGGCTGCAATACAGCCGGTCGGCGGGGCTGACTTTGGCGGCTTTCCCGACGTGGCTTCGCCGGAAGCGCGGGCACTCCCTGCACGGGAGAATTCGCATTACGGGCGAATCCAGATTGATTTTTGCTTGCCACCACCGCATTTTCTGGTGATGCTGGAAATGGTCGCGAAAGTCGCGGCGAGACAGCCTCCGTGTGCGGTTTGCGAAATAGCATGGCTCCGCCGATACCCACTGACAACAACAGTAGAACAACAGCCGTTTTTTTCATCACCGAACCAACAGTAGGGGGAGGGATAAGTGGAAATAAACACTCACCACTATTATTACCCCCAACGGACCGACGGGCGCGTAGAATTTAACGGCAGCGAAAAACGCCCGCCATTGACCTTACCGGATGCGACGATTATCCGGTGGCAACGGCCCTACTTGAGTTCTCAGCGCCTCTGGCGGGATTGGCATGCTGCGAACCGGACATCCAGAGCAACACCGGAGAGGCAATAAATACGGAACTGTAAGTTCCGGCAATCACTCCAATCACCAGGGCAAATGCAAAGCCATGAATTCCTGGGCCTCCGAGGAAATAAAGAATCACGACGACGATCAACGTGGTCAATGAGGTGAGCAGAGTGCGACTTAAGGTTTGATTGATACTTTTGTTAATCATCTCGGCAGAGAGATAGGGGCTTTTACCACGCACTTCGCGTATACGATCGAAAACTACAATCGTATCGTTAAGCGAATAACCGATGATGGTTAAAAAAGCTGCAAGAATAGGCAAGCTGATTTTAAACGCCTCCAGTTGCAACGGCCCAGCAATTGCCGGAATCGATGCGGCAAACTGGCTGAGCGCGATCACACCCAAAGTGACCAAAACGTCATGGACTAATGCCACCACCGCGGCTAGTCCAAATGTGACCCTTTGGAAGCGGACCCAAATATAACCAATGATAAAGACCAGACTAGCAAAGAGTGCAACAAAAGCCTGATTTTGTGTATCGCCCGCTACTTGACCACCTACGTTGGTTGAAGATCGAAATACCGGGGTTTCTTTCAGTCTAGCAGCAAAAGTAGTAAGCAGCTTTTCAGTTGCATCCGGATTTAGTGTTGTTTTCAGTTCCCACTCGGCAACCCGGCGTGAGCTCTCGCCGAACACTTCAGGATGCGATACCGAGATTCGTGGTGAGCCGAGTTGTAAGTCATTCACGAGCCCCTCGAAACGATCCAGCAATGTTTCCTGATTGATTGGTTCGGCAAATACAAGTTTTGCTTCGGTCCCTCCTGCAAACGGATCTTCTAGTTCCGGCGGCGTGGTTTCTTTTTCTTTATCGTCCTGAATGTCTTTTTTCGAATCAGTTGCTTCTGTTTCGGTCGCGACCGGCGCTTTGGCGACCGGGATCGGCTTCACAGATTGGGGTTCAACGGTGAGCGTATTAGTCTGTAACTTGCCGTCGAATACGGTCCGAATTGCGTCCTCCACCAACGAGCGGTCTGCCTGCGTTGTTTCAATCAGAAATCCATTTTCGCCAACACCTACAACTTTTAGATCAGTTAATCGGTTGTCCAGCGATTGCTCTTCAGAGTGTACCGACAGAGTTTCGAACACCTCACCATCAGAGGTCGGCTGTGCGAAAACCACCTCAATTTTTGCCCCACCGCGGAAATCAATATCGAATAGATTTGGTCCTCGCAAAAACACCCCGTAAAGGCCCAACCCAATCAGTCCGACCGAGCAAACTGCTGCAATGTGTCGCTTGCCGATAAAATCAATACTGGTTTTCCCAAGCAGCCTGAGCATTCCAAGCTTGGAGATCCAACGCCGCTTTTCCGCAATGTCAAAAATCACACGGGAACAGAAAATCGCGGTGAACATGCTCATGCCGATGCCCAAAATCAACGTGACCGCAAATCCACGCAGCTGATCTTTTCCAATGACATAAAGAACGAACGCAGTAATGAGTGTGGTTAGATTCGCATCCACGATCGTTCTGGTTGCCCGACTAAATCCATTGCGAATCGCCATCCGCAGTGCGGCTCCACCCAACAACTCTTCACGAATACGCTCAAAAATCAGCACATTTGCATCGACCGCCATGCCGACCGTCAACACCAAGCCGGCAAGTCCCGGGAGCGTGAAGGTTGCGCCAATTGCCAGCATAACACCGAGCACAAGCACGAGATTGAGAATCAGTGCAAAGCAGGCCACCAGACCACTGAACCGATAATAAAGCGGCATGAAGAGTGCAATGGCAATCAATGAGATACCGATGGCACGCTTGCCAGATTCGATGGTCGCTAGGCCTAGGGTCGGCTCGACCCGCTGCTCGCTGATCGGAATTTTATTAAGCGCTGCCGGTAGACTTCCCGCATTGAGCACACCTACCAGCCAGTCAACATCATCCTGCGTAAAATCACCGGTGATCTGTCCGCTGTCGCGGATCACACTGTTGAGACTCGGCGCGGAGAGTAACTCATCGTCCAGAACGATCCCCAACCTGCGCTTACGACCACTCGGTCGAACGTTCGCTCCGGTCAGCTGGCCGAACTTTTTTGCACCGGCCACATTGAAATTAAAATTAACTGCCACTCGACCATCACTCACGCCGGGATTTGCACCGCTCAAGTAGCCACCAGTTACGTTCTGATCGTCGATCTTAACCAATACATCTACGCCCCCGTCACCGCGGGGACGCTGCACGGTGAACGGATCAACCATAATCCTGGGTGTTGGTGGTTTGCCGGCGACGGTTGACTCCTGCATGCCGACCTCCATCCATTCGGCTAATTCGCGCCCCAGAATGATGAGTTGCTCGATCTGTTTCTCATCGGGCCCGAGACGCGTGATTAGATCAGGATCACTACGAACCGCTGCTGCCTTTTCCGGATCAACTGTGACCCAACGAGCTCGCTCAACCCCGCCCATCGTCACAATCTCGCCTGTTGAATTCCGCGCAATAGCCACCACTTGATCATGCATCGGTTCACTTTTGCGGGCCGGTTGATCTTCGTCCTTGATCACGCGAACGTTGGCTCCCATGTCGCCCTCGGCTCGTCGCACTAATGCCGCGTCCATTTCCTGATCGGCTAAAATCCGAAACTCTAGGTTACCCGCCGTGACCAACTTACGCTTCAAAAGCTCGACCTCAGCCTGGGAAACCCGCGGGATCTTTATTTCGATGCGTTCGGGACCTGATTCCCGGATGCTGACTTGCCGGACTCCCGCCGGATCAAGTCGCTGACGGATCGAATCCACCATCTTGGCCATTAAACCCTGGCCTCCACCGGCACCCACCACCTCGTCTTTCTTCTGCTGATCGACCTCATATTCCAGGATCGTTCCCCCACCGAGATCAATACCCAGATTCGGCTCCCGTGACATCAACACAATCGAAGCGGTTAATGCGGAAAAAATGATTAGGGCGATCTTCCAACTGTACTCACGCATGCGCACCATGCTAGCGATACCACGACCAAGGCCGATGGGCACAGCAAAGATTAGAAACAGAATCAGCACGATTCCGTACCACTGTTCATACCACATTTTTTCCCGAACCACTTCAATCTGAACCTGACCCAGTAGCAGTACGTCGCGAATGCTATCTAAGAACATACTTGAAACGCCCTTCTCTATTTTTGTCCGCCTTGGCCGGAGGCTGAATCTTCCTCACCACCGGCGATCGATGAAATATTGATTCGGATTTTTGTGCCCGTTGATTCGTCCACCGTAATAGTGACTTCCTGTTGATCGCGGTTTACCGAGGACACCACACCCTTTATCCCACCGGCCGTCACGATCCGATCATTTTTTTTAAGATTTTCCAACATCTGTTTATGTCGATTCTGCTTTTGTCGCTCTGGCCGGATCAGCATAAAATAAAACATGAATCCGATTACCAGTACCGGAAGGGCCAGTCGCATCAGGCCTCCCCCTGCATCGGGATCGGGTGCCTGCTGAGCAAAAAACAGCATTAGAAACACTTCGTTGGACAACATACTTGTCTTTCCCTAGATGAGATTCTCGCATGAGAGAATAAATGGGCCCGGTTACGGATCAGACACCACACCGAACCATTCAAACGTGTTGATTAGTTCCTGGAACCATCTTCCTCGCAACCCAAACCGAGCGAACATCATAAATCCCCTCCCAACCGGCAGCAAGAGCAGCCTAGCGGTAGGTCCAATGGGAAAGGGCGGTGGGAGTTATCAGACGCATCTTTATGTGTTTTGATCCTCCGATGCGATCTGCCACCCCTCAAAACAGGCCTTACAGAAATCTTGATACCGATCGGCACGAATTGCCTCTCGGGCCCCGTGCATTAGCCGCTGGTAGTAGGTGAGATTGTGGATACTTAGTAGAATTGGGCCGAGCATTTCCCCGCTCACAAAGAGATGTCGCAGGTACCCAAGGCTATGCTTACAGGCGATGCATGGGCATTCTGCATCGAGTGGCAATTTTTCCTGCCGGTGATGTTCATTTTTTACACGGACCACCCCACCGGCGGTGAAGGCCGCGCCATGGCGACCGCTCCGTGTTGGCAGCACACAATCAAACATGTCTACGCCTTGACTGATCGCAAGCAGGATATCTTCCGGGCGACCAACCCCCATTAGATATCGTGGGCGACTCTGCGGAAGGTGAGCAACAGTACAGGCTAGTGTATCGACCATCTCCTCTTGAGTTTCACCGACGCTCAAGCCGCCGATCGCATATCCCGTAAAATCGATGGATACAAGGCCTTTTGCGCTCTGCTCACGCAGGCCGGCATCCAATCCTCCCTGAACGATACCAAAGAGCGCCTGATCGTCTCTCCGAGCCACCTCTCGGCAACGGGCTGCCCACCGAAGTGATCGCTCCATCGCTATCGCCACCTCTCGCTTCTGGCTTGGGAGGGGAACAACGTGATCCAGGACCATGACGATATCGCTGCCTAAATCTTCTTGAATCGCAATGGACCGCTCCGGCGTCAATTCGATTGTTCGACCGTCAATATGAGATTGAAACACCGCACCCTCTTCTGTGATGCGTGTGCGATTGGCAAGGCTGAAAATCTGATAGCCCCCGCTGTCGGTGAGGATTGGTCCGGACCAACCCATAAATTGATGCAGTCCACCGAGATTCCGAACCGTCTCAGAGCCGGGCCGCAGTGCCAAGTGATATGTATTGCCGAGCACAACCTGCGCACCAGACTCGCGTACCTGATCGATCGTGACTCCCTTCACCGTGCCAAGGGTACCCACGGGCATAAAGGTGGGGAGTGCTAACTCGCCATGCGGTGTCGTGAACGTGCTGCACCTAGCTGAAGAATTAGCGCTTCGGTGCTGTACTTCAAACGAAAACGCTCGAGCAGGCATAAACTGTTGTGCGATCGAATAGAGGCGTGATCAATCGCCACGCAATCGCAACCCCATGGGGCCCAATTTCTCACGGACCTCTCTAAGACTGGTCACGCCAAAATTCTTGCATTCCAAAAGCTCATCGCCAGTTCGGCGCAACAACTCGCCGATCGTGTTGATACCGAGACGGACCATACACTTGCGCGACCGGACCGAAAGACTGAGATCGTGGATCGGACGATCATGCATCGCCCGCTCGTCATCCGAGAGTGACTCCGGTTCATAGACTGCATCATGCTGTGGTTTATCATGCGCAAGCGCACCTAGCTCCAGCCCTTTAGCTGCCAGCACCTCGCGGATTTCCACAAGACTGGTCTCACCGAAATTCTTACTCGCGAGAAGTTCGTGTTCGGTGGTTCGGGCTAAATCGCCCAATGAATCAATGCCCATCCGCTGCAGGCAATTACGACTTCGTACGGAAAGTTCGAAATCAGAGACCGGAATGTTAAGAATCTGACTCATCCGATCGTGATCCCGATCATCATTATCATCGAACATTACATCACCCGAAGCACGGGCATCTTTCATGTAAAGCCGAGCCTGCTCATGATCAGGATAAATCTCAAGAATTCGTTGGTAGCAGCGGATAGCGCGATCGAATTTTCCCAAATCCTCATACAACACACCCAGATTGAGCAACGTGCCAACGTGCGATGGGAAACGCATAGCCGCCCGTTCATAGAGTGCAACAGCGTCTTCGTCATTCCCGTTGCGATCAGTTTCCTTAGCCAACCCGAAAAGCGCCCCCGGATGCTCCGGATCGCTCTCCACAGCTCTCTCGTAGTACGTCACCACTTCCTGAGGATTCCCCCCCATCGCCGACACGCATGCACCGCGTTGATAGAGGTAGTCAGCGGTCTGCTCAACAGCTCCAGACAACCCATTCAATCGCTCGAGAGCGGCCGCAGGATTTCCAAGGTAACGCTCCGTCTCACTGATTGCCAATACGCAAGCATTTGCCTCATAACCGGCGGTTGCAGCCGACTCAAAACTAGATTTTGCCTCCGCGTAATTTCCATCCGCGAAATAACATTTACCTAGATAGAACTGGGTGATCGCACCGCCGTCACCCTGGCCCAATGTTTCTGCTGCCTGGGAATACCTACCCATTAAAAAATAACAGACCCCGAGTCGCACAGCCGTTGCCGGCGAGCGGGGCTGCTGCACTTCCAGATCGGCAACCGACTCTTTGAGCACCTTGAATTGCCCGCTATCTCCCGAGATCGCTGAGGAAATTTTATCAATTTCCTGCGGCCCGAAGGAATTATTTGAAAGAACAAGTTGTGCTAAATCATATTCCATCAAGTCAGACATGCGTGGCAGACTCCCCAAGGGCTAAGGCGAGAGTCACCCTCCCCAGGGTGACCGAAGCCGCATATTATAAGGCCAGGGCGTCCCCCCGTACAAGGTGATAGGACGGGAATTGGACAGCTCGGATCAGGACCAAAGATCGTCTGAAAGGACCGTCTCTGAGCCTGCAACCGCCAACACCAGAAACGTCTGGATCCCTTTGCCACCAGGCCCCCGGATAGGATAGCCTCGAGGGGTGTTTTAACCGCAGCTTGGGATTTCCGCGGTCGCATCGGATACACCGGCCTAACGGGCGGGTTGAGCACCAGAACAAACATAAGAGCTGTTATGTCCGCCACCCTGCTATACGACGACACCCTGTTTCTCCAGCACGATACTGGCAGGCACGTCGAATCTCCTGAGCGGATTTCGCGGGTGCGGCAAACTCTCTCAGCCGATTCGGTATTGCCTCGGCACATCCACCGCATACCAACCTGGAAGAAGGCCAGCAGCGAAACAATCCATCGCATCCACACACCATCATACTTGCGACATCTCACACAGTTTGCCGAAGCAGGGGGTGGGCAAATTGAACAGGACACGATAGTCTCGCCACGATCCGTTGAGGTCGCCCGCTACGCGTCAGGGGCAGCCTGCGATGCGGTGATGCGGATCGCCAAGGGCGAGGCAGAGCGCGCATTCTGCCTGATTCGCCCTCCCGGTCACCACGCGCTTGCCGATGGTCCAATGGGATTCTGCCTGTTAAATCACGTGGCCATCGCGGCGGAGTATGCACGTGCAGTGATCGGGATCGATAGGGTGTTGATCATTGATTGGGATGTGCACCACGGCAACGGGACCCAGGAGATATTCTGGAGCAACTCGCAGGTCGCATTTCTCTCGATCCATCGCTGGCCTTTTTATCCGGGCACCGGTCGGGCCGAGGAAACCGGTACCGGACCCGGTCTCGGCACAACTCGCAACGTTCCGATTGCCATGGGAACAGACCGTTCCACATATTGCGACCGGTTCCAACAAGGGCTAGAGAGCATCACAGCACATCATCAGCCGGATCTAATTTTTATAAGCGCCGGCTTTGACGCCCATCGGGACGACCCGATCGGCTCACTCGGACTGGGGGACGAAGACTTCGAAACGCTCACTCGCTGTGTTCGCAACATCGCGGATGTGCACTGCAATGGGCGAATTGTGAGTCTTCTTGAAGGGGGATACGATCCGGAGGCACTGGCACGATGCGTCCGTATGCATCTTCACACTCTCGGCGACGACAGTTAATTCTTCGTATCTTCTTCGGCTTGTTCACTCGAATCGCCCGAGGTGGTAGGTTTCTTTTTTGAATCCTGTTTCTCTTCCGCCGGAGGCTTCTTGGATGACGATTTTTGTGTCTCCTTTTTCGTGGACATTTTTGCTGTGCGAAGTCGCGCCTCTAGCTTCTTGAGCTCTGCTGATATTTCATTCCGAGTTTGCAGACGCTGTTTTTTTTCCAAAGCCCAAGCAGCCTTCTTCGCCTGGAGTGATGCCTCACGATCTTTCAGTTTTTGCTCTGAAGTGGTCAATGCAGCGCGGTCCTTCTCGATTTTGTATCTCGCATCCTCCAGCTTTTTTCTCGCCCGATCAAAGCTCTTCATTTTTTTGGCGAGTGTGCCGCGCAAATCTTCGAGCGTTTGCTGTTCTTCGGCAAACGTCTTGCGGGCATCTGCGAGCGCCGCATTGGCTTTCGCAACCAAATCTAGTTCCCGCGTCGATGCAGCGGTGGCCGCCTCGGCCGCTGCCTGTTGTGACTTGACCACCTTCTCATACTTCTCAAGCGCGCCTCGCGTGGCAGCAATAGACTCCTTCAGCTGCGACAATTTCGCGGCAGCTAGTCGAGCATCGGTTGCCGCTTGCGTGGCCTTGCGGGCCGCTTCCTGTGCCGCCTGCTCTTTAGCCTCTGCCACAGCGATGCGATCTCTCTCGGATTTTTGTGCTTCCAAGGCACGGGTGCGTGCGGCAATTGCGATCTGCTGCTCTTTTGCAGCCGCTGCCTGGGCCTCAATGGCAGCCTGTTGCTGCTGCCGTGCTAACCGCTGGGCCTTCTCGTTAAGTTTTTGCTGCTCGCGGGCAGTATCCAAGGCCTCCTGCGCTGTCTGGCTCTCTCGACGCGCGGAGTCAGCATCCTGGACAACAGAAAATTGAAACTGGGCCGCCTCTTCCCGAGCCTGTAGCGCCTCATTGCGGGCCACATTCGCGGCGGCGAGGGCCGACTCCGCGGCCTTTCGCTCTTTGGCTACACTTTCTCTGGCGGCGTTGGCTTTGGCTTCTGCCTGACGGGCGGCTGCTTGTGCGTCGATCGCGCGGCGGCGCGCTGCGGTAGCCGATGCCTCTGCCGCCCGGGCTCTATCGGTTGCTTTTTTCTGCGCAGCCTCGGACGCAGTGATCTTTTTCAGACGATCTTGCGTCTCCTGATTGATCTTACTGGCTTGATCAAGTTTCTTTGCGGATTCAGCGTATCGCTGATCAGCTGCCTTCATCGTTGCAGCGGCTTCGGCCAATTGCTTTGCTGCCACCGCACGATCTTTTTCCACTGCAAGCTGCTGAGGTGTCGGTTCCGAAGGACCTGCCACAGGGCGACTGCAGCCACTCCAGGTTCCCAGAACAGTGCATCCGATGAAAACAACGAGAACACGACGCATGGTAGACACTCCTCAGGACAGGATGGCGGGCGCGAAAAAAGGCGAACCAACCGGGGAACAAACGGGGGCTGCGGACGGGTTTTACAAAATTCTTTCAGAATTCTCTCACCTACCACTGGACAACGATACGATACATTTGTACAGTATTGAGTGTCGTCGATCGTGGCGACAAAAAATCGGCAAAAATGCTGTAATAGCGCACCAAGTAGCGAAAAGAAATGAGATGAAAGCATGCCGAAAAATACGCCATCGGCCTCAAGAAGCGATGCTCTGGCCCAGCTGCAGAGGACGCTTGGAGATGCGCTATTTTTTGCAGAGTCCGAAGTCGAGGCCGAAATAAGAAAGGCTCATGGCAAAGATTGTAACGATCGGGCAACGGTTGCAACGATTGGAACCGACCACGCCTGTAAAGATGAAAATCAAAACCAACAGCAGGCACAAGCACAAAAAGAACAACAAGCACTCGCGACGCTCTTTCCACACGGATTGCCGACTGATGAACTGATTGAGCTGCTCTATAGCGGATCGGGGTGTGGTGCCTTGGCACTCTGTTTTGCTCGCTCAGTCAGTCGCGACGGACGAGCAATTGCAGTGATTGACACCGAATATGAGTTTTATCCGCACACAGCATTGACCCTTGGTGTTGACCTGGCGCAGCTTATCATCTTTCGCCCGCAAAAAGGGGTCGATGAGATGTGGGTGCTAGACCAGACCATCCGCTGTCGCGGGTTTGCCGCTGTACTTTGGCGGGAAAGAAGGTGGAAATCGAGCAGCGGAGCAAGCCGATCGTTAAAAGAAAGTAGCGGAATCATCCACATGCGGCATCTCCGTCGCATCCAGCTTGCATGTCAGGAATACAACACCCTCGGGTTGCTGCTCCGTCCTCGGTCGAATCCGCAGCAGTGGACCGCCGCAAAAAATCGGTTGCTTGTGGATCCTGTGACACCCGTTTCGCACGCAACATCAGCAGCGCAGCTGCACAACACACACCCCATATCAGACAGTCGTCAGGATTACAACCGATACAGCGGTCAACATGTCGTTCAAAAATCGGGCAATCGTTCTTCTTTTTTGCTTCAACAACTCCGCATCCAACGCTTGCGTGGCGCCCATCTGACGATGGGCAATAATGTGGTATGGGAAATCGACCATGAAAATGGAACCTTCTGCCAGGCGACACCTTTGCCTGTGGCTTCCTGAATCGCTTCCGCCTCCAACTACTGCCGGGCAGTACCCGCAGCGGCGAGAAGCAGACAAAAAAGAACGGGACAAGAGGCGACTCCATGCTTTTGCCCTCTGGTGTCAACAGTTCAGCCCTCGGATATCGATCGAACGGGAACCCGGTACGCGCTGCCTTCCGGGCAGTACGCTCGTCATGGAAATCACCGGACTGGCACCACATTTCGGTGGAGAACGGGGGCTGGCTAAAAATTTATCTGAGCAACTTCGTCACCGGAAAGTGACGGCGCACCTGGGAGTCGCCGATTCGATCGGTGCCGCGTGGGCCTTAGCGCACTTCGGGCACACCTCCTCTCTGCCCCGCGAAGTTTGGCTCGATACACCTGCGATCACCTTGCACATGATTTCTCAGCACTGTCCAACACTTGACGCACTACACGTCTTGCCGGTGGACGCCCTACGATTGGAAGTGCAAACCATTGCCCAGCTCAACTCTCTTGGGATCTACTCGATCGGACAGCTCATGGCACTACCTCGAAATCAATTGAGTAGCCGATTCGGGGAAAAAATGCTCCAGCGTATGGATCAAGCTTCAGGAACAATCGAAGAGATTTTGCCCGTAATCTCTCCACCGGAATCAATCACGACAGAGTGGTTTTTTGAATTCCCCACAGCGAATCGTCCAATTTTAAAACACATTTTAAATAAATTAATGGGACGCTTGCAAAAGCTACTTCACAGTCGGATCCAAATTCCACTGGGGATTGCCTGCCGTCTGAAACTCCAGAACAAACAGGAAGAGACGTTTGCAGTCTCTCTTTATCATGCTTGCGGAGATGTACCACATTTAGTCGAACTTCTGGAGCTTCGACTTGAACGAACAACTTTATCCGCGCCCGTCAGTGAGGTCTCATTGACTGTCACAGACTTTTTCCAACCGGAGCATCATCAACCAATTTGGTTCCATACTGAACATGAGATAAACAGAGAAAATAAAACCCATATAGTCAGCCTACCAGAGAACCCTTTCGTCTCATCGCTTCATCGCTGCCTTGAAAGAATAACGAGTCGCCTCGGAACCGGCGGAGTCGTTCAGCCACGGTGGACTCAGGACGCCATCCCGGAGCGAGCAATTCGCTTTCGCCATCGAATCCGATCCTCTGGAAGATCAGCGGAAAAACCGTCTCTCGAGGGGATGCGGTTACGTCCCCTCTGGTTGTTTCGCAGACCGAAACCGATGCATATTCTCACCTGCGACCCACACAATCTGCCGTGCACGTTTGCCGGACTCGGTACCCATCACACGATTGCAGTGCTGGAAGGACCAGAAAGAATCGAGTCGACCTGGCACGGCCGGGACCATCCGCAACACATTCTTCGCGATTACTACCGGGCTGAAACCAGTGACCTGAGGCGGTTCTGGATTTTTCAGCGATATCAGGATCGCCTCTGGTTTTTACACGGTGAGTTTGATTAGCCACGATTTGCTTTGGCACTCCCCGACCACCAACCCGCGCCTGAACATCCGCTGCAACTCTCACAAATGATGTCCTACGTAGAAATTGACTGCACTACCAACTTCTCGTTCTTGCAAGGTGCCTCCCATCCGGAGGAACTTGTGGTGCGCGCTGCCGAACTCGGCTATCGTGCTTTGGCAATTACCGATGAACATTCACTAGCAGGAGTGGTCCGCGCGCATGCCGCAGCAAAGTCGGCTGGTATTAAGCTTCTGGTAGGTGCCAGAATCAAGCCGATCAACGCGCCGGAGATCGTGTTGTTAGCGGCCGATCGGGCATCGTATGGTCGACTTGCACAACTTATCACACGCGGGCGTCGACGAGAAAAAAAAGGAAGCTGTCGATTGTTGCTGGAAGATCTTGCACTCTATGCCAAAGGTCTGCATGCGGCAGCCTCGGCAGAAGATTTAATAAACGCAGAGAACAGGGAAACCAAGAATCGCGTAAACAGTCAGCTCAATACGTATCACGACATTTTCGGCGCAAGGTGCAGCTTGCTGGCATCGCTGCATTTGGGCCGCGACGATCGGGGAAAACTTCTGCACCTCCAAACGTTGGCTCATTCGTTGCAAATTCCACTTCTCGCAGCCGGCAACGTACTTTACCACAAGCGTGATCGTAGGACTTTACATGAGACACTCACCGCCATCCGTCACCGCACAACGATCAAACAGATTCGCACACTCCTTCCGTGCAATGCCGAACGGCACCTCCGCACGATTCCGGAAATTCACCGTTTGTTTGCGGGGGCACCTGAAGCTATCGCGCGTTCGATCGAGATTGCCGATGCGTGCAATTTTTCCCTCGACCAACTCCGCTACGAATATCCTGAGGAACTCGTTCCACGAGGGGTGACGGCGAAAGAACATCTGGCTGCACTCACTTGGCAAGGTGCGCTGTGGCGTTATCCACAGGGCATCGGGCCCGACGTCTCACAGCGGATTGAACATGAACTGGCGTTAATCGGTGAACTCCACTACGAAACATATTTTCTTACGGTCTGGGATCTGGTGCAGTTTGCACGTCGTCGTGGCATCCTGTGTCAGGGAAGAGGCTCGGCTGCCAATTCGGTTGTCTGTTACTGCCTGGGGATCACCTCGATTGATCCTGCCCGCATGGATCTGCTGTTCGAGCGATTTGTGAGTCGTGAGCGGGGTGAGGCACCCGATATCGATGTCGATTTCGAGCACGAACGCCGCGAAGAAGTACTGCAATACATTTATCAGAAATATGGTCGCCAGCGCGTGGGCATGACCGCCGAGGTGATCACTTATCGACCGCGGTCTGCGATGCGAGATGCCGGTAGAGCACTCGGCGTCGATTTAGCCACGATCAACCGCGTTGCCAAATCGGTCAGTCGTGGGCAAGTGCCGGATCTGGAAACCATCAAAAAGCGCATAGAGGGCCTTAAACTGCCGACAGATCTGCTCGCTCGCTGGGTTCAAGAGGCCAGTGCGTTGTGCGGATTTCCTCGCCACCTCTCGCAGCACGTAGGCGGGATGGTCATGACCCGCGGGCCATTGTGTGAACTTGTACCTATCGAAAATGCGGCAATGCCGGGACGTACGGTGATCGAATGGAATAAAGATGATCTGGATACCCTGGGAATCCTCAAAGTAGACTGCCTCTCGCTCGGAATGCTTACTGCAATCCGCAAGGCATTTTCACTCATTGAAAATCATACGGGGAAACGGTGGACACTCGCCACAGTGCCTGCCGGCGATACTGCGGTTTACGATATGATCTGCGATGCTGATACGGTGGGCGTGTTTCAGATCGAAAGCCGGGCGCAGATGAGCATGCTCCCGCGATTGCGGCCCAGAAATTTTTATGACCTGGTGATCGAAGTAGCGATTGTCCGTCCCGGTCCCATTCAGGGAGACATGGTACACCCGTACCTGCGACGAAGACACGGTATCGAACCGGTCCGCTACCCGAGTTTGGAAATCCGAAATGTCCTTGCGAAGACGCTCGGCATTCCTCTGTTCCAGGAACAAGCCATGCGATTGGCCATAACCGCTGCAGGCTTTACTCCCGGTCAAGCCGATGCTCTCCGTAGGGCAATGGGCGCATGGCGGAGCGATGGTTCTATGGACCCCTTCCGGCGAAAACTTGTGGAAGGCATGCAAAACCGCGGGTACGATCCGGTCTATTGTGAAGAGTTATTTTTACAGCTACGTAGCTTTAGTCTCTACGGCTTTCCGGAATCGCACGCCGCTAGCTTCGCATTGCTGGTCTACGTTTCGGCGTGGTTGAAGCACCATCACCCGGCTGCTTTCACGGCAGCCCTGCTCAATAGCCAGCCAATGGGATTTTATGCACCCGCGCAGCTTGTACGAGATTGCCAAAAGGCAGGTATTGAAGTGCGGCCCGTGGATGTGAATTGTAGCCTGTGGGATTGCACACTCGAAGCGGAACATCAAACCCTTGCACTGAGGCTCGGATTTCGGATGATTCGCGGCATCAAACAGAGTGTTGCGCAACGCATCATCGCGTGCCGGGATACCACCAGCACGCCTACTCCTTACCGCTGCATACAAGACTTCACACACCGCACCGGTTTCGGACGTGCTACCGTGGCACAATTGACACGCGCCGATATTTTCCAATCACTCCGAGTTGATCGCCGGGACGCGCTCTGGAGTGCACTGGCACAAGAAAAAACACATCGCAGTTATCCGCTGTTTGAACAGAGCTGGGAGCAAGATGATGTTTGCGAAGAACTGAAAGCACCAAGTGAATGGGAACACGTTTCTGAAGATTATCAAACCCAGGGTCTCTCGCTCCGGGCCCACCCAATTTCATTTTTTCGAAATCAGTTGCGGTCAAAACAGGTAGTGTGCTGCCATGAACTGAAAACTCATCCCTGCGATCGTAAAGTTTCTGTCGCCGGTTTGGTTCTCAACCGCCAGCGTCCAGGTACCGCACGGGGCATCACCTTCATGACCCTGGAAGATGAAACAGGTGTTGCGAATCTGATTGTTCACGAGGGCACCTGGAAACGATTTCGCAACGTGGCGAATGAATCTAACGCGATTATCGCCCGTGGGCGCCTGGAGCGAAAAGATAAGGTCATTCACTTGATTGTGGAAAAACTGGAAGCCCTGCAAGAAACGCTTACGTCTCTGGGGCACCACTCACGGGATTTCCGTTGAGCGTATCGATTCTTTCGTTGAATGACCACTAAAATGGCACATCATCGTCAGGAATATAGTCTTCTGTATCACTCAGTTCCTCTGTCGCGACCCCTGCCCCTTTTTGACTGAGCACCTTGAAGTTGAGCACTTCAGCACTTAAGAACCATTTAACTTCACTCGCCGCATCCCTCTGCCATTTGCGGCCATTGAGTCGGTAGTTCACCTCAAGTTCATCTCCTTCGTTAAACTCATCCGCACGATCGCAAAAATCCTTGGTAAAATCGAGCGGGAGGTAATTCGTAAAAGAACCTTTGTCTTGTTCAAGGACGACCAATCGTTTGCGAAATCCTCGCTGGCCATATTCCTTTGTTTCTTCAATGAGGTGGACGACTCCACGGATCACTGCATCGCTCATCGTGCACTATTCCTTTTGGGACAGGGATAAACATGCCATAACCGTATCCGCTACCTTGGCGAGCTTCAAGACACCGTCGACAGCCAATTAGGCGAGAAGCGGCTTGACGACCTCACCGTGGACATCAGTCAATCGAAAATCCCGACCCTGAAATCGGTATGTGAGTCGCTGATGATCGATCCCGAGCAGATGCAGCATCGTGGCATGTAAATCATGCACATGAAATACGTTCTCTACTGCATGGTAGCCCAGTTCGTCGGTGGCACCCCAGGACATCCCTCCTCGAATGCCCCCCCCTGCCATCCAGAGAGAGAAGCCCTTGATGTGATGATCGCGGCCATTGCCCTGAGCCATCGGAGTCCGCCCGAACTCACCACTCCAGATAACGAGCGTGTCTTTCAGCATATCTCGCTGCTTCAAATCCGTAAGCAGCGCTGCGGTCCCTTGGTCAACGAGACTTGCCGTTTTGGCCACTCCATCCTTCACCGCGCCATGGTGATCCCAGCCACGATGATATAGGTGGATAAATCGAACACCTCGCTCTGCCATCCGGCGTGCCAACAGGCAATTCGCGGCGAAGCTACCATCCGCACCTGGCGTGCCATAAAGATCGAGAATATGCGCGGGCTCATCCGAAATGTCCATCAATTCCGGCACGCTGCGCTGCATCCGGAATGCCAGCTCATATTGTGCAATCCGAGTTGCAATTTCTGGATCTCCCGTGCTGGTCTCGCGCAGGCGATTCAACCCGGTAACTGTGGAAAGCACATCCAGCTGCGCGTCGGCAGACACACCCTGGGGTCGACTGACATAAAGCACCGGATCACCGGCCGCCCGAAACTGGACACCCTGGTAACGACTCGGCAAGAACCCGCTGTGCCATTGCCGAGCTGCAATCGGTTGGCTCTGCCCGCCACCGACGGAGGTCATCACAACAAATCCGGGTAAATTGTCGCTTTCACTACCCAGCCCATAAGTAAGCCAGGACCCCATGGAGGGGCGACCCGAGATCTGCGTTCCTGTATTCATAAACGTGTGTGCGGGATCATGATTGATTTGGTTTGTCTGCGCAGAGCGTACGATGCATAGCTCGTCCGCCACTTTACTCAGGTGGGGAAATACGTCACTGATTGATTGACCGCTGCCACCATATTTTTTGAATGATCGCTGAGGCGCTAGACAACGGAGTTCATTGTTCTGCAGCTGCGCGATCGGCTGGCCTTGGGTGAAAGATTCGGGCATGGGCTGCCCGTCCATGGCCGCCAATTTTGGTTTGTAATCAAACGTTTCCAGATGAGACGGTCCGCCCGCTTGGCACAGAAAGATCACTCGCTTGGCCCGCGGTGGATGATGCAATGGCTGAACGACACCGCGACTTTCCGACCCTAAAACCGCTCCGCTCGCGGCCCTATCATCAGCCAGCATTGACCATAGCGCGGCGGTACCGAGACTCACACCTCCGCGATGTAGAAAGGTGCGACGGCAAATGGCTTGATAGATTGGATCGGCGAGATGCATGCTCACGTTCCTTGTCGGGCATTCAGTTGCGGGTAATCGTCTCGTGCAAGTTTAAGACCGTTCGCGCAGCATTAGTCCACGCGGCCAATTCAACCCGATCCAGCCCAGCAGGCGATTGATGCATACCGTTCTGCCCCATTGCCTCGGCCTGCTCGGGATGCTGCCGGTAATAGTCACGATGCTTCGCCAGAAGAGCGCTCAATAATTCACGCTCAGCAGATTCAATATTTCGGGCCAATGCACGCTGGAACAGATAGTCGAGTCGCGCCTTATCATCTCTGCCACCCTCCTGCAGAATGCGCACGGCAAGCGCTCGAGCCGCCTCCACGTAAGAGGGATCATTCAATAAAAGTAGTGCTTGCAAAGGTGTGTTAGATTGTGGCCTTTCCACGGTGCACTCTTCGCGCGAAGGTGCATCGAAAAGGGCCATGGCCGGGTGAAGAAATGTTCGCTGCCAAAAAGTATAAAGGCCCCGCCGATACTGATTTTCGCCCTTGTCGTGCTTGTAAGTCCGTGGCGGAAAATTCAAATGCGCTAGATAACCTTCCGGCTGATAGGGTCGCACGCTCTCACCACCAATCGCCGGCACGAGCAAACCGCTCAGAGCAAGCGCGTTGTCGCGTACAACCTCGGCATCAAGGCGAAAGCGTCCCTGTCGAGCGAGCCACAAATTCTCCGGATCTTCAGCCAGTTGTGCTTCGGTGGTATCTGATGACTGACGATAAGCACTGCTGGTCACAATTTGACGCAGCAATTGCTTTATATCCCAGTCACTGTCAATGAAATCGCGGGCAAGAAAGTCAAGCAGTTCCGGATGTGTTGGCGGCAAACCCTGAGAGCCAAAATCACCCAATGAGTGGACTAATCCCCGACCGAACATCAGCTTCCAGAGTCGATTAACAAAAACTCTGGCAGTCAGCGGATTTTCTGGATCGGCCAACCATCGAGCAAGGTCAAGCCGACCGGGTCGCCCGCCATCGGTCGCCTGGATGGAACCCAGACTTTCAGGCACCGCCGGTTCAACCACTTCGCCCGTCTCATCCTGCCAATCGCCTCGAGCCAAAATCCGAACCACGCGCGGTTCTGCCGCCATGGTAACCAGCACTTTCCTCGCTGCATCCTCAATGTATTTCTTTTCCTTAGCCGCATCTTGAATCACTTTACGAACTGCTTCGGTTTCCGGCGCTATACGACGAAAATGATCGCGAACTAACTGGGCATCTTCTACTGATCGTTGCGATGCATTTTTCGCCAGCACATCGTACACTGCTTTGTACGGTAACCGAGGCCTGAGCACATCCAACGGTTGCGCAGCCGCAGTGGTTCTCAATTTAAGTCGCCCGATCACATAGCCGCTTCCATACAGTTGGCGCAATCGCACCTGAACATTGCCCTGCTGTCCGGCGACGAGCGGCTCTGCCAACTCAAAATAGGCGGTCAGTCGCTGGCCAATTTTTGGACGAATCGCCCAACCGGTGTGCACATCGCCATCTATGGATTTTTCAATCTCCCAGCCGCCTTGTGAGTGACTGGCCACGGCAGCGGAAATTGGAAGTGAGGTATCCCCCTGCCATAGCTCAAACTCTGAAAGCACAAAATTGCCGTTGCCTGCTCGCCCCGGTCCCTGACGAGGAAGCGATGCATGGGGCAGCAACTCTAATTCGAATGCCGACAGGCCCTGTTTGGGAATCGGTAAATCTATCCGGTAAGTGTCATTTGCGGAACGCTCACCCAGGGCGAGCATTGAGCCATCCTGCATTTTTTCAAACTCGGTCTTTGCGTCACTTGAAATCAAAATGTCCGCGGGTTGCTGCCAACCCATGTCGGTTGTCGGCTTCTCTGTCTTCTCCCAAGCGGCCTGTTCACGATCCCACAACTCCGACTCACCGGCGAGCACGGTTTTTGCTGCGTCAATAACCTCGTTCAGATCATGAACCCGCTGAGTTTGCTGCTGATCGAGCAGCGTGATCGGTTTTTGAATGCCAACGAGTGTCTCTTTCACATCGGCGAAGAAGGCGGCCATGCTGTAAAAATCACGCATTGTGTAAGGATCGAATTTATGATCATGGCACTGACAACAACCAAGCGTGAGGCCAAGGAAAATGGAGCCCGTGTTTCGCACCCGGTCGGCCGCGTAAATCGCCATATATTCTTTCGGCTGGGCGCCGCCCTCGCGGGTTGTCATATTCAACCGATTGAATCCGGAGGCGATTTTTTGACGCCGCGTTGCGTTCGGCAATAGATCCCCGGCCAGTTGCTCTCGCATGAACCGGTCATATGATAAATTTTCATTGAACGCCTCGACCACGTAATCACGGAACGGCGCATGATTCCGGTCATTGTCGCCATGGTATCCGCCGGTGTCGGCATACCGCACAAGATCAAGCCAGTAGATTGCCATACGCTCGCCAAAATGCGGGGAGGCCAACAACCGATCAACCACCCGCTGATAAGCCCCCGGCGACTGATCCTGCAGAAATGCTGCTACCTCCTCTTCGGTCGGTGGCAGACCGATCAAGTCGAGTGAGAGTCGACGGATTAATGTCCGACGGTCAGCAGTCTTGGCGGGTGCAAGCCCCTCACGCTGCTGCGTTCCAACAATAAAGTGATCAACCGGTCCGCGACTCCAGGGACGCACCTCGCTGGCAGGGGGCACGCGTCGAGGAGGCCGATGCGCCCAATGTTCCTCAAATGGCGCGTCCTGGGAAATCCATGTTCGCAAAAGGGCAATTTCCTCACTATTAAGCCCGGGTTTTTTCGTATCTGGGGGGGGCATCCGTAAATCCTCGTCCTCCGTTTCGATCCGCTCGAGCAGCGAGCTAGAGTCGGGATCTCCTGGGAGGATGGCGAAGGCGATGGCGTCTTCCCGACGATCGAGGCGAAGATCGTTATCTTGTCCTTCGCGATCGGGCCCATGGCAAGCGTAGCAATGCCGAGCCAAGAGCGGCTTGATCTGCCGTTGGTAATCGATCAATGTTTCCGACTCCGCAGCCATTGCAGGCAAAGCGGCAAAACTCAACAGCAAAACCAACGCAAGGCGTACCCGAGCGCGGGAACTTGTTTCCAGACCGAAGCTGCAAAAAGGGGTGTGTTTCATTACCAGTGTGTGGTTAAGCTTGATTAAATGCGCTGAAAATGAATTACCAACATCATACACTCCCGGTGCCTCATCAAATCTTTCCCAGCACCTCTCTCCATTATGTCGAAAATACGCAGTAGAAAAACCACAAAAACCCTGGGCAACGGTCCGGAAATGAAGGCAGAAACAGGCTCAGATTGGTTGATTTTAGCGATCAGCCACGAAAACGGAGTTGAGTTGACCAGTAATATGCCCGCTTGCCAGCGGTTGGTCCTGCAACGGACAATGCGTCTGCGCGAGTCTTCCATCGATTAGAACGAGGAAACAAACGACTTGGATGCGTTAAGAAAAATCACTCCGGTATCGACACCTCTACGGGGTTCGATACGGCCACCGGGTTCCAAAAGTCAGACCAACCGCGCGGTCGTTTGCGCTGCGCTTGGTGATGGTCGCTCGGTCCTCACCGACGCACTCGACAGTGACGACACACGGGTGATGGTGAAAGCCCTGCAAGCACTCGGCATTGCAATCGATGCGGATTGGCCCCGAGCAAAGCTCGTTGTGGACGGTTGTGCTGGGGTCCTCCCAACTCGCAATGCCACGCTGGACCTTGACGGTAGTGGCACAAGTATTCGTTTTTTGACAGCGCTCGTCGCGACCGGAACAGGTTTAATTACGCTCGACGGCAACACTAGAATGCGAGAGAGGCCGATCGGTGAACTTGCAGATGCATTGCGGCAATGCGGCACCGAGATCGAAACGCAGTCCGGCTTTCCACCCGTCGTAGTCCGCGCTAACCGGCTTTGTGGCAAAAAGGTTTCTCTCCGTGGGGATATCTCGAGTCAATATTTGAGTGCATTAATGCTCGCCGCGCCTGCTGCTCAGACCGGCATGGAATTCATCATTGAGGGGCCGCAAGTCTCGCAGCCCTATATTGCGATGACATGTGCGGTGATGGAATCATTTGGTGTCGTGGTTGAACACGACACTGAGAGAGTATTCCGTGTAGCGCCGCAGAAATACAAGAGCCGCACATATAGGATCGAACCGGATGCCTCTGCCGCTAGTTATTTTTGGGCAGCGGCTGCAATTACTGGCGGTCGGGTGCAAGTTGAAGGATTGAACCGCGAGAGCTTGCAGGGCGACATTGCGTTCTGTGACTGTCTTGAGCGGATGGGCTGCAGATTGGAGTACGAGGCAACGGGTACAACCGTGGTCGGCGGTCCGCTTTCGGGAATCGATGTCGATATGGCCGACATTAGCGACACCGTACAAACGCTCGCGGTCGTGGCCCTGTTTGCCAAGGGACCGACAACCATCCGAGGCGTGGCACATATCCGCCACAAGGAAAGTGATCGGATCGGAGACCTGGCACGCGAACTTCGAAAACTCGGTGCAATCATTGAGGAAACTGAAGATGGCCTTTGTATCTACCCTCAACCGATGCAAGGCGCAAAAATCAAAACCTACAACGATCACAGGATGGCAATGAGCTTGGCAGTCGCCGGATTAAGAGTGCCTGGAATTCAAATTTTCGATCCTGATTGCACGGCAAAGACCTATCCCAACTTCTTCCACGACCTGGACCAGCTAGCCATCGCAGATCGCTAGATTCAGCACCTGTCTAATACTTACTGCCTGGTCAAGCACCCGACGTAGCCAAATTCAGGCAGTATGTAGAAACAATCTTGACTGCTTCATCACCGATCGATGCTGAGCCATAAGGCCCTTACATCGTGGAGCGTTGGATCCTGATATTTGGTTGCTGAATCAAATTTCGTTGCCAATACTCAGCGAGGACGCTGCCGCCCCTGATCTACTGACGCCAATAACTGATCAGCGCGTCTCAAAATGACGCTCTCTGCCTTTACCGGGGACTCCCCCCGACCGATTGAATTTGCAGCGTGAAACGGCGACTTGCAGTGCTGACATACGACACGTTTCCCCAGGTATTCCACGCGAATCCGCAGATTTCTCCCGCAGGTACCACACTCTTGAAGAAAATAAGAAGCTCTCGACATGACCGTTCCCTCCATTGACGGGCACTCCCGAACCATTCCGCCCCAATTTGTGTTCCAAGAAGGCCCGAATTATAGCAAATGCAGCAAAATCAGCCAACTAATTCGTGCGATCACCATATTTCTATTTTTCTCGGGGATTTTAGGAGCCGATCAGTGATTCGCCAAGCTCACAAAACGAATGCATTCGGATATATGCACGCGTCTTTGGAAAGGTTGGTCGCTTTTTACCGCGGCAGACACGACGCCGGACGTAACAAACACCTCATCGCGTATACTAAAAAAACGTGGTGCGTGCATCGCGGATAGGACCGAATGTGATCAACGTTGTGCTGGTCGCATCTAGGTACCGACTCGTTCAATCACGACTACCGGAATCGGCACCGAGGGAAACGTTTCCTGATCTTGCACCGGAAGCTGATTCATCTTATCGAGGATGTCCATGCCCTCGATAACGCGCCCAAACACGCAATACCCGTAATGCTCGGCGCTCTCTCGACTTCGGTGATCAAGGTGGGGATTATCGACCAAATTGAAGAAAAACTGGCACGTGCTGCTGTCCGCCTGCTCCGGTCGCCTCGCCATGGCGATCGTGCCTTTTTGATTTTTTAAGCCGTTGAAGGCTTCGTTGCGGATCCAGAATTGCGTGGGTTTTTCCTCAAATTGTTCCGTGTATCCACCGCCGAGCGCCATGTAACCGGGAACAATCTGATGAAATATCGTCCCATTGTAGTGACCATTTCCCGCATACCACAGAAAATTCTTGCCCGTGATCGGCGCCTTCTCCAGATCCAGTTGGACACGGATTGTTCCGAGACTGGTGACAATATTCACGATCGGAAACCGCGGATCGCGGAGGATATTGTCCTCCGTGGGCAAATCGGTAGTCGGTCTTCGGTCTGTGCTTGTATCAATACTCGCGGTCACCGAGGTGCCCGGGTTGCCACTGGTATCGCATCCGCCGTAAAAAGCAGTCCCCGTGAGCAGGTACAACAGCAACACAATGCGGGTCGATATCCCCATAACGTATTGTACGAATCCTGGTCTGATCAGAATTCCCTTATTTCTTGGCCCATGATGGAAAGAAACATTCTGGTTGTTTCATGGATGTGAAGCAACCGCGATTTTAAATCAACTCGCACTGTGGCGTCTGAGCGGATCACTGCGGTCCATTGCCTTGGGCAATCGCTGGCATGCTTGGTCCAGTCGTGATAAATTACCGACAGGGGATCAGGCCAGACCCTGGCGGTAAATTAAAACATGTCGATTCGTTTTTATCAGATTGCGGTCCTCTGCTTCTGGATGTCAACGATGTCGTGGCTTTGGGTGACCAAGATCACACCAGTCCTGTATCGAGGAGACCCCCCCAATCACCATGCGGCAAGCGTTTCGCAATTAATCGACAAACTGCCTGTAGTCTGGGACATGAAATGGAATTTCCGCTCTATCGGTTGGGCTGCAAACCACGTCAACGAAACCGCAGATGGACGACTAGAATTGCTGAGTCGCTTGCAATTTAATGACTGGCCGCATGCGAATGAAACCCGTTCATCTTGGGTTATGAAACAGCTTTCCCAGTGGGGCTACGACACGCAGGATCTCCAAGTCAAATTGACGAATCGAGCACTTTTAGACGCGAACTATTCTCTCAGAGAGATAGAGTCTTGCATCTTTCTAGTCGACCACTCTGAGTCCAATCAAATGCCGTGGATGCGCATTCTGGGCAAAGTTAATAAAAATAGATTGATGCTTGCGTTTCATCTGGAGGATCGCATGCTGGCGGAACGGTCAATCCCGATTCGGTCCCACTCGCTGATCAGTAGCGAGATTTCTCCACATGGATACATGCCCCGGTTGCGTATTGGTCAACGCTGGTCAACCTATCAGATCAATCCACTTCGCCCGCCGACATCCTCTCCTGGAATGATCGTTGCCACCGTAGAGCGATACGATCCAATGGTTTGGAACGGACGACTTGTCGAAACCCTATTGGTAGTCTACCGAAAAGATGAGGGCAGTGGCTCACGCGCTGCGGAACAATACCTGGGTCGCCTGTGGGTCCGTCCCGACAATGGGATGGTTATAAAGCAGGAAATCATGCTTCTAGGATCGCGACTAACACTGCAGCGACGTGAGGATCCCGAGGCAAAACAAATGGCTAAGGAACTTCTAAAAGGCTGGTCGGTTCCCGACACACTTCCAAACGCAACGTTGCATCGAAAATCCCGTCTGCCGAAGGAAGAGAAACCACAGGTTCAAACACCATGATTGAATACATTGGTGTCTCCAGATCTTATGGAAACCGTTTGGCAGTGGATGATCTACACCTTGAGATTCCGCCGGGTGAATTGTTTGCCTTTCTCGGACCAAATGGTGCTGGCAAAACAACCACAATAAAAATGGCCGTCGGATTACTCAGGCCCAATCAAGGATTAGTGCGCGTTTGCGGCCATGATGTCGCTCAGGAACCGCGACTGGCAAAATCCAAATTGAGTTACGTGCCTGACGAACCGCACCTTTATGACAAACTGACCGGACGAGAGTTCCTACAGTTTATCGCTGAGATGTATGGCATAAACGGCACACGCGAAACGGAAATGCAAATTGAACGCTTTGAGCTCGGAGGTTTTGTTGACGAGCTAACCGAAACTTATTCTCATGGAATGAAACAGCGACTCGTTTTTGCCTCGGCTTTCCTCCATCACCCCGACGTTTTGGTGGTAGATGAGCCGATGGTCGGCCTTGACCCCAAAAGCATTCGGCTCGTCAAAGATTTGCTTCGAGAAAAAGCCAAAGCGGGCACGACCGTCTTTATGTCGACGCACACGTTGGCTGTCGCCGAGGAGATAGGAGACCGGATCGGCATTTTAATGGACGGGAAATTGCAATTTCTTGGAACCGTTGCAGCACTGAAAGAAGCTTCGCGGCAAAACCATTCGAGCCTGGAAGAGCTGTTCCTGGAAATGACCAACCAGTGGGAATGATTGCACCACCATGACACCAAAGTGCCCACCGACCGAGCACGAGTCATCGCAAAAAAGAGTCGAGTTTCATGTCGTCGATACCAACACGCTCTCCCGAAACAACCTTACTCAATAAGACACAGGAGGCTCGAGTTTATCGACGCCTCCATACGGTCATTATAAAAACTACCATCCGTGAGTTACTGGCGCAAAGCCGCTTGCGGGCCACACTGGCCGTATTGATGAGCTTGGTGATTTGGATTGCCCTATTTTTTATCATGCTGGAGGGTTTTTCTTTTCTGCAACGCGAGGCAGGAGCCTTCACGGAGGAAACCATCGAGAAGGTACTGAATATCTTTTACGCGTCGCTTATGGTGATGCTATTCTTTTCCAGCGCGATCCTCACTTATGGCGGGGTCTATCAATCCCAGGAAATTCGATTCTTGATCACCACTCCCACTACCGCTTCCCGCATTTTCCAATACAAGTTCTCTGAGGCCGTCTTTCTCAGCGGCTGGGGCTTCATTCTCATCGGAAGCCCGATGCTTGTCGCGTATGGAATTGTGGTGGACGCCAACTGGCACTACTATGCGTTGCTTTTGCCGTTAATGATCTCTTTTACTTATATACCGACCGGCTTCGGCGCTATCGCATGTTTATTAGTTGTTCATTTTTTTGCTCGAATGCGACGACCGATTGTGATCGCCACGGGAATTTGCGTGCTAGGTTTCATCGTTTGGAGCATTTGGTCGATTTTCTTCAGCCGGCAACACGATCTTCTGACACCGGAATGGTTCGAGGAAACGATGATTCGCCTCAGTGCTGCGGAAAACCGCATGTTTCCCAGTTGGTGGCTCTGCAGTGGCCTGCTGGAAGCGGCCCGAGAGGCAACGGGCCGCCTCAATCATCAGGCCTGGGCGGAAGCCGTGCTGTTTTTTGCGCTGCTGGTGGCGAACGCCCTGTTTCTGCAGTTGATCGCAAGCGCGCTTGCGGACAAGATTCTCTTCAAGAGTTACAGCCGCCTTCAAACTGCCGGCAAACGGCGTAAAGCCGAGCGATGCAACCCTATCGATGCCACACTCAGGCAGATTTTACGGTTTTGCCCCGTCACCATGCGACTCCTATTAATGAAGGATTTTCAGATTCTCCGCCGTGATCCCCTGCAATGGGCGCAATTTCTTATTTTCTTCGGATTGGTCGGACTCTACTTCCTAAACATTAAAAGTATTCAAGATTCGGCGCCGTTTGCCGGTTGGATTAATCTTGTGAGTTTCCTCAACCTGCTTGTCGTGGGCCTGATTCTCTCGACTTTCACCACGCGATTTATTTTTCCGATGATCAGCCTGGAAGGGCAAAAATTCTGGATCCTCGGCCTGCTACCCATTGAGCGGGAAACGATTCTGCGATGTAAATTTATATTTGCGTCCATCGGTACACTGCTGCCCAGCACATTATTGATCCTTGTTAGTGACAGCCTTCTGCAATTACCTGTCGGTGTCATCATCGTCCACGAACTGGTGTGCCTGCTGCTGTGTACCGGGTTGGCCGCGATCGCGGTCGGCCTGGGAGGTTGTATTCCGAATATGAGGGCAATCAGCCCTGCGAAAATCGCCTCCGGATTTGGCGGCACCTTGAATCTGGTTATGAGTGCAGTCTACATTCTTCTGATCGTAGGTATCGCCGCTGGGCCCTGCCATCTCAATTCCCTAGTTGAGATGGGCCACTTTACAACATACTTTTCTCCTGAGACCACCTTCCGCGCCATGCTGATCGGAGTCGGAGTCGCACTCTTAATCGCGGTCTTTGTCATCTATTTCATGTTGCGAATCGGCTTTAGTGCCTTTTGCAAAATGGAATTTTAAATCCCTGAAGTATCGATTTTATCCCTGCACCATTCACTTGGTCCCGGTCGGTGTATGGTCCAGAAAAAAACACCCCCTGCGATTCAGGGGGTGTTTCTCGTCGTGCGGATAATGAGCCCCGTCGGGCCTCAACTGATAGAAACCTAAAATCCACGAAACGGATGAGAGGCCTTCTCTTTCCCAGCAACCATTTCCTCAGCCGAGGGCGAACCCGCCATCGCATTCGCAATTGATTGTTTGGTCGCTTCATAATTGTATTCGTAGATCTTTTTGTCATCCTCTGCCTGCCAGTGGATAAATACACCACAGACGATGCAAAGTTGCTCGGCCTGATCCATTGGTATGACGCCCTCGGATACCGAATCCGATACGGCATCGGCCACAGCGGCCTGCGCTGGACCGAACATTTGCACGGCCTGCCTCGATCCCTTGATCGTGACCTTAGTGATCATGACCGTGGATGGCTTCACGGCAAGATTCGGCTCAAGCACCGCCAGCAGATTGCTATGGCCTTCACTCTGGCGGGCCAGCGCGTTTGCAAAAGCAACACCGACCGGACCGTCTTTTCTCCCTATCAGCAGATCGATGTGGGCAATCTCATTCCCATCACCGACTAGCGCTTCGCCTACGAACATCGACATAGTATCGTCTCCTCAAAAAATAAAAATTTGACTGTTGGAGGTTATTGATCCGAGCTGCCTGTTTACCATAAATAAAGTAACTAGGCAGTCGTCCCGATCGAAGGTGGCTCTTCTCCATACGGGGAGATCACCCGAGGCAGGATTCGCAACGATACCAGACCACGATCGATTTGCAAGATGCTGCCGATTCCACGGTCTGGGAAATAAGAATCGCATTCACTATTCGGCACCCGAAAACCAGAACATCCAAGGAGACAGCGAATGGCGGAACGCTTGCTGATCGTGGGTGCTAGTGCCCGCGCTGCGGCCGAATCTGCAAAACGCGCACGTTTTAACCCGCTTGCGATCGACCAATTCGGCGATCGGGACCTCCGCCGCATTGCGGATGTGCGCGTTTGCGAACGATTTCCCGAGGAGGTTCCCAAATTGGCCGATGGCCTCCCATCCTGTGGGCTGGTTCTCACCGGCGCGATGGAGAATCATCTGTCGATAGTACAGGCGGTCGCGGCTAAACGCCCCTATTGGGGCTGCCCATTGGATGCAATCTCTGCCGTGCGTGATCCGATTCGTTTACAGCAGACACTCCAGCAAAATGGTTTACCTTACGTAGCAACTCGATCAGCTGCTTCGATGGACACAGCAACAGGGCGATGGCTAAAAAAACCTTTAAAGGGCAGCAGTGGCGTTGGAATTTGCATGGTCAGTGCTGAGGCTCTGCAAGACACACATGATGCGTGCTATTTCCAACGGATAGTTGATGGAACATCCCAGAGCGGAGTTTTTCTGGCGACAGACGCCTCGGCAACATTGATAGGCGTTACCGAACAATGGATTGGTGTGCCGTGGCTCAACGCACGACCCTTCGGTTATGCCGGTTCGCTTGGCCCCTTACCATTAGATGAGAATTGCCGGCGAACCTGGCAAAGAATCGGTGAAGTGCTCGGACAATGCTTTGGTCTGCGGGGAATATTCGGAGTTGATGCAGTGGTCAAACATGGTGCGATTCATGTGATTGAGATCAATCCGCGGTTCCCCGCCTCGGCCGAAATTTTGGACCTCGCTGGGGACGGACGCCTGATGCAGTATCATGTTCAAGCATGCACTGGCAGTGACTTTCAAATGGCATCGAATCCAGACACAAGCAATCACAAACTGTACCATGCCAAGGTGATTTATTTTGCACCAGAGGATCTGATCGTGTCTCAGGATTTAGAATCGATCATGGATGACACCCCTCGCTCGTGCACCAGCCTTCGCGTGGCTGACATTCCGGCGACAGGCACCACTATTCGCAAAGGGCACCCTGTTTTCACTCTGCTTGCCCAACATCCATCAGTGGACAGCATTCAGCGTGACATACGGCGTGCCGTTGATCGCTTACGAAAATTTCTTGTCTGTTGCGTCATTGGGACGTCGACTCGCAGGCTACCTGAGAGTCCTCATGCTCGTTGATCGGCGACCACCGTCGACCGGCGAGGCTTGGCTGGAAATCAGGGCGTCCAGCAAGCTCCGCGATCCGCTTTAAAAAGAGCAATGTCAACTCACCAAGAACCTCATGCTCCCGGTCACGACCATAGTAGGGTTCCAGATCAATCGGTTTCCCGATCGTAAGCTTGACCCGTCCCGGCGTAAAAAAACAGCCCCAGAAGGTTCCATCATATGTGATACCCTCCAGATAGCATGGCACTACCGGAACTTTTGCCTTCAAGGCAACAAGTGCAGCCCCAGGTCGCCCCGGCAGCAAAAGTTCAGGTGTCCGGTTGATTCTTCCCTCCGGGAGCATACCAATCCAATCGCCTTGCCTGGCCATGCGAATAGCTGACTTAGTCGATGCGGTATCGATCCCACCGCGATTTGCCGGAATACTCTCACTAAGCCTGAGAAAGGTCCCGACAACTGGAAGCTTAAAATATTCCCGAGCTACAAACCAATGCACAATTCGCCGCGCTACGAGTTGCACGAAAAAAGGGTCTACCGAGCCTCGATGATTGCAAACGATGACGCCACCACGCTCACTTGGTTCGGGCAACTGCCCCTCCACTTCAACCCTCCAGAGAATTCGCGTCAGACAGAGATTAATTCCAGCGATGACTGTCTGAATCACGCTATATGGACTTCGTCGAAAATAGCGTATCAGTACGCACAGAAAGCATGCTGCAAACGCGATCAGAATGATGGCCGGTAGAATAACGAAGCTTCCTTAAATTTACGCAATGCAAAATTTTTGGTCCGAACACAGATCACTCAACATCCCATGTAGCATCGTGACAAACAAGGCCGATGCAGGGGAACAACCGCAACTTTAACCGGCCAGCCGTGTAATACGATTAAAGGGGAGAATGTTTTCAGCGGGTTCCTGGCGATACAGATACTCCATCAGGTAAGCGTCTTCGGGAGTATCTTCGTAAAAACTTCGCAGAACATTAACTGCACGGAAACCTTGACCACGAAAAAAGACCTGTGCCTCTAAATTGGTTTCTCTAACTTCGAGGGTAATCTGTGTTCGACGCTGATAGGAAAGCTTACTGATCAGCTTGGAAACCATCTGCTGACCAACATGACCGCGACGGAAATCAGGATGCACGGCAAAGTTCAGGATGTGAAGCCGAGCCTTGTGCAATTCATAAATCATAAATCCGATGATGTGCTCGTCATATTCAGCAACCATGCCGATACAATTTCGTTGCCGCAGACAACGAATAAAGTCCTCTTCAAACCACGGAAATTCAAAACTATTGTTTTCAATTTCGAGCACGTCCGACATATCGCGACGAATCATCCAGCGAATGTGAACCGATAGATCCTGCTTTGGGTGAAAAGACATCATAATAGAGGCCTTCCTCCATGTTCGGCCTTGAGGAAAATTTCCAACACAATAGAGTCGCTACCGTAGCAAATCCCTCTAGTGAAGCCAAGACGAAATGCAGCCGGCCCTCCGGCGACGTTGACCTACGATAGCAGTGACGATCGCTCCATTCACATCAACACCCATCGCATCAATTAACGCTTTTGCACACCGTGTGCTCCATACGTTTGTGCCATCTCACCAACCGCCCAATTCCATGGAACTACCATTGCAAGCAGCACGGCAAAGAGCATTGCGAAAAAGCCGACCGCACTGGGACTGAGAAATAACCAATAAAAAAATGACAGTGCAAATGCGATGGGAATAAGTGGATAACAACGGCATAGGACGCGGTCTGTTATCTGTGGCCAGATACTGATGCAAACGAGAACGGACCCCAGTAACCCTGCAAGGGACCACCGGAACGCTTCGGATGAGCGAACGCGCCGAGCCTTATTGATCAAGACGGGCGGCTGGTCGGATACACAACGAACAATCTCCTTATTACGAGCAAAGAGAGCCTGCCAGGGCACCGGTTTTGAAACACCAATCTGTTCAAGTGCAACCTTAGATGCAAAAACACCCTGGTTCATCAGCTGGCTAGCCACATTGCGAACCTGGTCTGCTAGCACCGTTTGTCGGGTTGTTAATTCCCCGGACATTTCTGCGGGCATCTGCCTGAGCAGTCGCCCCATGGATCGCTCCAAGGCAAGCAGTTGCCCCATGGTCCTCGCGTACCAGGGCAATAACACGTCGACCGGCTCCGCAGATGTAACATCAGAGAGCGCGTCGAGCAGATTCCGAGCCCGCTGAAGTAGATAAAAATACTGCACCGATAGTGCACTCTGGGCAGGGCTATCGGTTTTTCCCGATTGCGGCAAGATGCTGAAATGTGAACCTGCACAGGAAAATGCCCAATTTGTCTGTGCGATAGGTATTGGCTGCTTCGCGGACCTCAATGTAGGCCGGGAACCACTCATCGTTTTTCCGACCATATCATACGGTGAGGAATAAAGTACCTCGACCCGCTGCAGCAGATTCCGCGAATGCAAGGCAATTTCCCATCCCTGCTCGGTTTCCTGAGCAATCGCATGGCGATCATTGACGTGAACGCGCAAAAGCGATGCATCATCGTGCGGGAGCGTGATTACTACCGTGGATAGACCAGCAGGATCAAGATCGAAGATCGCCCGCCCCACATATTGTGCTGCTTCACCACTGCAAACATCGATCTGTGCTAGGGACACCTGCGGTTCTTCGGCAAGCTGATCAACAGATTGCAGAACCGCTCGGTGCGTCATCGGTTCGACCACTCGGAACGAAGCCACTGATGTATCGGACAACGGTGCGTTCTCGGGATCTTCAGGTAGCGATTCGGCAATTAATCCCGTGGTCTTCCAGGAGACGTCCTGGAAATCAACTTGTTTAGGTAAGACGACAAACTGAGAGATGGGATCCAGCTCTTCAACCGAAATGATGGGGCATCGAACAGGATCCTCGGGCGCGACATCAAGAAATCCACGAAGCAGCACACGGTACGATCCATCGACGGCTGTGGGGAGCGTAATGTCCAGAACGAAACCCTCATCCCCTGGGAGCTCTTTTACCTGAAACGGCACATTCGGATCAATTTGGAAGGGACCCTGGAATTCTTTCGGTATGCGAAACCGCAGGGAATCAAGTTGACCAGAACGCACGAGAAGTCGCAAATCTACGTCGATCTCCCAGCGACCGTCTTTACGATCGAGCGAAACCACTTGCACCGCTTCGGCGTCCACCTCATTCGGCCGGATGTTAACGACCTGTGGCAAATCATCTGTGGCAATCCGGAAAATGCCCATCAACCTGCCGAAGTCAGGTAGCGGCTCGGACATCGGTACGAAATCGTCGAAAATCTGCCAAGCATTGTCGACATCTTCAAGTGCCAGCTGCACGGTCGATTTTCGATAGAGGGCTACCTGGCCGCCACGCATACGGACATCTCTCAAACTAAAGTGCGGGACGGACAGCCGCTCTGGTGAGTGCTTCAGATGACCACGGAGGATAATCTTCAAGCCCCCGCGGACCGGTTCCGCTAAAAACAGGGTGAGACGATCTACGCCTGCTTGCTTGCGAACCGACCATCGCATCAACTGATCCACATCATCGGATCGCATCTCAACTTTCTCCGGCACAAAGGCTGATGGAATCTCAATTTCGTACTGGCACCGATTTCCATCAGTCGTTTCCAATTCATATTCGGCAAAAACTTCAGACCGAGCATCAGATACCCCGATCGCAACTTTTGCAAAACCGATCGTTTCCGACTTCTGCAATCGTGTGGGTAACGACCAATCGATGTCTAAACCAGTTTGCTCGTAGAAAAATCCATCGGACTGCTGGGAAAGATCCCAGATTTCACCTACGGTGGCTTCCGACAGCGGCTTGAGTTTGTCGTCCTGGGAAATCGATTCGCGTTCCACCACTAGGGCCGGGTCTACCGTGATTGCAACCCAACGCCGAGTATACCTTGCTCCTTGAACCTCAAGTTCGGGGATACGAATATTACCGACCCCCGAAACTCCCGTCCACAAGAATGAGACGCGTAATTCCATTGCACCACTCACTCCCGAATCCCATTGCAAATCAATTTTTTGAGGATCTTGCGATAGTGTGCGCAAATGCTTCAATTCGATCGGTTCTCCATTCGCAAAAGCACGTGTCGGGGAGAGTAACCGTAATTGAGGATCGGCAACTAATTGAACACGTTGAATGCGACGGTCCTCCACGTCGAATTTGAAACGGGCGTCTACCACGACAGCGCCAGGCTGGACATTAAGCCAGAGCAATTGATCTACATCTGCCAGCCCACTTTCGCCGACGGATTCGTCCTCCTGCCATCGCACGATTAAGCGACTTGCATCTCCGAGTTGTGCCTGCAGTCGACTTCGGACTCGATCAGCCTCGACAACACCCTTCGCAGACATCACATCTGGGGGAGCCGCATCGGCAGGATATTTAATTTCAACTTGCGATGTCACAAGTGATGGAATCGGGCAATTGACCTGTCGCATACCACCGACTTTTTCAATCTTTAAAGGAACCGGGATTTCGATAAGGTAGATTCCAGGCTCTTCGAGTTGGAGGGAGATGCCGGTGCCTGTCATGTGGGGTACCGTGTCAGTCTCCTTTCCATCGACTTTGATCAACGGCTTTGTTTCAGCGGTGAGCATTTGGCCAAGGGGTAAATGGATCATTGCCTGATGACCAAGGACTTCAATTTGCATTTTCGCAATACACAAATCCGCTGTGATCTGACTATGATCGGGCGTCCATGCAAAATCGATTTGATACCGGGCATCGAGGAGCAGCCAATTCATTGGTCCCTGCTCATGACTGCGATCCCGGTGCACCGCATCAAACAGCGACGAGGAGAGGTAATACGTATCACCCACTGGCTGATTTTTTTCATCGATCGGGACCACCACCACCGGTAAATTTTCCGCAAGTGGGGCGGCTTGGGAACTTATGGCAGGTATGCCTGCCAGAGTCAGCGTTCCTCCAAGTAGCAGTAAAAGTAATTCAGACCCCGTAACACGCATCGTTTTTGTAATCGGATCCGGATCGACCTCCCGAAAACGTTCCCGGGACCCTATCTTGAAGCGAGCAACGCTGGGCGATGAATTGAACCGTTTCCAGATGAATGCAAACGCCGCAGCGCAAAATCCGGATGTCGCGAGGGGAGCTAAAATTGCGGGCAGCACCAATGCCGCGATGGCCAGAAACATTACGCAGAGCATTCCCTTTCGGATACTGCTGGGCCCCCATAAACACCCCGCTAAAGCAACGACGGCAAATAAGGTCCACTGCAATCCTCGCAACGCCTCAACGTTTACTAGTTGGACTTGGGCAAGATTCGCTTCCGATCCATCGAGATAGACTGTAGATCCCCCTTGGTTCTTGACCGCGTCAAAACCCTCACGCCAAACCGGCGTCCAAGGAAATTCCGTAGGAACATCCTCCTGTCGCCATTCACTAAACGTAAAGACTGAAGGATCACGAGTGGTCGAATCTGCATCTGCTATAGCCTTATCTTTAATTTGGCAAACGACGCCATCAATGACCCAAGCGGAGTCCACAGGTCGGAGGGATTCTGCCGTTGAAAGCACTCCCCCCTTCGGATCAAGCCCTATAACAAGATTAGCTTTGCGAAGCGATTCCAGAGCCAATCGTCGCAATGACCGTTCCGGATGAACTTGAATCGGAGTCTCGGGGCCGATACCTGCTGTCGCCAACGCGTCACGGTCCACGCGAAGCGTTAGACCATCTTTTGCGGAATCTTCTGGGGACAGTTTTCCTATTTGTGCAAAATCACCCCAGGCGGCCGAGAGTGGCTGACTCAACAGCACGCCGCCCATTTGCTCGAGGATTTGTTCTGCAATCCTGCGCTGACGCCTAGCATCATCCACCGCCATAAACGGGATGTCGGACCAGGTATCGGAATCAAACGGGTCAAATACGGCGGTTGCGGTGGTGCGGGCTAGGGGACCGAATAATCGTTGCTGCCAACTGAGACCCGAACGCGCTGCATCGTTGCCACTCAGAGAATCAGCCGCCACAAATCCAGGCGGAGCATGGATGATACGCTCGTTAGAAAGAATAGGTAAATCAACGTCCGGCAGTGGCAACCGCACTTGCTTAATCCATGGAAGCCATCCCCCAGTAAACGGTGTCGTCCATTGCAACTCTACCACTGAAAATCTCTGATTTTCGCTGAGCGCGATCGTCAGAGGAAGGTTCACATCCGCAGGTGGCATGCGAACCTGCACACCATCAATTTCTGCCGCCTGAAACCTGTCTCCGGTTTCGAGCGAAGCACTAAAAAAACTCCGGTTTTCATTTTCGATGTAATATGTGGCGCGATGGACACCTTCACCCGACGGTGCAAACCAGGACTCCACCACCGCCCTCCAAATCAGCGCGGAGCCCACTGCAACGCCTTGCCGTTCGAGAAACAACCCATTGACCGAACCCTCACGAACATCGCGCTGCGGATTGTAACGGAAACGTGCCCGCATCGGATTGCGCACAAAATGGGACCCCTCCTCCACCGGCAGGGCCTTCAGCCCGCGATTTTTCACAACCAGATGGTTTCCCAAACCGCTGAGAATGGCGATCGTCGCCCTCTGCTCGGATGCCTTCGGCACTCCGACCAATGCAACTTCGATCTGGTCCTCAAAGTCCACAGAACGATTAATAATCAGTTGAAAGGGATCGCTAAGTGGTCGGTTCCAGCGCACAATCCAACGCTCCGCTGCTTGTCCGTCGCCCACTTCTTGCCGTGAAATCCGCGACACACGCACACCATCGAGCGCAACGCCAGCCTGATCCACCACTGCACATTGGATCGTGGAGGTTGCACTTTTTGAAAATGCAATTTCTAGAGCGTCGATACCGCTATCCTGCGGCGAACAATCTACGATACATTGTTCGCTGATTTTGCCATCGCTAACCTGGGCCTCAATCCGCGTCTGAGTTGTAAACCGGGGCGTCGGCTTTTCGACACGGATCTCCATCAGAGCCATTCGGGACCGGTCATACCAGAAACGACTTGGCGATTTGGCAGTTGGTGGGATTTCAATATTTTCGCCACTTCCGCTAACCCCGGATTTGCTTCGTGAGGCACCCACCTGTTTCGTTGAGAAATTATCCTGTACACGATCTTGTTCTTCAGCCGTCAGTTCAGTGAAAGAAACCCCTTTAAAATCCGCAGCGCGAGATACTTTGACGCGATACGGATCGAGAGCCTTCAATTCCACTAACTCACGATCCGTCTCAAAACCCTCAAATTGCAACATTTGCAATGTTTCCAATGCAATGCGGGAATTTGCCTGTGGCACATTTTTTCGTCCCGTGATTTCAAGCCGCAAGGGACGCGATACAGAAACACCACGTCGCAAATCAATCATCAAGCGGTTTCTTGTGCCTGACGCTTCCTGCCGCCACCGTTCGATCACGCCCTCATCGCGGGCTCGCACCGATTCAATATTCCAATCATCTGGCACCGTTGCCTGAATGCTGAATTGTGGGGAACCAAGTACCCGCAAGTCCGCAACCATCCGGCCATTAATCGACACGTCTGTGAACGTGTATGTGGTGGCATTTTCGACACGCCCTTGAAAAGCTCGGGCCTCGAGAAGGACCTCCACTTCTGCATCAGGGCCATGATCCTGAATTTCAAAAATCTCCGCATTAGAGTTGCCCGGCACAACCCCCGCACGCACTTGCTGGCAACCGACAAGAACCATCTGCCCCATCACAAGAGGGGATGCAACCAGGATCGAAGTAACCCCCTCTTTCCAGGAAAATCCTTCCGGGGTTATCCGAGGAATTTTCCATGTGTTATCAAACACCGGGTCCGCCATTGCGCGCAGTCGAACAATACGATCATTTCCCATTACCGGTTCGGGCAACTGCAGTACAAACTTTCGCCCCCTCGCATCTGGAAAATCCTGCTCGGACCATTCGATAGCCTGGTTGCCAAGAGATGCTTCAACTAAACGCAACCCCTGATCCATCGAAAGTACAATTTGCTTGCGCGGTTTGCGATAAACACTCAAAAATAATTCTTGCTCTAACTGCACTCGATCGACACGAAATTCGTAGGCCCTTGATTGCTTGATAAGATCTTGGCCTACAACCGTGTCGACCGAATCACGAAGAATTCGCATCTGTATCTGACTCTGACCCGGCAACTGCAATCGCCATTTCCGCAAATTGCTCGAGATTTCAGCCGGTGGCCCGACGACCGCTGCTGTCAGATCTGGCGCAAATCCTACTGGCAAATCTATTTCAAATGTTTTGCTGACACTCGGGGGCAGCAGAAATTGAAATTCCAATTGACCAACGCGATCAGTACTGCCACGGATCGACCAGCGACCACGCAGGGTGCCTGAACCAGGCACAAATAGAAATTGGCGACCATCTGCATCGCTTCCCAGCCGGGCTGGAATTTTTTCGCCGTCCCGATCCCAAGACAAATCTGACAACGCGACGCCACAAGGCTCTAGAGGAAACGCCAGCATTTCCTTTACCGGAGACACAATTTCGAGCACTACCTCTCCGCTCAGTTGGTTCTCGTCCTCCAGCATCGCCGAAAAGTAAGCATTGGTTACCTGTGGAATTTTTTTTTGCGTCACATTCCCGCGGGACCAGCGCTCGAAGGAGGCAGCGTCCATCGGTTTATACAGCGTGTCGCCACGGGGCCAATCGGCCAACCGATTTAAAGGGGTATAGATGCGACGGTAGGTGATCGGTCGGCTGGCATCATCATCGCCAAGCAGGGGAGCCGCACACAGCAGCACACCTGAAACTAATGGGTAAAAAACGAACACGAACACAAAGTGTTTCATGGCTTAGGCTCCACAACCGATCCATCGAGCGGTGGGACACCCCCGAAGTCGCCGATTCTTGTTGAGGAATCTTCGGTTGCATGATCGGAGACTGCTGAATCTGCTGATTCTTTAAAATAATGAAATTCAGTTGTCTTTTGATGGTGACTTGATCCAGCGTTCCGCTCTAGCACATAACGTCGCGGAGAACGGATGCGCAACACGGTGCGAAGGAAAAATGCTAACGCAACCAATACCGCACCTAGTAAAGCCATCTGCACAACCATCGCCGCTGGTTCGGGATAGATAAGACCTACCGCAAGTAGCACCACCGCAAAAAAGAAGACAATCTCTAGTCGACGCGAACGAGGAAAGTAGATTCCTGCAATGCCGGCGGCCAGCACAAAGCCAGCCGGCAACAAGACCAGCAAGGTGCGGGGGACGGTGCGGATCGAAAGCCGATCAGGCCACTCAGGAAGGCGAAAAAGATATCGATTGATGCCGACGTTGCCCTCGTCGGTGTCTCCCGGAAAATTACTTTGCAATGCATCCGCCCCCGCCCACTGGGAGAGTTCACGATCGCCAACTAACGGAATCCGTCGCCACCCGGCCCTTTGCCACTTCCATTGGTGGTAAGGGATCGCCTCATTCGGACCGGCAAGCAGGTGGTGCATTTGAGGCAGGACAACCTGCCAGTACAGTGGTCGCTGGATTTGGACATTTGATGAAAGCCGAGGCATTGGAAGTTCCCTGAGTGCCCATACCATGGGTTCGACCCCAGGGGCCTGAACCGGTGTCTGCCACTCCATTTCCAGAACGTGTGTCGACGCATTGCCAAGCGAAATTCGGAGCTGGCGGGCTGATAACCACCGGATATCGGCCCGCTGTCGATCTAACCAGACGCCAATCGCTGAACGGGTAATTTCCTCAGGAAATTCAATGTCCAGAAAACTCCCGTTATTGTTTAGCAGAAGTGTCACACGATCGTAACGAGATTGTGGCGTCAACCAGGATTGAAGGAAACCGCGTCGCACCACAACTTGACTACTCAGGAAATCTTCGCTGAGACCCACGAGTAAATCAACTTCTTGCACCGATTCGCTGCAGCGATATCGCGCTGTCAGCGCGTCAATAGGAGCCTGCATCATCGCATCTGGCTCATCCATCCTTTCCCAATGCTCCCCCAGGGGGTCCATTTCAATGCCGTCTGTCGAAACGAGAGTGAGTCGATTTTCTTCCAGCCCATCGATCGCCGGAACAACCAAAGGAACAGCAACTGATGCCAGTGCGTCCGGCTCGAGAGCCTCGACGCTTTGCCGATACATTGTTTGAAGCACAACCTCCCCGATCGCATTTTCCAGAGGCACTCGAACGAGAACAGGGTCGGCAGAGGCATCTTCATCAACCGTCAGCAGAGTTAACGGATTACCATCGCGGGTGACCAATTCTTTTTCTGCCAGTAGGACCCGCGGGATGGATAACTCAATGGCATCAAGACGCTGAAATTCAATGTTCAACTGAATCTCCTGGCGGACGAGTATCTCATCGGGGTTCATCTCAATCCGACTGTCCGTGGTCGCAGTAACCTGCTGCTCCCTGATTTTCAGTTCCGCGATGATGTCAGCGGGAACCGGTTGGCCCCGATCATACCGATAAACCAGAGGGTCTTGCCGCCTTTCCGCGAACTTTGCTTTTATCGCTGGAGCAACACGCTCCTGCAGTTGCCCCCGATCCCCGAGAATCAATTCCACATTATCGGCAGGACTAATAACCGCGACGGTGGTGTCGACCCGCCCGGCCAGAGGCCGCGGGAGGGGCAGCGTCAGTCGCTCGCCTGCAGATGGAATTGCCCGCTCGGCCCGCAATACAATCTCAAAATCGCCATCCGCCGCTCGCTTTAAGGGAATACTAAGTTGGCCATCTGCTCCCACCGTTACACCATTAGCGTCAATCTTCTCTGCGGGACCGACACCATTAGGAATGAGATTCCAGCCGTGCAAATCTAAATCGAGATTAAAAATGTCTGCTCCTCGCACCTGATATTTAATTCTTGCCTCCAGCAACGCCTGCTGTTTGCCGACATCAAAATAAAATTCTGGCTCAATCACAACTTCTGTTTCCGGCGGCTCGATCTTTGCATCGAGAGTATATGGTTGGCGATAATATTCGAAACTTGCAACCCAATCCGATGGCACAGGTGAATCGGGCGGCGCATCCACCCGACGAATGTTGAAGCCTGATCCCGAATTTTCCTGCCAACGGACATGCCAGTCACCCACGACAAAAACGTCGATTCGTCCGGATTGTCGTATCGAACCCTCGACATCGAAGCCCGCAAGCGGCGTTGCGTCTTGGGTGCGAGACAGGTCGCGGATTTGCTGTGTAATCATTTGGATATCAACCGGTCCGCGGGTACGCTGCTCTAATTTGACGTCGACCCACTCGCTTCCGTCATCCCCGCTGGTATCGCCATCGCTCACCTGAACGGAGTACCCCGCTGAGTTACCGGTCAATAATCTCGAACCTTGCGGGATCTTTACCCTGAACCGATCGAATGGCCCCGCAAAGCTTTGAATGGTCAGGTCAGCCTCAGTGCGAATAAGACCACCATCCATGCGTATTTGTTGTCGACCTACGACGTCGAGCGCTTGCATTCGGGGGGCGTTTCGCACGAGCGTGGGTCGCCAAGCCAGTCGTAATTCTCCAGTCACTCCCTCCAAGCGAACTTGGGTTCGTCCATCCGCTTGGCTTGTCTGCTTCAGCGTGTCACCCGACAGAACACGGACGGTTTGATCGGCCGCTGGAATCGTCACCAAACAAACCGACTGGGTTGCCCTGGGAAATCGCAAGCGAAACTGCTTTTCATTCCCAACACGTTGAAGAAGCACTTTCCCATTAAGCTTTAAACGATGTGGTTCTCCGCCTCCTCCTCGGACCCACAATACATATTCCTCACGCTCCGGATCAAAATTGAGGTAGTAATCTCCGTCTCCCTGGTAACGGATCGGGGATTTTTCTGAAAACACCAAATTGGCCATTTTCAATGGTACCGGCACCCACTGATCTTGCGTGCCGGAAAGGTTTTTTACAGCAATATCGACCTGCAACTGAGCAATTTGGTCGACCACTTCAGCCGATGCGCGTAGCTCGGAGAGCACGTAGCGAGGTGGCATCGCGCGGTCTGTTGCCCGAGTGCCCAGAAGTCTCTTAAACTCCTCAAACGTCATTTCATTGAGAAGAGCCGGTCGAAGTCGACCGTTCTGATCTGGAACGTAATAAATTTCGGGGCCGATTTCTTTGGCTCTTGCCCCGTTTGGCACCGGTTGTTTGCCTGGGATTTTCTCGGGCAGCTGCACCCGCGGAGGTCCCTTCTGCGGTCTGCCCTGCGTAGTGTTTGTCTCCGGAACCGCAGCCGGAGCCGCGGAATTAAATAGAATCATTGCTGCTGCGCAAAGGATAAGGGCAGCGTTCGGCAGCAGCCGGGCAAAGTTGGACCGCTGACTTCTCAAAGTCAATCTACAATTACGACGTCTCACGATGCCACACACATTAATTCGGCAGAATCGCCACACGCGAAAACGGATAACACATAACTGTGAACCACGCGGTCACCGGATGGCTTCGGCCATTGCTTGGGTCATTGTGGTTTAGCCAATTACCGCCGCCACGTTACCTAAGCCGATGGCGGAGTCATTTACACGTCCCATTATAGTCCAGAAATGCGCTCACCCCAAATGTTTTACGGCTCCCTGTTTTCCTAACAACTATCGAGAAAAGACGTTTTCAGGCCCGTAAAAGAAGACCCAACGCATCTCTAAGCTCCGGGGTTGCGGCAGCCAGCGGATGCGGGCGAGATAAATCGAAAGGGCCACCGTGCACATCAGAGACGGTGCCTCCCGCTTCGGTTACCAGCAGCGCTCCAGCCGCAATGTCCCAGGCGGAGGTACTCATTGCCCAGTAGGCATCCAAGCGTCCCGATGCGACATAGCACATATTCAGCGCGGCTGATCCGGTGCGGCGGATTGCCTGCGCTTGCTCGAGAATGCTGAGAAACTGTTGCACTACTGCAGCATTCCGTCGAATTTTTGGCGGCAGACTGACAGCAACCAGAGCCGAGTGCACTGCGGATATGCTGCTTGCACGCAACCGTTTACCATTCAATGCAGCACCCTGACCGCGAACCGCGACATAGCAATCGTCCGTGACCGGCTGGTAGACAACTCCCGCTAAAATCTGCCCTCCACGAACTGCCGCCACCGAGCAAGCGTAAAAAGGATTGCGATGAGCGTAATTGGTCGTTCCATCGAGCGGGTCAACCACCCAAAC
>DLCF01000125.1 GCA_002480485.1 Planctomycetaceae bacterium UBA7805
GTACCAGTCGGGTACCGGTTCCACAGCCACGTTTGCCGGATCGGGCGATAGCCCTGGCCCGTCCGGCCCGAAGACAATGGCAATCGCCAGAACAAAGAGCAGGGTAAAACCGATGAAAAAAGCGTCTCGGGCCATCGGACCAGGGAAGAACGGGTCGCCCGCGCCGTCTTCAATCAGCTTCTCATATTCCTCTTCATAGGTTTCGGGATCGACTTCATTGCCAACCTCAGGAGGTTCGGAGATACCCTTGCGGACCACCAGGTACAGGTGGGCACCGAGCGTCGCAAACAGAATGCCGGGAATGATATAGACATGCAGCGCAAAAAATCGACTCAAGGTCTCGCCACCCACCATCGGACCACCCATCATCAAATCGACCAACTCCGGGCCGATAAATGGAATGCGTCCGATCATCGAAGCGCCCACGCCGAGGCCCCAGTAGGAATCGGCATCCCAGCGGAGCACCTGTCCGGTAAAGGCCATGCCAACAGTGCAGAAGAACAATATGACTCCGAGCATCCAAGTTAATTCCCGCGGATATTTGTAAGCTCCTGCCAGGAAGACCTGCGTCATGTGCAGCACAACCACAATCAGCATGATGGTCGCGGACCAGTTATGAATTGCTCGCAACAACCAGCCGAGTGGTACCTGGAAATTCAGATAGTTAAGGCTCTCAAAAGCTTCACCGGCCGAGGGTACATAAACCATTGACAGTGCAATGCCTGTTGCGACCTGTAAAAACAGAAGTGTCATCGCCGTGCTGCCCAGCACATACATCCAGCCAACCTTACGTCGCAGCGAGCGCGGAACCGGATGCCGGACGATGGGCCAGAACGTCTCCCTCAGCACCAGGCGATGCTCAAACCACATCAATACATTGGTAATGCCTTTCAGCACGGATGTCCTTTTCAAACTATGTTTGTGATGCTTCCACGTTTGCCGAACCCGGCGATTGAAGGGTCGGATAATGCCCCACTAGGGCCACCAGTTGATCGCCCTCAATCTTATACTTCATTTCATACAGCCCGCGGGGCGCCGGACCGGCCGCGTAGCCGCCGTCGGCATAAAACACACTGCCGTGGCAGGGGCACAAAAACAGACCCGGCTCGTCGAACCAACTGACCGGACAACCGAGGTGCGTACAGTGCAGCGAAAAGATCTGGAATTCTTTATCCTCACCCTCCGGTAAGTGTCGCACATAGAGGGCCAGTTCACCCGTAATTCCATCCCAGGGGCCTCGTACCGGATTTTTGACCGTTACCATCTCTGTGGTGCCTGGTTTGAAGCGAGAAACTTTGCCGAGCGGAACCCATTGGTCCTTCTTTTTCCAAATCACGCTACCCAGCAGGAATCCGATCAGCGGCAAACTCATGATCAAGCTTGCCGCACCCAGCACAAACCAGGAAATCCAATCGAACCAAGCCCGCCTGTTTTTCTTGCAGCAATCTTCGGGCATCGGTTTTTCGACGTTTTTCATTTCATTCATCTTACGGTCCGTCGACTAGGGCGCGTTCTTCCCCTGTCCGCCACGCATTCATCAGGGCCACCACGTTAGCAATGTCGTTGCCACTGAGTGGTCGTTTGAGTGAACTCGCAGTCCCTGACTGCACGAAATTGGGACACCCAAGATCAGGTCTTCCGGTAATCATGATGCGGCGGAGTAACTGATCGCTGACCAGGGCCAGAAAACCACGTGTGTTGAGTTCACCGGCACTTCCGCCCTCTCCGGATTCACCATGGCAGCTGCCGCATGCCGCAGCAAAGATTTCTTTTCCTGCTGTTGCATCGCCGGCTGTTTGCTGCAGGTAGGTCGGAATGTTTGCTGGTAAGTCGGTTCTGTCGCTCCAACGCTTCCAGATGCTGGACACCAACACTTGTCGCTGTTGCTCGGTGAGTCCCCCGACATGGCCGGCATCAAAAGCCGGCATCAGGCCATCGCTTCGTCCCCCTGCCAGGATCTCGAGCATTTGCTCCGGCTTATAGATGGCTAGAAACAGCGCATCATTGAGCGGGGGTGCAGGGCCCAGGCGACCCTCGTCGCCGTGGCAGCCTGAGCAACTGGTGGCAAAAATTTTCTCGGGGTTTAATTGATACGCATAGGGACGCTCCCGCTCACTCTCAAGGGGTTTGCCGGGCATCCAATCATCAAAAGTGATCCGCTGCTCCGTATCAGAGCCTGTCGCCGAACCGCATCCGCTCAGCAGTGCGATACCGATGGTCAGCACCAAGAAATATCCCAGCAAGTTTCCAAGCACCTTGATGTCATTCACGATCGAAACCCTCCGACCGGAATTTTTTCGCTGCGTATCACTACGATCCCAACAGTGATCCCGTATGCGAACTGTGACGCAAAAAACCAAGTCCAGTCGACATGCTCGCTCAATGGCGGATTCAAAATGCCCATGAAACCATAAATCGCCCCCGTCCAAAGCAGCGGGGCCACCAGGCCACCCCAGAGGATCGGCACCCGAGGCATCGTCGGCAGCAGAATGCCGAACATCAAACCGACACCAAGTGCGGTCAAGATAAAGATGATTGAACCTAGAAACAGTGCCAATAGATGAAATTCACCCAGTTGTTCATCGGTCCAGGTCCCGATACTCGGGATGATCATGCCCCCCAACAGGTTCACCGGATACCAAATCCCTCGCCCGCTGATGAGCCCGTAAGTGAGGGCTGTAACTGCCATCGCCACACCGCCGATCGCCCCGCCTTTAAAACCAGCTGAAACCGGATGCACTTTGTCGGGGATTCGCATGCGATGTCCTGGCATTCCAGGACGCAACGGCTCAACCTGGACCCGAGATTGACGGATCGGTTGCGGACTCGCACCAAGTGGTAGCAGTTCCTCTCCCGTATCGGTCGCAAGAATATAAATCCAACGGATGATCCCGGAAAAAAATAAGATCAGGCCGACAACGGAAAACATCCAGTTCAGCACTAAACCAGCGGCTATGCACATCGCGCCGAATGAGATGACAATCGGCGCAGAGGTCGGCCGAGGCATCGCAATGCCCTCGTTGGGACTGTTTTGTGCGCCGTTTTCTTGCATTCCCTTAGCGACCAATCAAATAAACCAAAGTAAAAATTAGGATCCACACGCCATCCACAAAGTGCCAATACCACGAAACCAATTCGGGCGCTTCGCTTTCTGCCTTCAAGCAACGGCCCGCTTCGACCACCCAGAGGATCATCATGACGATGATGCCAATCGAAACGTGGAAGGCATGAAAACCGATCAGCGTGTAAAACGTGCTGCCGAAACTGTTGGTGCTGATCCACAGTTGCTTTTCGGTCATCAAGCCGTACCATTCGTAGCCAGTGCCGAAAATAAATTCGATACCAAGCAAAATTGTGACACCAAACCAAGTCAGATAACTTCGATGCGCACCGCGCTTGCGTGCTTTGAGGGCAAGGTGAATCGTGCCACTGCTGCTGATCAAACAAACAGAATTGATTAGGACTAGGCCCAGATCGAGGGTGTTGCCCGGAGTCGGCATCAGCGATGGATCCGCGCCGGGTGTCTCAGCCCCCAGGAAGATCACATAAGTGGTAATCAGCGTACTGAAGAGGGCGACCTCGGAAATCAGAAACGCAACGACACCGGTTTCGAGCGTCGTCAACGGAGACGGATGGTGCTGCGGGTGTTGCTGTTCGTTGGTCAGTGCGGCAGTGCTCATGTTTACTCGTGTTCCCAGTCCGGATCATCCGGATGCTTTAAGTCCCAGAGCGGTCTACGACTCCGTACCGCGGGTGTCTTTTCGAAATTGTATACCGGGGGCGGTGAGGGCGTGGTCCATTCAAGAGTCCATGCATCCCAAGGATCGTCACCGGCCAATTTGCCGTGTCGCAGCGACCAGATCAGATTGAAAAAGAAAAAGAGAAATCCCACCCCCATGATCGCGGCTCCGATCGTGGAGAGCTGATTCCACAGCACCCATCCCGGTTCCGTGTAGGTGTAGATGCGACGCGGCATCCCCAAAAGTCCCGAGATATGCATCGGGAAAAATAGCACGTTAAATCCGACAAAAGTGAAAACAAACTGCAGGATTCCAATTTTCTCGCTCATGATCCGACCCGTCATCTTGGGATACCAGTAGTAGAACCCGGCAATCAGCGAGAACAGCGATCCACCAAAAAGCACATAGTGAAAATGGCCGATCAGGAAATAACTATCTGATACCTGCCAGTCGAATGGCACGACTGAAAGCATGATGCCGGTAAGGCCACCGATAAGAAACATCGACAGAAACCCGAGCGCGAACAGCATCGGAGTTTTCAATCGGATTCGTCCTCCGTATAGCGTGGCCGTCCAGTTAAAAATTTTAATGCCGGTGGGAATCGCAATCAAAAACGTCGAAGCGGCAAAAATGGTGTCGACCACGTCACTCAGCCCGACGGTGAACATATGATGCACCCAGACACCAAGGCTGATAAATGCAATCGCCGCCGTGGCCGCAGCCATTGATGCATATCCGAAGATTACCTTCCGCGCAAAGACTGGAATGACTTCTGACGCGATCGCAAACGCAGGGAGTGCAAGGATATAAACTTCCGGGTGACCGAAAAACCAGAAGAGGTGCTGCCACAGCACAGCGGAACCACCGTTTTGCGGATCAAAAAAGTGCGCACCCGCATAACGATCGAGAAGCAACATGACTTGTGCGGCGGTGAGTGGCGGAAACGCAATGATGATCAATGCCGCGTCAATCATAAAGATGTAGACAAACAGGGGCAATTTCGTCAGCAGCATGCCGGGAGCCCGCATTGTAAAAATCGTTGCCAGCAGATTTACGCCGAAAGAGATAGTGCCGGCACCGGTAAGCATGGTCCCCAGAATCCAGTAATCGGTCGCATTGCCGCGGGCATACGCGGGTGATGTCAAAGGTGCATAAGCGAACCAACCGATGTCCGGTGCGCTGGCTGCACCATAAAGTCCTTGCGCGCCGAAATATGTAAAGTAGAGCAGGCAACCACCGAAAAACGATAACCAGAAACCAAGCGCATTGAGGCGGGGAAATGCCACATCGCGAGCGCCGATCATCAAGGGCACCAGATAGTTTGCGAAACCCGAGAGCATGGGCATCAGCACAAAAAAGATCATTGTCGTGCCATGCATCGTAAACAGCTGATTAAACGTGTCTGGCCCGACAACTTCGCTGTTTGGGGCCCAGAGTTGCGCTCGGATC
>DLCF01000004.1 GCA_002480485.1 Planctomycetaceae bacterium UBA7805
GCGATTCATCCACAATGTATTGGTTCAGCGGGGCAGGTCCGTTGCTGCCGACGGGCATCGCCGTGAGGATTTGCGTCGTTCCTTCATGCACGTGAGCCAAAGCCAGATCAGCCCCATCGATCAAGGTCGGATCATAGCGAAGGGTAAGCTGTACCTCGCCGGAGAAGCTGCCCGTGAAATTCAGATCCCAGACCTGTCCACTCGATCCGTCGACCACCTCGGCATTAAATCCGGGAAGAATTTCAGCCACATTCTCAATCGTGACCGTATTGTAAACGGCGGAAAAGTCGCCGCCTTCGCTTTCGACCGATGAGAATGCGAACGCTGTGCCACCGAGTTGATCTAGACCGCCACCGGTCTGACCTGCGAGATCCACTGGATCGACCGGCGAGGTGAAGGAATAAACCGTCATGGTCACCGTCGCTGATGCCGTACCTCCATCCGGCCCCGTCACCGTATAGTCAATCGTCTCGATACCGCTGAAGGCGGTGGCCGGTGTGTAGAGGAGGGTATCGCCGCTGATGCTCACAGAGCCTCCAGCAGATGGCGTGCCGACCGCCGAGAGGACCAGCGTGCCACTTTCGCCGGGCGGTAGGTTATCGTTATCTAGCACGGTGAGCGTCGATGTGCCACTGTTTTCCGCTCGTGTGTACGAGTCATCTTCCACAAGTGGGGCATCAGGTTCTGGCGTGACTGTAATGGTCGCCGTTGCGCTCGCCGTGCCACCGTGCGGGGCAGTGACCGTATAAAAAATCGTCTCGGTTCCGTTGAAATCAGCGGCAGGGGTGTAGAGCAGGGCAGACCCAAGATTACTCACCGAGCCCGCGGCCGAGGGTGTGCCAACTGCGGAAATCACCAGTGAACCACTTTCCCCATCGGGAATGATGTCGTTTTCAAGCACCGCAAGCGTTGTTGCGGTACTGTCTTCGGCGACCAATAAAATATCGGTGAGCAGTATTGGTGTATCTGGCTCGGGCGTAACCGTGATCGTCACGCTTCCGATTGCTGTGCCACCGTGCGGCGCAGTCACGGTATAAGAGATCGTCTCTGTTCCACTGAAGTTGGCGGCCGGAGTATAGAGCAACGCGGTACTCGTGTTACTGACTGTGCCGCCAGCTGAGGGGGTCTCGACCGACGTTATCACCAGCGGTCCGCTCTCCCCTTCAGGAACCGTGTCGTTATTGAGCACTGCCAGATTAATCTGCCCGGTGTCTTCGGCAACACTGATAGTATCGGCGACCAGCAGGGGCGCATCGGGCGACGGAGTCACCGTGATTGTAACGCTCGCAGTCGCGGTACCACCGAGCGGGGTCTGCACGGTATAGGCAAGTGTTTCGGTCCCGCTGAAATTAGCGGCCGGCGTATATAGTAATGCATCACCACTGATACTCACCGTGCCACCGCTCGATGGAATCGCAACGGCAGTCAGCGTCAGGGTGCCGCTTTCACCGGGCGGAAGACTGTCATTGCTAAGGACGGCCAGACTCGTTTGCGGACTGTCCTCTGCGATGCTGTAGCTATCGTCTTCCGGAATCGGCGCGTCGGCCTGCGAGGCCACTGTGACAGTGACCTCAGCCGTTGCCTGATCGCCCACCGGTCCCTCGATGGTGTAGGAGAACGTTTCATCGCCACTAAAATTTGCCGCTGGTGTGTAAAGCAGCGTCAGGCCGTCGCCTGCAATGGTGATCGTGCCACCGGCCGACGGCGTGGTAGTTGAAAGAATCGATAAAAGATCTCCTGTACCACTGTCCAGAAAGTCATTACTAAGCACCTGAAGCACATTGCCACTGCTATCTTCATCCGCCGCAAAAAGATCGGCGGTTGCCGTCGGCAAATCAGCGATCACCGTCACCGTCGCGACTGCGGTCAGGGTGCTCGTATCGGGTAGGGTCACCGTGTAGGAAAATGTTTCATCGCCCCGATAACCACCGGGCGGATTATAGGTGATCGACTGTCCGCCACCGGTAATCAGTGCCGTGCCCGCCTGGGCAGGAGTGCTGACGCTCGTGACGGCCACGCCACCGGGTAGCGTGTCGTTCGCAAGAACATCAAGCACTGTATCAATTGCCGTCTCGTAAAGAGAAAAAGAGTCCGCCGCCACGCTGGCCACGTCGTTGTCTGCGATCTCTACAGTGGCCACCGTCGCAGCACCTAGCACGTATGATTCGATCGCGGAGGAGAGCGTAAGCACCACCGTCTCGGTGCCTTCATTGTATTGGTTATCATCAATCGGATCGATCGAAACGACTCCGTTACCATCGACCAACAGAGAGCCGGCAACCGCCGTATAATCACTGCCGTTGCTGGCAGATCCGGTCAGCGAGTAAAACACCTCTACCGGACCCGAAGCGCCCGAGACGCTGATTGTGAACGTGCCGCTTTGAGAACCTTGCTCATCGGCGGTCGGGTTCGAGGCCACGACTTCCACCGCCGGCAGGCTGACCTGACCGAGGTTGCTTTGCGCTGCAACACGACCGATCTCAACGTCGACCGCTAGTCGCCCATCGCCGATCGTTGCTTCGTTACCAATCGGAAGCACCTGCCGCACAACGTGAGTCTGACCTCCGACCACGTTGAAACTATAGCTGCCGTCTACGTCGGTTACGGTGGTCAGTTCGCCCGGATCGAGAATGCCATCGTCGTTGGCGTCGACAAACAGGCTGCCCCCGGAAATGACCGACTCACCGACACCCTGTTGCCCATCACGGTCGGTATCTTCAAAGAGTGTACCGCGAATTTCGCCATCCCCCGAAACCGATTCGATGACCACCAATGTTTGATTCGGCGCACTGCCCGCCAGCGGCAAATTGGTGTAGGGAGAGGCAAACGCAAACGTCGGCAGACTTGCAATTGCATCGGGCACGGTCATATCGGCGACGTTACCGAAAACGGTGAAGCCGCCATTCTGGTTATCGAGATTGCTGCTGTTATCTGCGAGATTCACAAAGAATTGACTGGTGGCACTGTTCGGGTCTTCAGCCAACTTGGCCATCGCGACGGTGGCCCTGATGTTGGAAATGCCAGGTTCATTGAGTATCGGAGGGTCGGTAGCGATCGAACTTGGCACCGAACCCTCGAACAATGCCTGCGTGGTACTGAAGCCACCGGTCTGGATAATAAAACCGGGAACCGAACGATGGAAAAAGACGTTGTCGTAGTCCCCGTCGTTCACATAATTTAAAAAGTTATCGACCGTGATCGGGGTTTCTGCGGCAAAGAGATCGATGCCGATATCACCTTGATTGGTGTGCAGGACCACCCCGGGTGAGGTCATTAGGTCAGCAGTCAACAGCATCCGCTCTTCGAGGCGCTCGCATCGGAGGGGCGGGGCAACGGGACCTCGGGCACCTTTCCGAGCGGATTTGGAGCGCAAAATTCGATCCCAGAGCGGGCGTTTACTTGTACGAGCCATGCTTTTCAGTATAGTCTTAACCTGCGAATAAAGTCGCGTTTTGGGTTCTCAGGACAGATGCCGTAAAGCATCTGAACCGGAAACCCTCCAGGCAAAGATGGCCTACCGCAGGCGGCGACAGCGAGAAAAAACGACTTTTTTTGTTTTTTCTCGGCTTTTTGCCGACAACAGCGGGGCCCACACCCATTACGGTGATTGGTTGATGAAAGTTCTTGTGACCGGTGGTGCCGGATATATCGGGTGTGTCACTGTGGAACGCCTGATTTCTGCCGGTCACGACGTTGTCGTGTTCGACAATCTAAGCCAGGGGCATCGGGCTGCGGTCCATCCGCAGGCGGCATTCATCGAGGGCGATCTATCGGATGCGGATGCGATCGAATCTGTTTTTTCCGCGCACTCGATCGATGCGGTCATGCATTTTGCTTCCCGCACGTTGGTCGGTGAATCGATGCAAAAGCCCTTCCTTTACCTTGGCGAGAACGTGGTGTGCGGGTGCAACCTGCTCGAGTGCATGCTCCAGCACGATGTCAAACGATTTGTGCTTTCTTCAACCGCAAATCTTTTTGACGATCCCGAGCGGATTCCCATTACCGAGCAGGAGCAGATTCGACCCGGGAGTCCCTACGGAGAGTCAAAGCAAATGCTCGAGAGAATGCTTTTCTGGTTGGAGCAAACGCACGACCTTCGCTATGCTGCGCTACGCTATTTCAATGCGGCCGGCGCGAGCCTTGAGCGGGGGGAGGATCACACGCCCGAGTGCCATCTGATTCCACTCGTGCTAGAGGTTGCGTTGGGCGTGCGGGAGCATATCGCCATTTTTGGCGATGACTATCCGACGCGCGACGGTACGTGCGTCCGCGATTACATTCATATCTCTGACTTGGCCGATGCACATATTTTAGCACTCGGGGCACTCGACCAGGGTAGCCGGACCTATAACCTTGGCAATGGAGAAGGTTTCAGCGTGCTGGAGGTTATCGAAACGGCCCGCGCGATCACCGGGCACCCGATCCCCAGTCGGATGGGACCGCGTCGCGCGGGCGATCCTGCCGAACTGATTGCCGACAGCGGCCAAATCCGTCGCGAGCTAGGTTGGCAACCTCAATTCCCTCAGTTGCAACAGATCATCGAATCGGCCTGGCGATGGCGATGCGATCACCCGAACGGTTACGGAGACTAGCGTGCAGGTGGCTGAAAACCCTGCACCGCAAAAAAGAAAGAGGCACCCGATGCTCAATAAACTCAATCTACTTTTTCTCTGCACTGGTAATTCCTGCCGGAGCCAGATGGCCGAGGGATTCACACGTGCAATCTTCGGGGAAATTATCGAACCCTATTCGGCGGGCATCACAAAGAGCCAACTTGATCCGCGAGCAGTGGTTGTGATGGAGGAAGTTGGCATTGACATCTCGGGCCAGCACTCCAAGACGCCTGATGAAATTACCGATGTACCTTTTGATTTTGTGGTGACCGTTTGCAGCGATGCAGATCAGCGATGTCCCACGCTCCCGGGTCAAGCAACACGGTTACATGTTCCGTTTGATGACCCACCCCATTTGGCAGCATCTGAGGCAGATGAAGCTGCAGCGCTTGAGCACTATCGGCGAGTGCGTGATGAAATCCAGGCGTTCTGTCAGACAATTCCTGAAAAAATGCAGGGATAGCTGGAAATCTTAACCTGGGCAGCGTTCCACAAAGATCGTGGCCTGGCAGCGACTACAAGCGGCCTCAAGATGCGAATTAAATTTCGCCTAACAGCCGACTGCGGCGATTGCGGCGTTCAGCGCGAATTTTTGCTCGCCGTTTCACTTCACTCGGCTTCTCATAGTACTCACGACGGCGCATTTCTTTTTTAATTCCGCTTCGTTCGACTAATTTTCGAAAGCGGCGGACCGCCTCTTGGATCGACTCGCGATCCCGCACCGTCAACTTAACCACATCGCTCCCTTTCGTGAGTGTATAAATGAAACCGGGCCACCGCCCGCATCGAGCCCTACAGTGTAGTGGACGCACTGGCGAGGTGTCCACCCGCTTCCCCAAACGCTAGGGCCCGGACAAACAGCACCCCCGGCAGTCGCCGCTTTTCCCGAACAATCGTCGCGTCCGGCCTGGCACCACCGCTGCAAACGGCAAACTTACCCCACGTTCCGAGGCTGCCCCGGGTGAAAGTCGAAAACCCGCTATTTACGTGCCGAAAAACAGCCGAAAAAGGAAGGCAAGAGATCAGCGGACCGCTAACTACCTATGCCGAATGAGGCCCTCTGTGGAGCATGTCTCTGCCAATCCACTGCTTGATGAGATCGAAGCTCTACAGGATCAGGTCCTGAGCGAGTTGGATCAACTCAACAAAAAGATTGAAACGGTGCTCAAAGTGCATTTGGCGACCGAGGCGGGTGAAATCGCAGTAATCGCTGCTGATTCGGTCGGATCGGAAGGTGCCAGCCAGTCCGACCAACATGCAGTGCCGGCGATCATTCACCGACCGTATCTGCACCTGACTACTTTTCTGCCGGCCCGCGCGGGCTGAGCAGATCAGGTACTGGAGGGTTTTTGGAGTCGATCTGTTTTGATCGGCTAAGAGCCATCGCGAAGGTCATCTCGCCGCTCTAAATGCCCGGACTTCCCGATGGCCCGTAACAGACGCAGGCCTAGTAAAAAGCTTACGCCACAACCGATGGCGCCCAGCACTGAGATCCGGTCAAACAGCACGGGCCAAACCTTAAGACTCAATAGCAGCGAAGATCCAAGAAACAGTGCACTGGCAAGCATGCCGAGCACCAAGCGGTTCACCGAGGGTTCGAGGCCACGGTGTTTGAGTTGTACATCAAACTGCCCCTTTTGCACTTGAGCCAGAATCTTATTCAATCGTCCGGGCAGGACCTCCAGTAGATGTTCGACCTCAAGCATCACCCGCCGGACCTTTTGAATTTTTCGTTTTGGAGAAAGTCGGCGCTGTATGACCTCTTTTTGAAACGGCTGCATTACCTCGATCAGACTGAACTGCGGGTTAATTTCGCGTGCCGTTCCCTCGAGCATGATCAGCGTCTTTAGCAACAAGCCGATTTGGGGCGGCAGCATCACGTGATAACGGCGGATGATTTCCATCATCTCGTTGAGCAGCGACGAAAGGTCAAGTTGGTCAAGCGGTTGATTACCGTAGTGGCCGACAAAGTCAGCGATCTCCAGTCGCAACATGCTCTCATCCAGATTAAAGGGCACGTCCCCGATACGGATGATTACATCGGTAAGCGTGGTTTCATCCGAATTGACGATCGCCAGGAGCATGTTCTCAATGTCCTCGCGAAGCGATTCTTCGAGTCGACCGACCATACCGAAATCGAGCAGGCCGATGATATTGCCCGAAAGAAGCAAAATGTTTCCCGGGTGGGGGTCAGCGTGATAGAAGCCGTGTGAAAAAATCATTTCCAGATAGAGCTCAGCGCCGCGACGAGCCAACTGCTGCATGTCGAGACCGGCAGACATAATTGCATCGCGGTCTGAAAGTTTTGTGCCATCTATCCGTTCCATCGTCAGCACCCGTGAAGTGCAATATTTTGGAAATGGGCGCGGAATTTTAATCGCAGGACTATCTTTGAAGTTCTGAATAAACTGCAACATATTTCGCTCTTCGCGGCCAAAGTCGAGTTCCCGCACGAGCGTTCTTTGAAATTCGGCGGCAGTGGCTCGCGGACGGTAATTCACAAATTCCGGTATACGCTCGGCCAGATGGGCAAGACCGGCGAGAATATCGAGGTCGATTCGAACCTTCTGTTCGATATTCGGGTGCTGCACCTTTACCACCACCTCTTCACCCGTTTTCAGACGGGCTGCATGGACTTGTCCGATCGACGCCGAGGCGAGCGGCGTGGGATTGAATTCATCAAACAGCTCATCGACCGACTCACCAAGTTCAGCTTCAATGGTCTGAGCCACCTGATCGGCCGGTGTCGCATCAACGTCACTCTGCAACTGAGCGAGTTCTCCCGCAAACTGCACTCCAACAATGTCGGGTCGGGTACTGAGGATCTGACCCAGTTTAATAAAGGTTGGCCCGAGTTCGGTTAACGCGAGTCTGAATCGCGTCTGCCGCGATTGTGTAGTGAGGGTCCCACCGTGGCTATCCTTGAGCCAGCCCTTCGCGAATTGCAGATCAAATGAACTCAGCCAGTCGGCCAAGCCATATTTACTGAGAATGGTGAGAATCTCGCCCCAGCGGTTCACATTTCGATAAAGATGCGGGAGCGTTGAGATTTTCATCAATCGGGGTATCCCGCAAGAGAGGGTCATTTTCGGCTTTTTGCGATTGTAATCTGACTAAGATGCAGAGACAACGCACTCGAGCCACTCATGCCAACCTTGCTTGACCGGCTTTGCGAATTGTCCGAAACTAGCGTAACCTCTTGGCAGCTAAGCAGTGAATTGAACGTTGGAGTTTTCCGATGCACACCCGAATCCCTCGAATCCTGGCAACCCTGATGTGCCTTACCCTTCTTATGATTCTGTTGAACGGGTGGGCTGCTGCTGAGTCCACCTCGGTTTGGCCCGGATGGCGCGGGCCGAAAGGCGATGGAAAAACCAGCGAGACGAATCTTCCCACGCGTTGGGATCAGCAGCAGAACGTGCTTTGGAAATTGTCGATGCCAGGACCTGCCGGCGCAACACCGGTAGTGGCGGGAGACCGCATCTTTATGACGAGCGTCGGAGAGAACGGTAAAGATTTGCTGCTGCTCTGTGCCGACACTTCTGGCAAGCTACTCTGGACACGGAAAGTAGGCGATGGCAATGAAGCGGTCCGCGGCGATGAGGGCAACTATGCCTCTCCGTCGCCGAGCACGGACGGTGAACATGTCTATGCCTTTATGGCCAACGGCCTGCTTGCCTGCTACGACATGGAGGGCAACGAAATCTGGAAAAAGGATATGCAGGATGAATACGGAGCCTTCGATATTCAGTTCGGACTCTCAAGCACACCATTGCTCGACGGCGACGCCTTGTATGTGCAACTGATCCATGGCCCGTGGAATGAAGACCCGCATACCGGATTCGTTGTTGCGATCGACAAACGGACCGGTAAAGAAATTTGGAAGCACGAGCGGAAGACCAATGCGATTGATGAATGCAAACACTCTTACACATCGCCAGTCCTGTACGAAGACGACCAGCAGCGGTTCCTCGTTACGCATGGTGCCGATTATTGCATCGCGCACCGATTAGACGATGGCAGCGAAATCTGGCGATGTGGCAATTTGAATCCAAAAGATAAATACAACAAAACGCTCCGCTTTGTGGCCTCGCCTGCCTGCAGCCCCGGATTGATTGTGGTGCCCACAGCAAAAAAGGGAAAAGTCATCGGTATCCGTCCGGGTGGGAGTGGTGACATCACCGATTCAGAGGAGTTCGTGGCCTGGACTCTTCCTCGCAATACACCCGA
>DLCF01000103.1:0-1183 GCA_002480485.1 Planctomycetaceae bacterium UBA7805
TTTGCATCACCCAAGTTCAATCTTTTCGCTCGAAAGATTACCTCCCCCTTTTTGTGCGGGTTTTTTAAAAATTCGCATCGAAAGTCGCTGGATCGCGGTGAGCAGCCCTTCTGTGTTTGGTGCAAATTACGCATTTTCCGAAAAAAATAATTTAACGAATCATATACCTGACCTTCATTCTTTCTTAACAAGTCGTCCCTAAATTGCGACCGCTACACGAGTCCAATCCACATTTAGGAGCGACCACAGGGATTGGGAAATGAATTCTCGGAAGGATGAGCACCAGCGTAATCGACGCGCTGATGTGAGACTTCAACATCAACGGATTTGATATCATGTATCCTCGATTAAATTGGCGCACCCGCTCTGCTGTACACTTAATTCTGCTGCTTTTTGCATGGCTGGCATCGCCATCGTATCTTTTGGGTGATTCATCGGTGACCCTGCATCCCATCTGGTCGCATGCACATGGCCGATTTGATAAAAGCGCGGCCGAGGTGGTCGCCTGCTTGCCACAACGTGGCCGTGTGTATGTGACCAATGCAGATGAAGATTGCGTCGATGTGCTTGATTTGAAAACGGGTGAATTGATCGCACGCTGGGACTTATCTAAAACGGGGCAGCCCAACAGCCTAGCGGTATGCGATGCTTTCCTGGCCGTCGCTGTTGCGGCGCCGCGAGAAACGGATAAGGGCAAATTGCTCTTTCTTGATCCTGCGAGCGGCAATGTACTTGAGCAACTCGAGGTGGGTGCCAATCCCGATATGGTTTGTATCGCACCCGATCAGAAAACCGTACTAGTCGCCAATGAAGGGCGGCCCAATAAGGATTATGATATCGACCCTCCGGGATCAATCAGCCTGATTCACTGGCGGGGTGTGAATGTGAAACCGGAACTCACAATGGTCGGCTTTGAGTCATTTAATTCACAGCGAGATCAATTGATCGCTCAAGGCGTTCGCATCTGCGGGCCGAGTAAAAAACATGCCGACAAACGGGCAACGGTGTCTGAGGATTTAGAACCTGAGTACATTGCCATCGCCCCGGACGCCAAGCACGCATGGATCACTCTGCAGGAAAACAATGCCATTGCGATGCTTGATATCGGTAACCGAAAAATATCGAATATTTTCACCTGCGGCCTGAAAAACCATGGTGTCAAAGGCAATGCCATGGATGTGAG
>DLCF01000103.1:1515-4453 GCA_002480485.1 Planctomycetaceae bacterium UBA7805
GATGGAAAAAATAAAAAGGGTTGTATCAAAATTGAAACTGCGCCTGTGTGGGGCCTTTATCAGCCCGATGCGATTGCGACGATGCAAGTCGATGGCGAAATCTATCTTTTAACTGCCGATGAAGGGGACCCGCGTGACTGCCGTGGTCACAGCGAAGTTAAAAAAGCAGGCAAGACAAAGCTGCCCAATGGGATTTCTGAGCAAGATCAAAAACGACTCGCGAGATTAGAAATTTCAGTCTCAGAAGTCGATCGTGCCCGCTATCCCGATCGGTTGCTGAGTTTCGGAGGACGGTCATTTTCGATTCGATCGGCGGATGGCACGCTGGTTTTCGACAGTGGCGACCGGCTCGAACGCGAAGTTGCCCGGCGGTGGCCGGCCCACTTCAACTCAAGCAATGATCGTAATGCCGAGATGGATGATCGGAGTCACAAACGGGGTCCGGAACCAGAGGGAATTACGGTGGGCCAGGTGGGTGATCGGACTCTAGCATTTATTGCGCTTGAGCGAGCCAGCGTCATCGCTGTGTACGATGTTACCGATCCGAGACAACCTGCGCTGCTTGACATGGTCTCCGGAAGAGAATCTTCGCAAAGTAAATCTGATGTGCAAAACAAGCAGGATCTAGGACCGGAAACCATGGCATTCATCCCCGCCAGTCGTTCCCCCACCGGTAAACCGCTGCTGTTGGTTGCTTTTGAAGTAAGCGGAACAACACGGTTGTTTGAGGTCCGCGCTGTTGGACAGCTTGCCGCTTCTTGATTGCGGACGTCTTGCCGCTCGTGTCGCAATTCATGCGGTCTAACAATCCGCTAAAATTTATTTTTCTTGCGATCTATCTTTTTCTTTTCTTCACGGAGGGGTCGCAAAACCTTGGGGTCATTTCACCCTGTCCAGGGGGTTTCTACGAATCGAAGGTCACAAGATCGGGGAAACGAGACTAATGATCAAAATTTGTTCGGGTTATCGTGGAGAACTCACTGTCCGCCATCCCCACGACAGTGCTTCCAATCTCTTATTCGGTCATCATGAACGGGTACAACGCCATCAGCAGTGGCAAGTACATTGACGGCAACGACTATGTCGACTCGTCCAAAGGCGATGCTTATTTTGCATCCTTTACCGGAATGCCGGACGGTCGCGTGCAGGGCAATGGTGGCAATTGGTTCGAACTCGTCGTGACCGGGCAAAATGTCGACATACGTGGTTGGGAAATCCGTTGGGTCGAAGAAGGTTCTGATAATGGCGATGGGACCGACCTGTGGTATGGCGATGGGACCATCGATCGCGGGATTCTAGAACTTTCCAATGATGACATCTGAAATAATCTGCAAGCCGGGACAATCATTACCTTCAGCGAACAGCAACTCATACAAGTGGACGCGACAGACAACGGAAGTGGTGAGCGCAATTTCACGCATCCGGATCAGGTCGACGGTTCGTTCGAAGCAACGATCGATCTTTCCAGCGACACGAGCTACGATCCAGCTGCCGGTGACTGGTGGATTCATGTCAGCACGCTCGAGGAAGCAACTTCCGGGTCGCCGCTGGTGACCGCCCAAACCAATATTGGTGGAGATGGGGCAGGTAATTTTTCCGTGGGCAATAATGACATGCACTTCCATATCTTTGATGCCTCCGATGTGGAAGTATTTTCGGTGGTCAAAGATGATTTTGGTGGAATTAGCTCCAAGGAAATGGGCAAGTTGGGGGCTGACCCCACACCATATCTCAATAAAAACGATTGCAACGATGGGACAAGCAGCAGCTTTGGTGCCCCCAACGTCTGGTGGGCAGGATCGATCACACAGGACTTTACCGCGCTGCGGAACGGCACGATTGTGCCGGAGCCGACCGCTGCCTTGTTGATGCTTGGTGGTGCGATCGGTCTCCTTATGCTTCGTCGCCGTAAATAATTCGGCCTGAAAACTTATCAATCTTCTTTTGAACTTCGAGCCCGACCGAGAAATCGGCCGGGCTTTTTTATGTTTTAGATTCAAACAAGGAACTTCTGCACGCAGAACGCCAACTTGCCCCTGACAGCGGGAGCAGCGATACTGGAAAGCTGCTCATGACACCGTTTCCCCTTCGCAGAGGCTCCTATGTCGCTTCGATTTCTATTCGCGTTCCTGATTACGATGGTCTGCTTTTCATGTCCACTCCAACCATCTTCGAGTGAGGAAACAACGCTTGAACAAATGCGCGCCTGTCGCTATTGCCGGCCTCCATTCGACTTTATCAATCAACTTAAGCCGAGTGCCAGCGGCAGGCAGTACGCACCCGATCGGAAAGTCGATCTTCAGCATCTGCGTTTAGATGTCACGCCCGACCTCAAGGCTCGCACGGTCACCGGTCAATGTGTGCTGACGTTTACACCGATCGCCCGCCCGCTCCGGGAACTCACCCTGGGGGCCGTCGATTTAAACATCAAAGAGATCAAATCCAATGTTGCCCTGGCCGGCTATGAACTGACCAACGAGGGCCTGGAAATTGCGTTTGACCCACCGGTGCAAACCGACAAGCAGGTGACCCTTCGCATCGATTATTCGGCCGAACCACGTCGGGGCCTCTATTTCCGCACACCCGAACTCGGCTTCCGTGACCAAGACACCCACATTTGGACCCAGGGTGAACCGCATGAATCCCGGCATTGGTTTCCGAGCATCGACTATCCCAACGAGCGGTTCACCAGCGAGGTGATTTGTCACGTGCCCGAGCAATTCACCGTCCTTTCCAATGGTCGCCTGGTAGAAGAAGCCAAAGAGGCGGACGGCATGAAGCGTGTGCACTACCTGCAAGAGAAACCGCACGTCGCGTATCTGATCGCCCTGGCTGCTGGCAACTTTGCCAAGCTGGAAGATCAATATAAGGATATACCCATACGGTTTTTTACGCCGCAAAGCCGCGCCCCGCACGCTGCCAACGGGTTCCGCGATAC
>DLCF01000103.1:4840-5479 GCA_002480485.1 Planctomycetaceae bacterium UBA7805
CAAGTTGTCGTGGAGGACTACCACATCGGTGGCATGGAAAACACGTCGCTGACCGTGCTCAATCCGATTGCCGTATTCCCGAGTGAGAGCGAAAATCTCCGCGATCTCTACGGACTCATTGCACACGAGTTGGTGCACCAATGGTTCGGTGATCTTGTGACCTGCAAAGACTGGAGCGAACTTTATCTCAATGAAGGTTTTGCCGTTTACTATTCCTATTTGTACGACGGCTATAAAAATGGCAATGATGCGCTGCTCCACGCGGTTTACAACGATCGCAAAGGCATTCTTTACAATAAAGATGAAAAACGGCCGATCGTCTCGCGAAAGTACAACCACGCCTGGGACCAATTCGATCAGCGGGCGTATGCGAAAGGGGGTTGGGTGCTACACATGCTCCGCACACAATTGGGTGAAGACCTCTTTCGTCGCTGCGTCACCCACTATCTGAGAAAAAATGAACTGAGCAGTGTCGACACCCATGATTTGCAACAGGCCTTCGAAGAAATCACCGGGCTTTCGCTGTTGCCGTTTTTTGATCAATGGGTGCATAATCCGGGTCACCCTGATTTGAAGGTGTCCTACGATTGGATGCCTCACGAAAAGCTTGCCAAGATTTCTGTCGAACAGTTGCAAGCT
>DLCF01000158.1 GCA_002480485.1 Planctomycetaceae bacterium UBA7805
TGGCGAAGTCGGTTTTGACAATAATAATGACGGTATCGTCGATACGGCTGAGGATCTTCGCAAGCCTCCTCCTTACGACACGCCGCTCCAAGCGATTCAGGTCGAGATCCGCACGCAGGAACCCGAGACCGAGCAAGTCCGCACGGTCAAGATCCGGAAGTTTTTAGGCAAACGCTGAGCCATGCAGCGGTGTGTCACGCAGTGGCCGAAGGCTCAGCCTCAATCTCGGCAAGCCGTGCTGCAATCTGACCCTGCCAGTGCTGATAAAGCTGAGTATCAAAACGGTTATCTTCCGTCAGTCGCGATTCAAGCTCAGGCGTCAACTCAAGACGCCGGGAAAAGTTGCGGCCCGTGGCATTTCGCTTATCAACCCCACCCTCAATGCCCATCCGCCGGGCAATTTTCGGCATGTCATTGCTAAGCGACTCGGTGCAACCGACGAACCAAAAATCGCTCAGTGCTTGCTGTACCTGCTCAAACACCCACGACCCCGCCCCGCGTTTAACCGGATAGCCGATAAAGCGTTTTGACTGTGCCAGGGCCACACCCAGACGACTGCCGATCACCCGTTTGGCCAGAAACTTGGTCATCACATCGCGCTCCTGGTAGCGATACCAGGTCTCAAACGGAGTCGTTGCATCCCACCGCGTAAAGGGCGCCGCATCGGACGTCTCATAATTAAACGCCGAAACAATCCGGCTCGCCGGCTTACGCAAGAACGTAATTCGTCTCGGAATCCGGTCGGGAAATAATTGCTCTGTTCGCATGAATACCTCGTGGCCGGAAATCACCCGCACCTTCGACCGCTCCTCGCGCGAACGTTTTTCAATCGGTAAGCGGCCATGCCGGGCGTCGTCCTCCTCACCCGGTTGACCTAAGTCAATGAAATCGACCCCTCGGGTAAACTTCTCATTGAGTAGGTGGTTGATACTGATGCCACCCGTTTTCGGAACGTGAAAAAGGATAAAGATTTCGTTTTGGTGAGAATCTATCATGCCTATCGACCTTACAGTGAATACGTTATCGCGCGCTTATTCGACCTTCCGCCAGGCTGCTGACTGCGCTCCGGCAATGAAGGCAAAAAATCCGAATATCGATCCCAGGTTGGCCGTAACAAAATAAAAGGGAATCGCCGTAAGCGGCAGATACCATTGCATCCGATCGGCCAACAGACCCAGGGCAGCCGTGAAATAAAATGCGATTTGCAGGCCGAGGGCCCAAGCATATAACGGTTCACCGCCTCCGAAAATAACCAGTAGGCTATTGGTCAATAGCGCTAACAACAGGAACCAGGGGACCAGCACCGGCATTACCGAGTGCGAGATGTAGATCCAGAATCGTGCGAGCGGCCAGGGAAAAAGCATGCGAGGAAAGCGGAAAAAGTTCTGGTATTTACCCGATTGACTACGAATTTTTTGCCGGAAAAATCGCCGCGTCTGCTGTAAGACATCACCACGAGCGACCGCCTCCGGTTCAAAAATAACCCGTTTTCCCTGCTGAATAATGCCGAGCGGCACGGCCACATCGTCGTTGATCGTGTTATTGATCGGCGGAACAAACCAGGCCCTGCGGGCGGCGTAAATCGTGCCATCGCACATGCAGATTGTCGAAAGCCGACTTTCAATCGATTGGAGCAGTCGTTGAAACCGCCAATAAAAACGGGTTCCGACCCCCATGCCAGACTTCTCTTCGTTGTAAATATGGTTTCCGGTCACTGCCCCGATCTGGGAATCCGCAAAGTGTCGCGTAAGCTTCAAAATAACATCGCGATCGAAAAGTTCCGAAATATCAGAAAAAACGCAAACCTCTCCGGTCGCCTCAGACACCAGTCGATTCACGACCGACATCTTGCCACCCCGCTGCGTATAGGGAAATAACCGCACGCCACGCTCGGCAAACGTTTCGGCAATTTCATTGGTCCGATCTTCAGAGGCATCAGATCCGACCAGGATTTCTAGTTTCTCTGCCGGATAATCCAGTGCAAGACAGTTCTCCAACTTCTCCCGAATGCAATCTTCCTCGTTGTAGGCGGCCAGAATAATGGAAACTGTCGGGCGATAATCGTCCTCAGGCTGACTGGCAGCGCGGAATAAAAAGGGGCGGATCAGCAAAAGCAGAACCGGATAAATCAAATAGGGATAGACAATCGCCACCGAGGCAATCCAGAAAATCCAGCACCAAAAATCTGCCACTATTATTCCTCTCTATCCAATAATCCAATGGTTCAATTTATGGATTCACTCCCGGTGGCACACCCCGATCCACGCCATCGGTCCACGCCCGCAAACGCTCTAGATCAACCCCCGGTGGTGAATCATCAGTACCCAGAAGTCTTTGCCCCGGAGACGTTCTTGATAAACGAAAGTCCCCCACGCTCGGATCAACGAAACCGACATCCTTCACTCGGGGTACTGTAACATTTCCCGGAGGATACGTTTGCCCCCGGGTATTGCCGATCAGAATGTTGTCACGGAACTTCCACTGCTTCATAAACTTTTGCAGGCTTTTCGTTCCTGGGGTACTGTCCCGGCCGAAGACGCCTGTACTGCCGAGAGAAAAAATATTTTTGACGAAGACAAATCCGTCGATCACTGTCCCTGAGGAACCAATCTGCATCAGCGATTTACCGTGCCCTGGAACAAACAATCCCACGTTGTGTTCAATCCGTACATTTTCGGCCGGCTTGCGCCAGTCGCTTCCATCAAGTTCGAAAAATGCTCTTATCCCACGATCATTATTTTCGGCCACCTGGAGCAGCAAATTGTTGCGGATCAGGATATTTTTTACACTTTTACTTTTTCGATCGCGCTCCCCATCAGCCGAAATAATCTGCAAAAATCCGTTGACGTTCCGCAACACGTTGTTCTCAAACACGACATCCTCAACCGTCACCCAGGGTGCCTTACCGCCCTGATTGCGCGGTGTAAAGAGAATGGCTTTTCCCGATTGGCCGGCAGGCCAACAATTCTCAAAAATATTTCCTCGGACGTTTGCCCGCTTTGCACACTTGAACTCGAGAATATTTTTTACAACCCACCGGCGATCATAATCAGGATGCCCCTCTTTCCACCGAAGCGGTTTAAAAAAATAATTTCTCTCGATTAAAATATCGGATGGCACAATTTGATCAATTTTTGGATCGGCGCCTCCAAACATTACGTTTTCGCCTGCTCCCTCAAGGAAATTATTCACGATCTTAAACGGTCCGGTTGCATTGAATCCGAGGAGAGCCTGCGCGTCGGCGTTTTTATCATGAATTTCAGAAATATGGCTGTCGAAAACGGCAAATTCACGCGTGTTCATCGTAATTCCGGTGCGTATCGAACCTGTCGGATTACCGTGGATATAACATCGCTCAAAGACGATCTTGAAAGGCAACTCATCGACCGTCGTCGCGTGCACGCTACCCCGCTTGCGATCGTATCCTAACCGCACCAGATCATAAGTCTTTTCTGTCCTGCTTGCGATTTCAATACCCACGAAGTGAAAATGGTGGGCGGCCAATTCAGCCGTGACTGCCGGATAGGTGTTATCTGTAAAAATGACCGGCATCTGTTCTGCATTCTCCGGTCGCACACGATGGCCGACCGGTGGTAATTCCGAAAGCTTGGAGCTTCGAATCGTAATCCAAGGACTTTGACCCTCGGCCAGCGATCGCTTTTTATTCGGCAGCACCACAGGACCCTTAAATTCGCCGCCCGCCTCAAGCACCAGCTGATCTCCCGGTTGTGCTTTTTGCAAAGCCGCATTGAGATCATCACCACTGGCCAATTGAATGACGTTTCCAGATTCACTTGCCCCAAGAGCGGTTGCTGCTCCACATGCGGCGAGTAGCGCAGCTAAGGCAAGCGAATGCAGCGACACGAACAGCGTGATACCAGTATGTATCATGGAAAATGCAACCCAAAGATTTTATTCAAGGGATTCCCCGGACAATCGGTGGACCGATCCACCGCGTCAACGGCACAGGAAGTCGTTGCCAGGTCTTGATCAACAGGCGATACTTGGCGCTCTCCGGACGCATTTCTGAAATATCCCCCTTGCGTACATAGTATTGCCAGACTGCCGGTTCTCCCTCTGCACCCCACTGCTTTTTAAAACGATACGTGTTGCTATCTTGGCTACTGCGGCCGAAATCGAACGTTTTCTGGCCCCGTTCAATCGCTCGGCAGAGTAATTGCCAATACATCAGCATATTGGCATTCTGACGGTTAAACTCCCGCAGCGCACTGGCACTGGGCACCTGCGTGACTCCGGGTCCATGAATCAAAAGGGATCCGGCTGCCGCCCTTCCTGCCGTGGTCAGAGTACAAAATTCAGCACTCTCGGGAAATCCTTCTAATAGTGATGAAAATAACTTTTGGCTGAACACGGGTGTCCCTAGATCCCGCATGTTACGACTGAAGACCGCATAAAATTCGTTCAGCACTTCAAGCCCACCCCAATGAATCTCAAAATCCTGCTTCTGGCCCTTACGAATCTGATTACGTACTTTGGGGCTCAAAGCCTTCCAGAGCATTTCGCTGCTATCCGGCAACAGCAACCGCATATGAACTTTATCGGTCCGCTGTTGATTCAAACGCGGATGCTCGACAGGTCGCTCATGCCGCAATTCCAGAAAGCGAACATCCAATTCGTCGGCCAACGCCACCGCGCGATCAATTAGACCAACTGCCGCTGCAGTATCGCATGCGACCACTCCCGCTGTATTGACATAAGGGAGTGACACGAGAAATCGACCAAACAACGCAGAACGAACCAAGGAAAGCGGAAGCACACCAACCCACTGTCCACCACGACGTGCAACCAAGACGTGCGGATCATGATTCAAGCCTTGACTAGTCGCCAGCAACCATGCCGCACAGCTATAGAAACCAGCGGCTTGGTCCGTAAATTGAGACCAAGCTGCCAAAAATTTAGGCTCTTTTAACGCCTCACCCTGGACCTGTTCGATCTGCAAATCGGTGGCTGAAGTCATGCTCGCTCAAAGCCATTCATTTCTGTATCGCTATCGGCTGCTGACAGGCGTTGCCGGTGAACGGGTCAATCAAGCTCTGACTGTCTGGTGATCGGAAACGACGAGGCATCGCCGTAGGTCCACAATCTGATCAGAAGATCGGGAACTCAGATCAACCTCATCCGCTATATCATTGCCGAGCACGAGCAGTTCTCCATGCTCGAGCAATTGCTCGAGATCTTCAACGAGCAAGGCCGCTAAGTGAGGCAATCGTTGATCAATATAGGCAAGGTTCCGACCTTTCAAGCGACTAATCGAAATCCCCGGGTCAAAAATTTTGATGTCATAGCCTCGGCCTACAAGCGTCTCAACAAGCGTCACAAAGGGACTTTCCCTCAAATCATCGGTTCCCGCCTTGAAACTGAGGCCGATGAGGCCCACTTTCTTTTTGCCACGATCCTCAATCAGTTCAATCGCGCGATCCAAGTGCTCCTGATTGGACGGGAGGACGGAACGCAAAAGACTGGTATGCATCGCACGCTCCTCGGCATAACGGGTCAAGGCACGTAAGTCCTTTGGCAGGCAAGAACCTCCAAACGCAAAGCCGGGTCGAAGATAGGCACGCGATACGTTCAATTTTGTGTCGCGACAAACAAGATCCATGACCTGCTGGCCATCGGCACCGAACGATCTTGCCAATGCACCAATCTCGTTGGCAAATCCAATTTTCACCGCGTGATAGGCATTACAGGCATATTTGAGCAGCGCGGCAGTGTAGGTATCGGTAACGATTTTTTCCGCTTCAATACCTTTATACAGATCCAGCACCTGCTCACCTGCTTCAGTAGACGATGCGCCGGCGACCACAAACGGGGGAGCATCGTAATCCCGCAGCGCAACACTCTCGCGCAGAAATTCGGGGTTGTTGCAAATATGTATTTCCTCGCCAAGCTTTGCACCAGATGTTTCCGACAGAAGCGGTGAAAGTCGATTTTCCAGAATGCCCGGCAGCAACGTGGAGCGAACTACAACCGTGTAAGGGTGACTCTTTTCTTTCAACGATTCTCCGATCGACGCGATGACTTTCTCAAGTGCATCAGTCGAAACAGCACCGGCACGATCGGACGGGGTCCCCACCGCAATCATCGCAAGATCAGTCTCGGCAATCGCCTCCCGAAAGTCCTCGGTTGCCCTCAATCTTCCTGCAGCAACCTGCTCCGAAACCAATTCGGAGAGTCCGGGTTCGGCAACAGGCGATTCTCCTGCATTCAGGGCGGCAACTTTTCCACTATCAATATCAACCCCGACCGTATGAAAGCCATCGCGACTCAAGCAAGCCGCTGTGACGCACCCTACATAACCGGTTCCAAAAACAGCAATGCGACTCATTTAATTTGCTTCCTCATTCCGACCCATAGGTTCCGCAAAATGAAAACTCTGTCTGGTCTCCATCCCACGCTCTATCCTATCGCACCAAAGCTTTCTGACATACCGCGTCAAACTGGCGAGCTACCGACTCTGCAGCAAATTCCCGACAAACCAACTCCCGTGCAGTTTTACCCAGCTGTTCCCGCTCTTCGCGACTGCCCAACAGTCGATTGACGGCATTTGCGAAGTCCATTACTGAATCAGCTAATAGTATGTGCTTTTGGTCGTCAACTTTCAAACCTTCCGCTCCAATCGAGGTACTCACAACTGCCTTTTCCATGGCCATCGCCTCAAAAATTTTAATACGCGTTCCCCCACCGACCAGCAGGGGAGTCACTACCACCGACGCTTGATCCAAATAGGGCCTCACATCGGGGACCGTACCCAGCACTTTGACCCCCGCTTCGCTCGTGAGTGCTTCCACCTGACGTGATGGATTTCGACCCACAATCTTAAATTCGGCATCGAGGTGCGCCTGCCTAATTATCGGCCAAACCTGTTTCACAAACCATTCAACACCTTCTTGATTCGGCAACCAATCCATTGAGCCTACAAACGCAACTTGGTTTGGTGATGCCTCAGCGGAAGGCTGAAAAAAATCGATGTCGACAGCCGTATCGATCATGCGTACGTGTTTCCAACCATAGTCACGCTCAAACTGCTCACGATCTTGGTCGCTAACGGCAATTACGGCATCAAAATACTGGCCTGACTCTTTTTCAAATCGCACCATTTTTTTCCATTGCAAATACATCACTAACCGTCGAATCCAATTAGATGCGGTTTCGATATAACGTCTGAAAATTTGCGCCTCGACGTTGTGCTGAAATAAAAGGCGACCACGACATGGTAATCCTCTGGCGATCGGTACCATCTGGCAAAAGTCGCATACAATCAAGTCGTAATTTTCTTGGGATGCAAGTTGTTCGGCTCTGGCACGCAATGCGGGATTATTATCCTTAGCTACATTGAACGGCAAGCGTGAAAACATATTAAGGGCCAGGCCAAAATAAAACTTCCATTCACCCAATGCAGGACTGCGCCAGGGAACTGTTTCCAACTGTACTCCGATCTCCCGCATCGCATCGCAATGCGGCTCTTCACCTGCCTCGAGATTGCAAAGATATGTGACGTCATGCCATTGAGACAAATAGCGGAGCACATTAAGGGTACGAATGCGTCCCCCTGTATTGGTTGGAAACAGAATCCGATTCTGAATAAAGAGAATTTTCATTGAGATTTCGGGCCCCGGCCCCGGCAGCAAATCATGGGTCTGACGCCCAAACCTCCGCTTTTTCAATCGTACATTATGGAATCGGCTTTTCCACTCTTCTGATCGAAAAACAGAAGGAGTTTGGCAGAGGAACATCTCCCCAAATCCGAATTACCGGCGCCCTTTCCCGATAGCCATAGCCGGTTCCGATCCAACCACCCCCGGGACCCTCGCCCCCGGTGATCGTCTCAATATTACAGTCATTCCAATCATAAACCTCCAGCTCCGCCGCCAGACCGAGTTTGGTCTCAATAGAAATTCCCCGCTTACCCTCGAGCGACCTTACCTCGGCAGGTGCGAGATGGAAAAAAGCTTCGACGCGATAGGTTCCCGCTCCGGAAAGTTGATCCATCACCAGCCAATGACATTGTCTATCGTGGTAGATCGATCTTCGATGAGAGACCGCGGGAGAGATATTGAAAAACCCACTATGCGAGGATTCGACGTAATCAAACAAACGACTCGTGTGGGCATGGATTGGACCGGGAACCGCAACCGATGACCACGCATTGGAGAGATGGTAATTGGCATGAGATGCACCACCGACCAGAATGGTATTGTGCGCTGAAGCTTCCCGAAAGTAACGATGCCACTCGGGATCCTCATCATAAGTGTAAAATCCACCATCGACGATCAGCGGTTTGCCCGCCATTGTTAGAGTGAAAGATAGCAAATCGCTGTGTCCGTGTGCGGATGAGGGGATTGCCGAAGTATAGAGCCCTTCGGCAATCGGACCTGCATCGAACGTCAAGTGATCTTCCTCGCTTCCCCACCCGCTCCGCATCAAATAGTAACCGCTCGAAGGAAATGTGCGCGAGGTCTGCTCAGGAACCTTGGGCGACAAACTCTCGAAGGAGGCATAACCTTCCTCGCCAAGTAGCCATAGCGCATCCTCATAAAATTTTTCGGCGACAAATTTCATGTCTTGTCGATCAAAAATCACTGACCCGATCGCAAGAAGATTTCTAAAATCCCACAGCGGAAGGTGGCTGAAACAGAAGGCGCGAGCATTGTCCGCATCGCCAATGCGGGGTACTGTACCGTCGCTACGCGTCATCCACATCGTGAATTCCAACGCCCGCTCGATACGATCCCGCAAGGATTCGGATACAGGCGCCCCCTGAGCATCGCGTAGCACAATTGCGAGTAATAAAAATCCGAGGCAATAGTTATGATAAAATAGAGCCTGCTCGGTACTTCCTCCATCTTCGTAAAATTGCTGCAGGCCGTACTCCTCTATCACGCGCCAACCGTGGGATCTCCATGCCTCTGCCTCGTCAAATTCTGGAAAAAAGCATCCCAGAAAATACAACACCACAGACTCAGCAATGATGTGATTATTAGGACTGAAATAATAAGAGATATGCCGATGCAGAAAGGCCCCGTGTTGATAAAACGCTTTGATCCAAACGAGGTGGTCCTCGGCTGATAAAAATTCTTCGTGACGACATAGCTGGTAGCTCCAAAGCCAATTTAGTGAGCGGGCTGCAACCTCGAGTGCACTGCTCCAGTGGATGCCATCCAGGTACGGATTTTCCGTAATCCAACTTTTTACCCAACGAACAATTTGCTGACTGTAAACTGCATTGCCGGTCAGACGAAACGCAATGGCACAGTCAATCAGATAGTCTTGCCTAGCGATATCCCAGATATATTTTGCATCTCCTCCACCTTCGCGACAAAATGCAAAATCGACATCCGCGTGAAAAACTGAATCCCACTGATGCCCACTTTTCGGGTCGCGGTGCCAGTCGATCGGCTCCTGCATTACCACATCGCTTCCGAGAAACGAAAACTGGCCGCTGCAATTCAACCTGGCACGCGTTTCGACCGCTTCAATTTGCTCTGGGAACAATTTGCGATAACGGGACACTATCGCTGGCAGGGCATCCGGTGCCAGTAGCATGACCGGTTCCACTCGATTTTGCATATGAAGCTGCCACCACGCGGCAAGCTCACCGGGTAAAAGTTTCGTCGACTGCCGAGGACACAGTTTTGTAGCCCATTTCAAATCTGACCAGTTGTATCCGCCTGACCGAAATTGCCTTCGCTCTGCGGCGGTTGCCCAATGATGTCTGACACGAAAAAGTAATTCTCGCGCAGACATTCCCATAAGTTTACGCAGCTTAAGGCTCATTTTTCAAAACCTAATGTTGCACTCCGAAAGAAGATCCATCCACTCGGGAACTTGACATGATCTCGTCGGATACCTCTTGGGGACTTTCGCCATCAAGAAAGACTCTCGCCCAAATTTCAAAATTCATCAGCGTCCACAATGCATCAGTGTGATCCCGCTGACCCGTCTGATTCTCCGCCAGGAGTGTTTTCACAAACTGCTCACTCAAAATATTGCGCTGCTTAACTCGATCACTGGCCAGCACACTCGAAAAAAGGGAACCATGGCTCTCGTGAAGCCATTGCCGGAGTGGAACAGGAAAGCCCATTTTTTCTCTCGTCAGTATGGTTTCGGGTACCAGCTGCTGCATCGCCTTCTTAACAATGTATTTTACTTGCTTACCATGCAGTTTCATCTCGGATGGTACCTGCGTCGAAAATTCAACCATTTTATGGTCGAGAAACGGCACTCGACTCTCGATCGAAGCAGCCATGCTCATCCGATCCTGTTTCATTAACAATTCCAACAGATAGGTCTTCTGATCAACGTAAAGCAGCTTGTCGAGAGCATCCTTGCTGGAACGACTTTCATAAATTGAGATTACATCCTGGTACGGGTTTTCTTCCTTCACGCGCGAATAAAAATCGGAGCTGAAAAGCGACTCGTGAATGCGGGCAGGAAAAATTGCGTGAAAGTTGTCAAAAATAATCTCCTCCGGGCACACCGAGTGATTAATAAAGGTGTGGGACATTTTTTTCTTTATCGACAACGGAAGCGGCCATTTCCAGAGCAGTGAACGGATCGCTTTTTCACGTACCCATTGCGGGACAAAACGCTCATAGTGTTTGCCCCAACGTAAATTAAATAGCGTCGCCCAGTAGCGAGAGTAGCCTGCATAAAGTTCGTCACTTCCTTCTCCGGTGAGCACAACCTTTACATGTTCTCGAGCTAATTCAGCCACATGATAAAGTGCTACACTCGAGGGGTTACGGATTGGTTTATCTTCGTGCCAGACCAATTTTGGAATGGATGTAATGAGATCTTCTGCGCTTAAAACAACCTCATGATGCTCGGCACCAATGGACGTCGCGACCTCTCGGGCAAAGGAAAATTCACTGAAATACTGCGAGTCAAAGCCAACTGAAAATGTCTTAAGCGGGTCATCCATTTGCCCAGCCATCGTCGCCGCAATCGCACTTGAGTCCAGACCTCCACTGAGAAACACTCCTAAAGGAACATCGCTCATAAGCCGCATGCGCACTGTCTCTTCAAATAATTCGGTGAACTGCGTTACCCAATCAGCCTCACTGGCTGCAGAGCATACGGTCGAGATTTCAGGAATATCCCAGTACTGTTGCACGCTGAGTCCCTCGGGACTCCAGAACATTCGGTGACCGGGGGGCAACGTCTGGACACCCTCAAATAGTGTCTCTTCCCCTGAAAGGTAGCCGAAGGTCATGAGCTCAGGTAAACGGCGATCGTTAAGGCGCGGTGTGCACAAGCCCGAGGCAAATAGCGATTTGATTTCAGAGGCACATAGCAGCCGATCATCCTGAGCGACATAGTAAAGCGGTTTAATACCTAACTTGTCTCTTGCTGCAAATAATTGCTGCTTTACAGAATCCCAAATCACGAAGGCAAACATGCCTCGGAACCGATCAACGCAATCAGGACCCCATTCTTCATAGGCATGTACGATGGTTTCCGTGTCGCTATCGGTGCGATATTGATGACCTCGGCCAATTAATTCTCGCCGCAACTCGAGATGATTATAAATTTCCCCGTTATAGGTCACCCAGATGTGATGGTCCTCATTTGCCATCGGCTGAATGCCGCCGACCAGATCGATAATACTCAATCTTCGATGGCCTAGTCCGACATGCAGATCGCCCTTTGAGAATATTTGATGCCCTTGTGCGTCAGGCCCCCGATGCAGTTGCGCATCGGTCATTTTACGAAGCGCTGCATCGAGTTGCGGGGAACCAGATGATCGAAGCACAATCGAGGCAATCCCACACATAAGTTATCCTTCGAACTGAATCTTACCCGTCGAGAGCAGCGTCGCTCGCCCACACTATCTGTTTTCTTCCAGGGAGTCGGGCCTCCCGCCAAGCCAAGTAGCTGACACAGTCAAGTCAGCCCGCTTTATAGAGATTTATCCCATCTTCTTGTACCACCATCGTCGGAAAAACAGATATCGCCAAAGAATTTCCGTGCGATCACGGGTTCCGCTCCAGTGCTCCTCGGCCAATGATCGAAGTTCCTTATCGCAAAAAATACCAGCAGCACCCATTACAGGATCTGCCAATGCCTCCTCGAGAGCCGGACGTAACTCTTTCCGTAACCAATGTTCCATCGGCAAAGCGAAGCCCCATTTTCGCTGTGCCGTAACCTCTTTTGGCAACCGCTTTCCGAAAATATTTTTGAGCAATAACTTTGTGATGTTTGCATCGATTTTCCAATTTGCGGGCAGGCTATAGGCAAATTCCGCAATTCGATAGTCCAGAAACGGTGCCCTCAGTTCGAGCGAATGTGCCATACTCATTCGATCGACCTTCACGTTAATGTCGTCCGGTAGATAATAGTGGAGGTCGAAACTCGTATAGGGTCTGAGCGGATCTCTATGTGTGGCCGTTTCAAGGCCCTGACCAATTGCATCGTAGGTGGAAAAACTAGGAATTGATTCCAGAAATTCTCGCGACAAAACTTCTCGCGTCTCAAATTCATATGGCCCCACGATAAAATGTTTGTGATGATCGAGACCAAGAGAGCGGAAATATCGACGTCCCGGTGCATTGCGTGGAAGTAATCGGTGCACTGCTTTACCACCCGCACCGAGCAATGCACGAATGGGGCCCGGCAATGTGGTGCGCTCGAGAATCCTCAAATATCGTTCATAGCCGCCAAAACTTTCATCTCCACCGTCCCCCGCAAGGGCAACGGTTACGTGCTGTCGCGTCATTTCAGAAACATACCAGGTGGGGACGGCCGAAGAATCCCCGAACGGCTCGTCAAACGCCTCTACTAAATCGTCAAGTATCGCAACCGCGGAAGGATTGACTACCAGTTCATGATGCTCCGTGCCGAAACGATCAGCCACAGCGCGGGCATATTTCTTTTCGCTGTAATCCGATTCGGCAAAATCAATATGGAAGGTTTTGACCGGGCTGCTGCTATGCTGTGCCATTTGGGCAACAATGATGCTCGAATCCAATCCGCCACTTAAAAATGCGCCCAACGGCACATCGCTGATCATCCGCAACTTAACCGAATCCTCAATAAGATGCAGAAGCTCTTCACTCGCATCCTCGCGCGGTCGCTGGGAGTTAATTTCTCCCTCTAATTGCCAATAACGATCAATTGTTACGGTTTGCGCATTTCCATCAGCAACCAGTCGTCCGGCTGGCGGAAGTTGACGAACTTCTTTGTAGATGCTCCATGGATGGGGGATATAGCCAAGCGTAAAGAAGTGAAACACCGCCTCGTGATCCAACTCACGGGGCACCGAGTCACAGCTCGTCAGACATTTCAATTCGGATCCAAAGTAGAGTCCGTCGCGCGTCTGTGCGTAATAGAGCGGCTTTTGGCCTAGCCGGTCACGAACAATCGTGAGTTTCTTTTTCGGCGCATCCCAAACGGCAATGGAAAACATGCCATTTAGCTTTTCAACAAAGTCGATCCCATACTCTTCATAAAGGTGAACAATGACTTCCGTATCTCCCTGAGTGGCAAACTTATGCCCCCGGTGAATTAAATCACTTCGTAGTGATTGAAAGTTATAAATTTCGCCATTAAATACCGTGCAGATGGTCCGTGCTTCATTAAAGATGGGCTGCGAACCGGTGGCAAGATCGATAATACTGAGTCGTCGCATTCCAAGACCGATCGAACCAGAAACAAATATTCCCTGGTCGTCGGGGCCTCGATGAACAATCTGTTGACACATTCGGTCGACGAGTTCACCGGGAACCGATTGACTTGAAAATAATCTGTAAGCGCCGGTAATACCACACATAGACTTCTAAATCTGTCTCCTCATTCAGGCCTTACTTAGCACCCACAGCAAGTTCCCTAAGCAAATCTTGATCACCCGTTTCTGCCTGTTGTTGCGTTGCTTTTGTATCTGAAAGAACGCCGTAATTTACTTGACCAAATATTTTGGCGTAACAAACTGATAAAATAACAAGCCAATATCCCCACTCAAGATAAAAGAAGTCTCCTACCAGGCACCCCATCAACCACGCTGCAAATCCACCTATCAAACACGATCCATAAAAGGCACTGGCAAGGTCACCAATTTTTTTACGAAACCTCATGGTCCTAAATGCACACCACATCCCCGAAGCCACAAATCCCAGATGACAAAACAAACCTTGCACGCCCCAGTCGAGGGCCTCATTGATGTAACCCTGGTGTACAGAATTATTATAGTGCAACGCCCCTCTGCTCTGCATGATCCGCCTAGCTCTCTTGGAATCAAACGTGTCCCCTCCGGTACCGAAGGGGGTCTGCTCTATCATAGTCAACCCGACCTTCCAGAAAAATTTTCGCGACTCAGACGACGTTGTATCTCTTTTGGCTTCCCGTGTATTTGTATCACTTGTAAATGTCCGCATAAACCGGGCCATAATCTCTGGGTTACCCGCGAGCAAGATAAAACCAAGCAAACCTAAAGCAACTCCCTGAAGTGCGCGTTTACGAACTCGACCGGAAGCGACAAGAAGAATGGCTATAGCTGAAGCAATAAGGCCAACAAATCCGCCGCGACTTTGCGTCATCATCATTAATTCGATGGCGAGAAGAATAGCTCCCGTCACGATAATTTTTTCTTTCCATTTAACGAACGCTATAAATCCTACGTAGATCGGAATCAACGATACGCAGATGTTTGCCAATTCATTTGACTTCGCACAACCCGGTCCACCAAAATTCTCAAGACGCCCCTGTTCCATCGTAAAATGACCGAGGACCCTCGCTTCGAAACCCCAATAAAATAGCCCCAATGCAAAAAACCAATTCAAGAGCATAAAGTCTTTTCTAGATTGAATGGCTTTCTGCATCACGAAGTAAAGAATCACAAATTTCGCCATCTCAACATAAATAGGCCAACTTTTTCCGGCTTGCGGTGCAAACACGTAATGCACAATCAATCCGTTAATTGCCAGCAGAATGGCAAAAATTGAAACTCGCTTGATGTTTCGATCAGCGCGAAAATCTGTCTCTTGCCCATTGAGAAACACACTTCCCAACATGACCAAGGCAGAGAGAAGACTCCATCGCATGCCACCAGGCAAAACGCTGCCCCACGACCAATATTGAGGCTGCATAAAGAAATTAAGAAGGTAATACCCAACACTCCAAATAGACCGACTCGTTGCCTTGTACAGTAAATAACCGGAAAGGACAAAATAGAGCGCGAGTGTTAGCAGAGAAGTCACCGCAGATCTCTTTGTTAATTTGTGACTTTTGTCATCACATTCACTAGCCGAGAGGTAAGATTCTGACTGTCGAATGCATGGATAGCCCGATCCCAATCACCTTGGATCGATCGACATTTCACTTGTGAATCAAGCGAGCGAATCGCATCGGCAATCTTTAAGGGATCCATGGGGTCAGCAATGAAACCGATCCCAAAATCTTTGATCACATCCGCTGTTGCTCCGTCTTTCGTAATCACAAGAATTGGTTTCTTAAATATCAGCATTTCGTACAATTTAGCGGGAACCTGCAAAGTCGACATAGGTTGAATTACAACCAAAACATCAGATTTTGCCATTTGCTTGAGCGTTTCTTCGTGGCTTAGACGACCACGGAGGTGAACCTCGGGCAGTTCCCATTTTATCAATCGCTCTGCGAGATCGGGCGGATGGTCAACCAGACCAATCTGCTCGAACTGTATTTGAGCTCCTGATTGCTTAAGGTGTCGAATCGCTTCGATCATCGGCATCAAACTACGATGCCAATAAATACTTCCCGGGTGGCAAAGCGTGAGAGCTGCATCGTCTCTGCGTGGGGGGGCAACCGATAAATAATCGGCCACCGGTTTGATGATCTGGTCATCCACCCCATTTGGAATAGCCACGAATTTATGCGCCCACCGGCGTGGATAATTATCAATGAAGTTCTGTCGGAGTCGTTCCGTATTGAGGATCACGGAAGCAGCAAAACGCACGCAAATTCGTTCGATTTTTTTCTGCATCCACATTCTGATCCTATAGTCTTCTGTCCCAAGCCATTCGTCGCTCGCCCAAGGGTCTCGTAAATCCAGGATCAAAGGAACGCGCGTCAACCAGTGAATGCCTAATCCGGCCAAGTGGGCGCTGTGAGGTGGGCCGGACGAAATAATTACCTTCGGGCGATGCTGTCGTACTAAGCGACAACCGGCAAGAACGGCAGGGCCGACCCAATTCACACAATTATCGGGTGTAAAAAAAAGGACGTCACGAACACTCCGTAACCAGTCTTTGATAGTGGCGATCGCAGTGCGGGGGGCACTCCGAGTTTCCGAATCACTTGCCAGATGGGACGTCGCTGATTTCGTCACCTGTTGGTTATTTACCGCATCGCCTCCCACCGCCGATCGAATCGATCGCCTCATAGCTTTAAGCCACTCAACAAAGCGATCCAAAGGACGCCAAACCCCCACACGCTTCACAATCGCGTTAGCGGGAATACGACTGCACAATGCATGGTCCACAGGATGGTCGTTGGCGGCGTCTGGCTCCATTGCAACAACCATCCCCTCCCAACCGAATGCGGGCAGATGATGCATAAAACGCAATGTGCGATAGATTCCGACCGCAGCGATCGGGGGAAATGTATGTGCCACAAACAGGCAACGGTTCACCGCAGGTTCTTTGTGATCACATTGATTTTCAGACATTTCAGGACGTCCTGCAGATCCGGCGAATTGGCCTCACCGATTTTCCAATGGAATCCATTGAAAACCTCCAACCTCTTCACGGCAGCAACTTGCTAATATTTGTGTCAGGCAGGGGCAGCTACGGCCGACCACTCAGACTCCAAAAATATTTTCTGTGCCTTTTTTGGGTGTTTGCCTGTCCCAAATACATCGGCAGGAACAATTTCAAAATCGACTGCCCGTTCAATGAAGTCGACCGCCTTCAGGTTGTAGCCGCTACGCAGCTCAATAGATACCGCATAAATACCCGGATGTAAGTTCAGTCGTGGCAAACGGCAATCAACGACGTACCGCTGGCCGGGGAAAAGGTCAAAGGTGGTATCTCCCTGATCACTTCCATGAATGATCGTAATCAAATCGCCACGAGCGTCCGAAATAATAAAATTGACAAACGTGCCTCTTAACTCTTGCTCTGCCCGTAAAACGGTATGGAAGTGGATGCCGTCCCCCATGCCCAGTTTAGCCAAAGAGTCACCAGTAAGCGTTCGAAGTTCGATGTGTTCGAACTCCGCCTTGCCGGTGCCAACACGTGTAATGGTCGGATCTGTAAGGTCTCGTGTCCCAGTCGTGGTGCCAAGTCGAGAAAGATATGTCGATACCACGTCTCGACTCGTAGAATCCATCAGCAGTTTGCCATGATCTAGCAAAATAGCGCGCGGGCAAAGATTTTCGACCGCTGCCATATTGTGGCTTACGAACAAGACTGTGCGACCCGATTGGGCGACTTCGTCCATTTTGCCCAAGCATTTTCTCTGAAATTCCGCATCCCCGACCGCAAGCACCTCATCAATCAACAGGATCTCCAGATCAAGGTGCGCGGCAACTGCAAACCCGAGTCGTACTTTCATTCCACTTGAGTATCGTTTCACCGGGGTTTCAATAAATTTTTCAATTCCCGCGAATTCCACAATCTGATCAAATTGAGATTTTATCTCCGAGCGAGTCATGCCCAGGATGGAACCGTTGAGAAAAATGTTTTCGCGGCCCGTCAACTCAGGATGAAAACCAGTGCCCACTTCCAGCAAACTTCCGACCCGACCGCGCAAATCAGCACGCCCCTTGGTTGGCGTCGTTATCTGGGTAAGAATTTTTAGAATGGTGGACTTACCGGCCCCATTGGCCCCTACGATCGCCAACGCATCTCCTTCATTGACATCAAAGCTGACATCGCTGAGTGACCAAAAATCCTCGACTCGACCGAGTGCAGCGCCACTGCGGAGGTTACGGATTGGCGCTTTCACAGCGTCCATTAGAACGTCGCGTAACATTCTATAGCGAGGATCGTTGCCACTGGCCGATTTCTGCCCGATCCGGTAGCACTTGGAAATGTTTTCTACTTTTATTCGAGGAGCCATAATTAGGCCAACACATCACTAATAGGTGTCATGTCAAATGATATCTGCAAATTTCGGCTCAAGCCGGTAAAAATACATACAGCCACAAATGAAACCGATCACGACCATGAGCGTCGAGTAACCAAGTTCCCGCCATGGAAGTGCGTGCCCGAGCAATGCTGAGCGAAAACTGGCAATCAGGCCATTCATCGGGTTCAACTGCAAAGCTTTCTTGACGTAGCCCCAGATCCCCAACTCTGCGTTTGCATCGGTATCTGCTTCATCCTGATTTGCAGTTTTCTCTTCCGCCATCCCTTTTACGCTAGCCTCACTCTTGTCTTGCTGTGCGACAGCCGGAGCAGCTGCATCCGCTGATGGTTCATTGATCGACATATAGATTGCGGGCGTAGAGAACATCCAAAGTTGGACCAAAAAAGGAATCGTGTGCTTGAAGTCACGATAGGCGACATTGAGAGCGGCAAGCATCGTACCGACTCCAAGTGCCAATAAAATGGTAAGGAGTAGGATCGGGAACACCATAAACATGATGGGTCCCACATGCACTCCTGATGTGTCAACGGCCGAAAAATTTATGTAAAACACCATGACCATCAACAGCACACTGAAAGAGACAAAAAAATCAAACAGCGCCGAACCCACAGATGCAAACGGGATCGTCAGTCTCGGCACATAGACTTTCGTGACCAGCGGCGAGGACATCAACAGACTGTTTCCGGCCTGAGCAATTGCAACCGCATAAAAGTTCCAGAGGATCAGGGCCGAGAAGGAGAAGAGTGGGTACGGAATGCCGTCGGTCGGAACCTTCGCCATTTTGCCGAAAATGATGGTGAACACGACCATGTAAAGTGTGGGCTGTATCACAGCCCAAGCAATCCCCAGTAGAGATTGCTTATAACGGATCTTTACATCTCGCCATGTGAGAAAAAACAGAAGTTCTCGGTAACGCCATAGCTCACCTACGTTAATAAACGCCCAACCAGAGCGAGGTCGGATGACCGTGCCACGATCCCCGCGGGCGGAACCGGGCAGGACAGCCTCAGCCCGCGCAACATGCGAGTCCGTATCATCCATTAGCGTATCACTCATTCGTCACCACTCCCATTCGCACATGTATAGTCGGCTATGACGAGGTCAGCGCGCCCGAATTTAAATCGGTTTAGTAGCATCCGGAGCTTTACCTCGGTGCTGTGAAGGTTCACGTAATGTCTCATTTTCGACATCGCTGAGGGTCCGGACAAGCGGGGCTGCTGCGGGTCTACTTCCCATGGATGAATATAGAACATAAACGGGTGTTTTGTGCGTTTATTCACCTGCGACAAGCAATATTGCGTGAAGGCAAACGGATAGAGGCGAAAGTATCCCCCTCCAGATACAGGCAAATTACACCAACCGAGCTTGAAGATCGTCGGTGGAAACTCAGTCAGCCGACCCGAAGGTGTATCTTGAAAATGAATGTCGGGCCGTGCACCCGCAATACCGTAACGATCGTGATAAACGGGAAAAACCGACGAATCAATCGTAAAGCCCTCTTCCGCGAGAATCTCAAGTGCCCAAAGTGACTTTTGTGTGATGGAGAAACTGGGAGCACGATACGAACGGATTCGCACTCCGAGCAGATCCTGAAGTACATCTCTGGAGCGTTTCAGATCTTCCCGAAACTCTTCCGGTGACTGTGAGTAAATCAGGCGATGCCAATAACTATGCGATCCAATTTCGTGCCCCCTTGAGTGCAGCTCGCTGACCAAATCAGGAAATCTTTCTGCAACCCATCCCAAAATGAAGAAAGTACCATGAACACCACTTTCGTCCAGGAGATCTGCGATCCGCAGGGTATTCGCAACAACGCGACTTTCAAATTCAGGCCATCGCTCCCGAGCAACGCTCGATTCGAAGGCTGAGACTTGAAAGTAATCCTCAACATCGACCGTAAAGGCGTTGAGCATGGGGTCTGGAGACAATTCCATGAGCGGCAGCCATCTTTAAGTTGGGGACGATCCAATTGATCCCGAATCAGGATCCCTGATGAGGATCCTTGATGCTACCAAGGCCACCTGATTCGGCCAACTGTCCGGTTCCGAGATTAGCAGCAGGTCCGTCCTCGGAAACGCCATCGTCACTTGGCAAGTCCGCTGAGTGGTCTGCTGCTTTTGTCCCTGACACCCCTTCCACCAATTCATTCAAAGAGATGCTTTTTCGTTTTCGATTCCGGGAATCACCTGTAGAACCTGTGTCGCTATCGGCATGACAGTTCGTGTCGGTGGATACGCGGGCATCAATACCATTCTGGCATGTCGTGTGTTTCATCACTCCAAGCCAATTTGCCGCATCAGAGGAACGCAAGCCCACCATTTTAATGGCCGTGCACAATGCTATTTTGAAATCCAGGATCAAGGTTCCACTTTGGACATATTCCAAATCGAGATCAAGCTTCTTTTGAACACTTTCAAGATCACTGTCCGCGGGAAGGATAATTTGCGCCAAACCGGTAATTCCGGGCTTTACACTCAATCGGCCAACATAACCTGGTATTTCCTTGGCGAGAAATTGTGTAAATTCAGGTCGCTCCGGTCTCGGCCCAATTATGGACATTTCGCCTCTGATCACATTGAACAATTGCGGTAGTTCATCGAGATGCGATGCCCGCATAAATTTTCCCAATGCTGTGACACGCGGATCTGAGATACCTGCCGTCCAAACGGGCCCGCTTTTTGATTCTGCGTCATTAGCCATAGTGCGGATTTTATAAACCGTAAAGACCTCTCCCTTGAGGCCAACCCTAGTCTGGCGGTAAATCCCTGGGCCTCGCGAAGTTAGTTTTGTAAGGATCACCAGACTCACAATGAAGGGCATGGCAAAAAACAACATCAATACGGTGGTCACCATACCGAGCCAACCGAATCGCCCAAAATAGGACGATGGCTCGGGCAGCGTCGAAAGATCTTTGCTTGAGACAGACAACGAACTCTCCGGTTTCCCTCGGGTGTAAAACTGCGATGCGATGAGACAGCGAATGAAACGCGAAAAATCAGGTCATCCGGCGCCCTACGGGGGCCACGGCGATCGCCGTTTTCTTCGGATACCCACAGGATAGCTATCTATGCTCAACAGTTCAAATATTTTGCACAAAATCTATTCGGAACCACCTTCTACAATCGATAAAACTGGCTTAATTCCCCGAGCTCACCTGGACTGCTGGCAGTCACAGGCTTCTCAAGCTTGACCTCTGAAGGCCGCTGGACACACGGCACAATGGCTACAGCGCAGTCTGCACTGCGGTGCATTGCACGCTACTTCCGTTACGCTGCGGTGTGCGAATGGCCGAAGGTATCGCATGCCGATTTTCCGATTATTGAATAGCCAAGACAGGAGCGATTGTGGATGAGAACGAATGGTTCTAGTGATAAAATGTCGCTCGGGTAAAAATTCCAAACATGGCAGCCATGAAAATGGTGGTAACAAATAAGCCGGTCAGGAGCATCGCGGAACCGCCAACAAATATACCTGCCACACCAATAGCGTCTGCAAGTGGCAGGGCGGATGTGGCGAGGGAACTGGATAAGAGGCAAGTGTGCAGAGCTGACAGACTTTGCCAACGCCTTTCAAAAACGGCGCGAATCTCAATTTTCTACCGGCATTGCTTTGCAATGAACCTGATGTAATTCAGTTTACGCTGCCGCGCGGGCGCGCGAATCATTTTCGCCACGACCATCCAGCAATTCGTCAGCCATCTGCCGATAATCCACGGCGCCGTTAGATTCGGGCGCGTAGTTAAAAATTGAACGTCCGAAACTTGGCGCTTCCGCTAAACGGATGTTGCGGCGGATTCGCGAAGAGAAAACCTTCGCCTCGGCCCACGGAACGGCTTGATCTCGCGATTGCTCGAAAAACTGTTCTACGTCTCTGCTTACTTCCGCAGCCAAACGGGTTCCAGAATCAAACATACAAAACGCAACTCCCATTAATTTCAGACTCGGGTTCAGTTGCTGCGCCACAAGATGAATTGTCTGTAAAAGTTTGCTTAACCCGTGTAAGGCTAAAAAATGAGGTTGCATCGGCAAAATTACCTCATCAACGGCTGCGAGGGCATTGATAGTCAACACACCGAGAGATGGCGGGCAGTCGATAATCACGTAATCGTATTGCTCTGAAACTTCTGTGAGCCGATTTTTGAGGATTAAATCGCGGCCATCGACATGGGAAAGCTCCATTTCCGCCGCGGCAAGATCAATATGACTCCCCGCACAGCAAAGATTGGCGTCGATGTTTCGTGTCGCTTGCTCCAAGGACGATTTTCCGCAAAGGACTTCGTAAATCGACAATTCCCCTGGAGCAAGTTCCATCCCCATGTGAAGTGTGGCGTGTGCCTGGGGATCCATATCGATCACCAGAACCCGCTGTCCGCTCTCTGCCAACGCGGCTGCAACGTTGACCGTTGTGGTTGTCTTGCCGACGCCACCCTTCTGGTTAATCACTGCGATCGATCGCATCAAGGCCTCCCATCGCGGTCCATTGACTCAATTATCTGGTTTCAAGCCGTGGAATTGTAGAGATCGCGCATGGCCAGTGATAGGCCAATTAACGCCTCGCGAACATCGTTCAGAGGTGAAAAAAACAATCGGAAATGCGCGCATTGCCAGCATTTTTCTCAACGCGACACGGTTGCGTCACTACCAAATCGCTAAAACGAGCTGTGCTTAAGGACAGGATATTTGTCGGATATTACTACTCGCGATAGCCGCAATGCAGACCGCGCGAGCACGCATTGATGCGTCTATTACACTTACGTGAGAGGACAATAAAGTCGGCATTTTTTGACTTTATTATTTCGTGATGACAGCACATAGCTGAGAGGTACTTGCGCCGCTCTATTTTGAGGCGGCAGCCACTTCATCCCTCTGATCGTCACGATCGCGACTGCGCAAATAAAGCTTGATCGGCACCTCGCTACACTCAAGGTTATCTCGCATGGCCCGAAGCAAATATCTGCGGTACGGTGCTGAAAATGATTTCGGATTTTTGCAAAACATGACAATCGTAGGCGGGCGGACACTCACCTGCGTAGCGTAATAAATCTTAGACTGGTGATGATGATCTAGAGGCGGAGGGTTATGTTCAAGTGCGCTTCTTAAAATTTTATTGAGCATTGAAGTCGACGCTCGAGACTGGGCTTGTTTAAAAAGCATTTGTGAATGATTTACCAAAGCCTTCACATTCTTCCCAGTCTTGGCCGTTATAAACGCAATCGGGACATAAGGCATCGTGCGGAATGTATCGTGCAAATACTGAACCCACTTTTCGGTAGGCATGCTGGCAGCATTGAGATCCCACTTATTTACCACGAAGATACATGGCTTGTATTGATTGGCAATTGTTTCACATAGCTGCTTGTCAACTTTACTGATGCGTTGACCAGCATCAAAAAACATTAGGACAACATCCGATCGCCGGATGCTTCGTTGCGCTCGATGCAATCCATAAAAATCGATGTCGGTTTTTACACTTTTCTTGCGTCGCAGGCCCGGTGTATCGATGGCGGTAAATACCTTCCCATCAATTTCAAATCGCACGTCGATACTGTCTCGAGTCGTTCCCGGAACTTCACTCACAATTACACGTTCAGTACCCGCAAGTTCATTAATAAAAGTACTCTTCCCAACGTTACGTCTGCCGACAATTGCGATTTTTGCATGTGTCTCGGTGACGGAGTCCGTTGCATCATCTACGTCAACGGTTTCGGGCAGGCGCTCTACGATAAGATCGAGAAGCGTAGATCGGCCCCTGTTTTGCTTTACGCTTGTGCGTACTAGACGCCCTCTCCCCAACTTATAGAATCCATCTGCGCTGGGGTCGAGAGACTCGTTATCCGTTTTATTTGCGACACAAAGCACCGGCGTATCAATCGCATGTCGCAAACGTTTCGCAACCTCATCATCCAAAGGCATTGCGCCCGTTTGCGTATCGACAACAAATAAAATCACATCCGCAGAGTCGATGGCTGCCTGAATCTGATCCTCAATTTGTTCGGTGAGGTTGTCAACGTCTTCACAACCGATACCTCCTGTATCGATTAATTCAAAGTAGCGATCGCTGTGGCACATAAGATACGAAAGGCGATCTCGAGTGACTCCCGCTTGGTCGTCGACAATTGCCAATCGCTTTTGGGCTAGCCAATTAAAAATACTCGACTTTCCTACATTGGGACGTCCGACAATTGCTACTTGAGGTAGTCCCATAACAAACCGGCGAATTTCTAAAAAGTAATTAGTGAACCCACGACGTTGCTTCAACAAATCAAGGGTTTTATCCCCATACACGCATCGTTATGAGTTCGTAAAAACGTGGCGAGTTCGAAACGTTCATCATCACATCGCAGATCTAATCAAATCATCTGTTGATTCATATTAAGCCGGTGCCTTCGAACATGATAGCCCACGAAAAAACAGAATACTGATGGAACCCTGGACGCAATGATGAGCTAACCCGTATACTTTGCCGAACCAATAAAAATAAATCGTGCTAAATCCGGCGAGGAATTTCAGTGAGTGCGGGAGACAATTTCAGGCAATGTGTACGCAATGAACTAGAAAGCCTGCACCTGGCAGGTGTGACTCATGTGTCGCTTGAGGCACGTGGGGCGAATGAGGAAAAACCGGGAGTTACCTCCAGCATCGCGAGTGGAATGACAAAAGACCACGAAACAACGGTCGACCCTCCGAAGAAATCAAGTCGAACAGCCACGGGTCCGAAGCAGGCATTTGGCCCGGACGACGAAAGTCAGGGACGGGTAGCTAGTGACTCCACCCGTAACATCAAAATGGAGATCAGCTGGAAAACACGTTTGGCGGGAGCATTCAATGCACCGTACATGACCGCGCTCAGTTCATTCCTGCGTACTGAGAAAGCCGAGGGAAAACGGATTTATCCACCAGGGAGTCAGATTTTCCGGGCCTTTGAACTAACACCGTTTGAAGCCGTTAAAGTTGTCATTCTTGGCCAGGATCCGTACCACGGTGCCGGACAAGCGCATGGACTCAGTTTTTCAGTCGCAGCTGGAGTACAAACACCACCCTCTTTGCGGAATATCTATCGTGAATTAGAAGATGACCTTGGCATCTCACACCCGGGCCACGGAAATCTTGAGCATTGGGCCCGTCAAGGTGTACTGCTTTTAAATGCATGCCTAACAGTCGAGGAAGGACATGCGGGGTCGCATCAGGGAAAAGGTTGGGAACCTTTCACCGACGAGGTAATTAGCTGTCTAAATCGCGAACGCGAAAATCTTGTATTCATTCTTTGGGGTCGCAAGGCACAAGACAAAGGTACGCAAATCGACCGCGATCGTCACCACGTAATCTGCAGTGTACACCCCTCACCATTATCGGCATCCAATGGATTTTTTGGCAGTAAGCCGTTTTCTCGCGCGAACAATTTTCTAAAAGATACCGGGCAAGTGCCCATTGATTGGAATCCAAATGGACCTTAGATGCAATCCAACGATCTTGCATGACCGGGATTCGCAAAGCCTCGCGCAGGACTAGTTCTAGGCAATAGCGTGGGGCACCAACTGATCGAGTACCTCGCGGAATTTTCCGACCGTGATAGGCATTTGCAAAACTACGTGATGTTCTTTGCCATCTGTTCTGTGGATCCACTCTTCATGATGCTTGCCTAACAGGAGTACCGCCGGTATCCCCATGGTCGCCGGATTTGACGTGAACGTTTCGTATGCTTTGACCGCCTTTTCCCCGAGTTCAACTGCACTGAAGACAAGACATTGCGCAGGAAGCTCTTGCTCCGTGAATCGCGCGATCGCTCGACGGGGATCCTCAGTCATCAACACGCGAAAACCTCGACCTTTCAAATGCGATCGCATCATATTCTGCATGTTCGTCTCGGCTTCCACCAGCATCACCGAACGTTGCGGTCTAGTCCTTCTCGCGCTAAGCGACTCCTCTTCCTCAATCACCGTATCATCATCTTGGTGCTGCCACTGACTTGGATCCGGTTCAATAAGTGTGCGTTGAGCAGCCTCAAGCCCGATCAATAACTCCTTGGGAGACTGATACCGCCGCTCGGGTTCAACCTCCATGGCTTTTGCAACCACCTCCCAGACAGGTCGCTGCAGGCGGGGTAACAATTTATGCAGGGGTTTCACATTTACAAATCGGTCCTTATCCAGTCGGTTCATCCGATTTTTAGTGTCGGAGAGCGGCGGTTGTCCGGCCAGCAAGTGATAGAGCATGCACCCCGTAAAATAAATGTCACTACGCGGATCATCCCGTCGAGCACCGGTCGACCGCTCCAAGGCAGCGTAATCAATCGTTCGGGGATTTGCCTGCTCGGTGAGATTATCGACATGGTCCATGCCTCCGGCCAGACCGAAATCTGCCAACTTTGCGATGCCACGACCCGAAACCAGCACATTACTCAACTTCACGTCACGATGAGTTATGCCTTTGCGCTGTGCATAATCCAGCGCCGAGGCCACATCCTTTATTAATCGAATGGCCTCGTCCGGTTCGCACTGCCCTCTGATCTTAATAAACTCGCGGAGATTACGTCCCTCCACAAATTCCATGACAAGAAAATGCCTATTGTCATGACTGGCAATCTCAAAAATGGATACGATATTCGGATGGCGAAGCGTCATCCCCATAGTGCCTTCACGTTGAAAATCATCGACCTTTTGCGGATCTCTCGCGCAACTTCTCCGCATAATCTTCAAGGCAACTATTTCACCCGTGACATGATGTACGGCACGATAAACTCGGGCGAATGATCCACGCCCCACCAGGTAAAGAATCTTGTAATCGCCAAAAAAGAATCCCTTTTTTTCACCGCGAAGCACACGATTCAACTGGTAGCCAGTCAAAAACTCGCGGCCCAGGAGTAATTCGGAAAACTGCTCCAACGATACGCTTCGGCTGCCAAGCGCTCCCCATAGATCTTTGAGTTGTCGATCGTCAATGAGGTTGAGATCGAAAAGTGTTTGCGCGAGTTTTTCCGCAGAATCAATCAGCATATGCACACCACTCGCGGGGACTTTGACCAAGCAGCATCGCTGTGCTACCTGAAGGATTTTGCGATTTCAGTAATGAACAGGACCGCACCGCGCTCTTATTTATATTAGACAGTAGGTTCTTAGCATTCAATGTAAACACTGGTATCCAGTCAACGGATGTGAGAATAAATGTCGCAAAACGCAGGAGTTGTGATAACGCAATGAATGTAAAAAAGCACCAAACATTTTTCATTGGCTTAGTTATCATCGGAGGTCTGTCTTCAACGGAGATGATTGCTGGGCCCGCTTCGGCTCCGAAATCACCGGTGCATCACCTAGACTTTGGGATTTTTTTAATTTTCTGGCTCGGCATTGGAATCAACACCATCGCCTTCCAAGTCGCCGCACCAATCGGTCGGCAGAGCTTGAGGCCTCTTTCACTCCGGAAAAGCCACAGTCGCCATCATCTCGCAGAAAAGACCTCTCAATGAGGCACGGGCATGATGAGACTGCCGAAGCTTACTTAAGCTTACTTACGACCAACACAATCACCAAATGTCAGTTCCGCCATGCGGGGGCGGATTTAAATATCCAGATTAATGTGCCTGAGATGACTCTCGATGTAACTGCCCGCGCGGTCACAGTGTTCCGCACTTCCAGTTAATCAATAATGCTCTTCCAATTGCTCGCGATAGGTATCACGTTCTCGACGTGTTGCCTCTAGGTCAAACATCAAATACTTCATATCCAATCTCAGTTGGCTCAGCGCATCCTGCACGAGTGAAAGAATTCGACGTCTACGCTTGGTGCTCGCGGCAACACGCATCAACGCAGGTTCCAATTTCTCGCGGTATTGCGCGGGAAGCGTGGAAACAGCAGACATTAATTGGCGCACATCGGCGGGCATCTCTACGGCTTTGTCGGCGTCAGCAATAAGGGGTTGTATGTCACTCATCTTTTGTCATTCTCCAGGATTGCGGTAATGTTCAAAGGATCACCGCAGCGCTCGTGCCAGTCCGTCTGGCGTTCCCCCATCGTAATGCCGTAAGCCTAGTCTTGGCAAGCTTTTTGTCATTTTTTATTGCTTACCAGCAGATCACCCGAGTTTGCTCATTTTGGGCTGGCCGCTTGCCGCAAATCCTGTTAGAAGCAGACTTTATATAACTCCTGCGAGCCGTGATAGCCGTGTGGTTTTCTTACCACATCGCTAACGTTTCCATAAACGCGCATGTCGCTATCTTGCAACAAAACCGAGCGATCATCCGACCCGGCACCCCCGATGGGGGACGTCCATTGGCAGCGGTGTATCGGCATCGCAATTTTTTTATTCTCGCTTTTCAACGCATGGTGGAATGACACGAGCAGGTTTCTCTGCGCCGCGCCAATTTCAGTCGACTCGCTGGAGGGTCCCACCACTAGTTGGAGCGTTGGAGAGACTGATTCGAAGATCCAACTCCATGAGCACGCCAGGGTGAGACGTCCCGTCCATAGCGGGCGATGGTCGGAAAAATTTTATCTCACCGCGCACGGTGGCACGTTCGCTTATGTCACAACCCCAATTGAAATGGCGGCAGTGATCGAGGAACTTTCTTTCTCTCTTTGGGTTCGTTCCGACCGTCCAGGAATGCAGCTTGCGGCGCGGGTAGTTCTACCTCGGACGGTCGATCCGGAAACCGGTAAATATTTAACTTTGAAAATTTATGGTGACAGCTATCAGAACGTGGGGCGTTGGCAACAAGTGTTCCTGAATGGCGTCTTACAGAAAGTCCGTCGACAAGCGCGGATTGCACAAAGCGGTCACTCGGAAAAAGTAGATTTTCGCGAAGCTTACATCGATCAAATAATGATCAACATCCATGGAGGCAGCGGAAAAATACTCGCTTACCTCGATGATCTGACAAGCCATAGTCTGATCTCTCAAAAGAGTGATTCGGAAAATTCGGCAGATAATCCCATCGAAACCACCAGTTTACCTCCCGCACTGCCACATACACGTAACGGCACCCGGAACGGCCCTTCCTTGCCTCAAACTATTCAATATCAGGGAGAACCCTTTGCATTTCTAAAAAAATTGGGCTTCAACAGTATCCTGTTGTCCAAACCACCCACAAAACATCAATGTCGCAACGCGAACGAGCATCAGCTTTGGTTACTCGCGCCAGCCACTAACACGAGCAGGGTTGCATCCAATTCACCTAAAGCAGCTGGATCCCAGCACTCCGCTGCCGACTTAATTTGGTACGCACCAATCAATAATGATCAGCCGACAAGCATTAATTTCAGCGTTTCCAATGGCTTGCATTCCCGAATCGCAACGACTGGTGAGCCTGCTACATTAGGGCAGATTGCTACTCAAGTCTCTGCAAATTCTGCGTATCCGCTGCCTCTTCAAGAGACATTTGATTCGATTCCGTCCCCTCGCAGCGATTTGTGTTATTGGGAGATTCGCGAACAAGTTTTACGCACGCTTTTGGCGGGCAAACAGCAATTTATCTTCACTTCACGTCAGCCGCTCAATGATCCCAATCCCTCTGCCCTACGACGAAGCAACGCTTTGAAATTGATTTTAATGGAAATCGAAATTCTTCGGCCGTTTATTTCCGGAAACGTTACTGCACAAGTCATTGATCGCCGTAATTCGGATATGCAATCCACGCTTTTGAAAAAAAATCAAAGCGCACTAATCATCTCTAAAGCTCCTGGTCTTCACAGCACATTTCTCTCCCGACCTATTTCCGACTCGTACGATATAACAGTGCCCAATATCTCAGCAACAACAAGGGTTTTTTTAATTTGCCCTGTCTATTTACGTCCGGCCCATCGGAAACGTGTCGCGGGCGGGGTCCAGGTGGAAGTGCATAAACCGGATCAGCATGGGACCATTCTGCTTACCAATCACTTGCCTCAAATTCGCCGGACTTCAAATAAAATTGCCGAGGTAAAAGACGAAGCGCACGAGGTATTTACTTGGTTGCTGAAGGAGGAAGAACGACTTCATCGAGCCACATGTGAAAGTTTGCGACGATTACAATCCACCTCGCAAACGGCTCAAGTTTGTTTGGAGCACAGCAAGGAGAATCCAGCACCAATTGGTAACGCCAATTCTAGGCGGTCCCGCCAACGCGAACCGGAACAAACGCTGAGGGATTTTCAGGCGCTACGGGCGGCACAGTGGAAACTCTGGCAGCACGTCGTAACTATTCTCGGCCCACCAACACGACATCCGGCCTTGGTGCGTTTTCATTCGCTTCCCGAGGGAATAATTTGGGCCGATTTTTCTTCGCAGGCACTGCTAGGGGCCAACCTAATCACCAAAACGCAGGGCGAACATACTGCAGAATCTTCTTCATGGTGGAGCATCGTCGACCCTTCCGAGATAGGTCCACAAAAGGGATTTGACCTGCATTGGCATAGAAACCAGCGCACAATGAATTTGCACCTGTGGAATACGCAAAAAAATTCAGGGGAAGCTCGCAACCATTCGCTAAGGATTGAAAGCCCGCGGATCTACCTTCCGCCCGGACAGCCTTATTTAGTTCAAGCCGATGTCATAGTTTCTGCCACGGAAAAAGAAAATACAAATCGGGTGCTTGTGTTCGACTCCGGTCAGGGGATTTCCATGGGGCAATCTTTCAGACCGGGCAAGGAACGGCAGCAATGTATAATTTATCGACGAAGTCCACCTTCCGGACATTTCTCAATTTGCATTGCGATTCAGGAAACGGCCGATGTATGGATTCAAAATATTACGGTACGCCCGTTAATCGAGGAAAATGTGGATCCCAACAAAAGCGATCTACACATTCTTGCCAATCCCGGTGCTTCTTGACTTCAAGGCACTGTGGCCGTGCTTAAAAATACGATTGGAAGACAACTTACCGTGGTCTTTCACGACCGGTCTCAGTTGTCCGGATTATCTCGATTTTCAATCACGTAGCTATCGATTACACGATCGCGGTCCGCCGATGAGCCGTTCGCGTCATTCGTCCAGGTATATTGATATTTAACCCCGGAATCGAGGGATTGAGAAATTTTTTGACGAATTTTCAATTTTACCAGAGTCCTCAGAGGTGCAATCAAAAGTGCGAATCCCAAAAGATCTGTGAGGACTCCAGGGGTCAAAAGTAAAGCTCCGGCGATAAAAATCATCAGCCCGTCCAGAATTCCATCGGTGGGAATTTCTCCACGCTGTAACTGCGTTGCCATCCTCTGTCGCCATTGGAGGCCCTGTCGGCGGGCAAGAATAGCTCCCAAGATTCCGGTGGCCACGACCAAGCTGAAGGTAAATTGGGCCGATGTTCGATGGGCAATCGCCAATAGAATGTAGAGTTCGATAAACGGGATCAGGGTAAAAAGTAAAATTAACCGCAAAAGCATCGATGTTACTTTCTTAAATTTTGATGGCGCATTGCGTGAGAAAATCTTTTTTTATGTTCACAGTCACATGGTAACCGCTTTTAGCAATGTAGCGACTGGCCGTAGGCACCAAGAAAATGACGCTACGAAACGTGAATCTCATAGCGATCGCTGACGCAGCTACCAACGTACTCTTGCTGAAATTTTCTCAGGGTGCCACACGGACAACCAGATGCTACCGTCATGTATAGCAGACCGCCCGCTGATCAGAAGCCTGGGATGAACGTTCAGGCAAGCGCTCGCCGGTCCGATAAGAGACTAACATCACCGCCCAGTCTAGATCCGAGAGCGGACCGTGGCGACGATAAATCACGCGATTCAATCGTTTGTCAGTGATCACGACACTGGGAAAACCGGGGGCAGCAAACCTCTGGGCTAGGTCTCGCCCCGAGGGCGATGACGTGTCAATCCGACAGAGGATGTAGGGGCTTAACAAGCTGGAGGCAGAACTTTGCTGTAACCGCGAAAAATCCTGCGATACTCGGCCGGTTGCCTTCACCTCCTCGAAGAGAATCAACAACGGCTTGTGTTCTTTTTCGGCAAGCCGATACGCAGATCCGTAATCGTTCCACCAGACCTTCAAATTGGGCCCATCCCCGTTGCTTTGCCCGACCAAAAAAAACAGGGAGAAAGTGATCGTCACAGCGACCAGATTACTGCGCTGCATTGCAAATTCCTTGAATCACATGTTTTCTCGATCGACCAGCAGTCGAGTCAGCGGGGAACGTCAAACCGGACGTAAACCGAAACCGCCAACTATCGCCATTTCCTACCAATTAAAAGGAGCCAGGGCAAGATAGGAAGAATAAACGTTATTCGTAGAATCAGCAGAATATGTGATAAAACAGGCAAACGAGAAGACATAAATCAACAACTGTTTATATGTTCTCCGGCGGGCGGATCCTCGCCTATGCCTCATGCAGCAAACTCGAGAGAAGTTCCACCGCGTCGTTGAGCTTTGACGATTTGACCAAATCCAAGGCAGCGTCAAGAACTTCCGCTTGCGTTGGAGTGAATGGCACCGCGACACCATGCGCAGGAACTCGACCTACCGAACGCAGAACGATCTGCTCACACAATTGTTGCACGCCATTGGAGGCAATCGCGACCGTCGGCACCCCATCCGGACGATCACCCTGATGGTGCTGGATCAAATCCTGTTTGTTATGCACCACAAGAACATTTTCAAATTGGGACCGCCATTGGTCCTGTTCCTCCGTCCAACCACAAGATGCATCCGCTACGAGCAGCACGAGATCAGACCGGGATGCTTGCTGTAGGGCCAGGGTCATACCTTTTGTCTCCAGAGGTCCTCCCCCAGAGCGCAACCCAGCAGTGTCGACTAGTTCGATCGGCCATCCTTCCAACGCTGTGCGGGCGGTGAGCAGGTCGCGTGTTGTTCCGGGTTGTGAAAGCACAATCGAGCGTTGATACCCCAATATCGCATTGATCAAACTGCTCTTTCCTGCATTCGGTGAGCCGATTAAAGCAACACTCCACCCGCTTTTCAAATGCTTTCCGAAATTGCTCTGCAATGTCAACTTTTCAAGAACTTGGATAGCCGATGATGAGTTTCGATTAATTAATCGATCGATAATCGTTTGAATTGCATTCTGAAGTGCGCCACGCAGTTGATCAATCAGAATCATCGCAACACGATGTGTTTTCGCTTCGGTGAGTGCGCGTTTCGCCGCGGCCTCGATTGGATTTACCGAATTTTGAACTATCCAATCTTTCCAACTCACTAATTCGCAGCCTTCTGCCAGGAACGACTCCACGAGTAGATCCCGAGATAGAATGCCACCATGGCATTGAATTTCAATAGCATCATCACTGCCGATACTCACCACCACTTCTTCGCCGTCAGCCTGTTTCCAATGGCCAAAAACAGGTTCACCCGCACGAAGGCGATTCCACCCCTGTGCACCGCCCGGTTGAAAAAGACGCTCCAAAATATTTTGGGTGCCGCGACCCTCCGCCCGCAAACACGCGAGCGCCGAGTAACCCGCCGCAGAGAGAGGTATGATCCGATTCACGTCGACATTATCCCATGCATTTTCAAATACCGCGCTGAGCTTTGCGATTGGAATCTACAGCGACTTTAATGCCCGAAAGGATTAAATAAGGTTCGCAGCGAACCTCCACGTCCAATGCCTCTGCCACAATCGACGCATTGCCTCCGGTCACAATGACCATCGGGTCGTTCGACATGCCCGTTCGCATTTCATCAATTAACATCCGCAACGCGCCAACCGTGCCCCAGTAGATGCCACTTGAAATCGCTTCTTCCGTAGATCGACCAACCGGTGGGGGCGGGAGTTCCCCCGTGAGGGCAACACGAGGCAAACGATCAGTAAAGTCATGCAACGCACGAGCACTCATCTGAATGCCCGGAAGAATTGCTCCACCATGGAAACTACCCTGTGAGGAAATCACATCAACCGTAATGGCGGACCCCAGATCAATCACGATACACGGGCAATTGGGCGGGCGCACACAATTTGCCGCCACGGCACCCAGGAGGCGATCAATCCCGATCGCTGCCGGATCGGGTATTTCTATCCCAAGCGTCAAGTCCTTGAAATCCAGGAAACGATTTGAAGGTTTGTCCGGTTCGCTCTCCAACCAAACTTGTAAGGCACGGGATGCTCGGTCACAAACACTCCCGACAATCCAATCGAAATCAGCCGGTTGCATTGGAGCAAGCCACAGGGCCAATTCCATCGGATCCCAATCTTGGGACTGCAGGGCGAGTGTCCGATTCGGCTGTGGCAACTGATTACCACCTAGCTCAGCATTGTTTTGTGGAAATAGCCCTGCCATGATTTGGCTGTTACCCACATCGATCGCCATTAAAGGTTTATCGCGAATAGTATTCATGACTCTGTTGACACTTGATCAAGTTGCCTAAGAACGGCATGCATTAGCCGATCTAAACCAGCACCGGTCACTGCTGAAATTCCCAAAACCTCGCGCCCAAGGTGCTCTGCAAGCTCCATCCGGATATGCTCTGCCTCCGGTAATTCTGATTTTGTGACCGCAATAATTTCCGGACGCGTTGCAAGATCTTCCTGATACTGGGCAAGTTCGCTACGGATGGCTCGATAATTATCCAAGGGCATTGTCTGATCACTTGGGGTCGGCTCCACTAAGTGAATAAACACACGTGTTCTCTCGACATGCCTCAAAAATTCTAATCCCAAGCCAATTCCCTGGTGCGCACCCTCGATCAGCCCGGGAATATCGGCCAGGACGAAAGACCGATCCCGATCGACATCAACCCGTCCCAACTGAGGCCGTTTTGTGGTGAATGGATAGTCGGCAATGGCGGGTTTGGCGCGTGAAAGACGCGCTAGAAGGGTGCTCTTTCCTGCATTGGGCTTGCCGACAAGCCCGACATCCGCAATGACTTTTAACTCCAGCACCAGCCTTCTTAACTCTGCGTCCCCGCCACGTGTAAACTGACGGGGAGCGCGATTGGTGGACGATTTAAAGTGTGCATTTCCTTTGCCACCCTTCCCGCCCTTTGCCGCGATCACCGAATCACCAGCCTGTTTCAAATCTTTCAGGACGTAATCATCTTCGGCATCACGCACCACGGTTCCCGGCGGAACTTCAATGACCGTATCCTCACCGCTACGACCGTGCCGATTATTTCCCTGGCCTGCCGATCCGGCTCGTGCCCGCCAGTGTTTTCGATGTGCTGCCACGGCTAGATGATCGACACCCTCTGAAGCACGGATCACCACGCTCCCCCCTCGTCCCCCGTCACCGCCGTCGGGGCCACCACGGGGAATAAATCTTTCCCGACGGAAACTTAGGCATCCATCGCCACCACGTCCGGCTTCCACCTCAATTTGAACTCGGTCGACAAACATTCTGCCTAGTCCATAAAAAAAGGGATGCCATTGAGACATCCCTATCATTTTCAAATTTCATCGTCCTCGGGTCCCCGAGGGGCCTGGGAGAATTTCCACTAGCCGTTTAGCACGTTTACGCGACGACCCTTACGATCGAATTTGACGAAACCCTCAACAAGTGCAAACAGGGTGTAATCTTTACCCTGACCAACACCGGATCCAGCATGAAATTTATTGCCGACTTGCCGGACCAGAATATTGCCCGCACGCACGTGCTGGCCACCAAATCGTTTTACCCCGCGACGCTGCGCGTTGGAATCACGACCATTGCGGCTCGAGCCTTGACCTTTCTTATGTGCCATTTCACATCACCTATTTTTTGTTGCAATAATCATGTGCTGCGTGGGAATCGCCCGCTCGCCTTTGCCGGATAGTGACACGCAGCCAAAGGACGCAGACTACAACGAGTGTCCGCAGCCGGGATCCCCAGTATGGCTGAACGCCGCGCGGGGCGTCAAGCGGCTAAAGCCGTTCCCCGAGGACGGCCCCCAGCAAAAATACAAAAAGGGGGGATTTCTCCAACACCTGGAATTATCATTTCAAAACCAGATGCTTTGCTTGCTCTACTCGCCTACCGCGAACCCTTTTCGAAAGGCTTCATTTCCAAATACCAATGCGAGTTTCGCATCCCCAGTGGCCTGATCAACCTTTTTGCGGCAGTTTTTACAACAAAAGGCAACCGGAATTCCATCCACTTCCAAAGCTGTGCCCTGCTTTACTTTTCCGCCGCTGATAGGACACTTCTCCTGAATCGCCTGACCGGTTTTAACAAGCTGTTCATTCGCTTTCACCGAGTACTTGTCAGAATCAGCCGCGAAGGCCTTAAGGCAATTTTTGCAACAAAAATAGACTTCACCGCCATGATACTCGGTCGCAACTTTCGTCGCTGGTTTTCCTGAGACCGGACAGACGGCAGCCTCATCTGCATCCGCTACGGTTACGATGGGGATAAAACCTGAGAGCAAAAAGGTGAAGATAAAAACGATTAAATTTTTCATACTTTATATCCTTGGTGGAGGTGACATCGCCTTGGAATGGCCGAGGGAAAAAGCGGGTAGGGTAGTAAGTGCCTCCATCTATTTGGCTATAAATGGCTACCGACGGCCCAAGCTTAACGGAATCCACTGCCGGTGAAAATGGGGAATTGAGTCTTGCAATCGGGCGTTGTATTTAATCGTCCGAGCTTTCCGCATCAATCTGCTCGAATGATTCCTTCACCGCAAGTAAAGCATTGGTGGCAGCTGGGAATCCGCAGTAGGCAATCATTTGTGTCACGACTTCCACAATTTCCTCTCTGGATGCACCGCAGTTCAGTGCTGCCTTTACATGCACTCGCAATTCCGGAAGCGCGTGCCCTAACACCGTGAGTGCCGTCACGGCGCAAAGTTCGCGCGTTTTATCGTCAAGCACATCTCGGGGATAGAGTTCACCAAAGGGAAATTCGACATTGATTTTAGCAAATTCCGAAGAGACTTCATTAATTTTCGCAAGATACTGGTCGGCCTCGGGCGTTCCCAGATGCCGGCGCATTTCTGCCAGCCCCATGCGGTAACGTTCGCTCACCATCGTTCAGTCTCCTCGGTATGTTACGGGACCCTGCCTGAAAACACTCCGCACGCTTTAACAAGGCTCATCGGCCCAGTGCCCTGAAGCAAGAAAAAAAAGGCGACAGCTGTTAAGACAAAATTTTTCTCCGCCGAGGTGACATGGCCAACGACGCCTAGGGTAATGACGCTTTCCAGAGACTCCTGGTCACTCGCCGTCGCTCCAGCAGAGAGGTGCGTCCGTTTGAGACGATCTGCCAGGCGGTAGTGCAGCAGAGCCCCTCCCAAATTAAATGCAATAAGCCCCAAGGCCGCATATTGACCATAGATACCAAGCAGAAGGGCTAACGACCCGAATATCATCAGAACCAAAGAACCGAAAGCGAATAATGCGGGCCGCCAGGAAAAAATCAGTGCGGTTGTTTCGACCGTTGTTTCCCAATTTTTAATCAACCCGTACGCCGGGTAAAGAAACATCCACGCATACGCTGCCCGTAACACCAACCACGCACACACATCTGCAGTCATTCCTTCAACCGACATATTTTGTCACTCCTTAAGAGGCATCCTATCGCAACATCGATCCTGTGCATTGCGTCCAATGCGGGTACCACTCTTGTAAAATGTTCGCCACCTCAGGCCGACGCTATTGAGCACCTCCCAGTGAAATCAGATTCGACTCTGTCCGCAAGTAAAGACGCCCGTCCGCCACCGCGGGCGTTGCGCGGCTTGGTTCTCCCAAATCATTCTTGGCACGTAATTTAAATTTTTTATCGGCCGCCAACACAACGACTTTTCCATCTTCGGTAATCGCATAGAGATTGGATCCAATACAAATTGGCGAACCTGAAAACCCCCGGCCCACCCGTTGACGCCAACGCAGCTTGCCATCAGCAAGGTCGTGACAACTCACCACTCCCCCGTCGTGCCAGACAAATATCCAATCCTGATGGGTGATCGGGGTCACTACGTATGGCGCTGATTTTCTAATTTCATATGCAACCTCCGGTTTTCGAGAGCCGCCATCACCTGGTCGGACTGCGACTAGTGACTCGCCACTTCCTCCCTGACCGCTACTGCCGAAAACTAGGCCTCCGGCAACAATGGGGCTGCTCACGCATCTTTTATTGAAAACATCAATTGACCAAAGGGGGTCGCCCGTTTTTGGATTGATCCCTGTCATACCGTGGGCCGTGCTATTGAAAATTAGCTGCTCCGTTCCATCCTTCAATTGCAGAACGCAAGGGACCGAATAGGCGGTCTGCACACCGCCTTCACGACGCCGACGCCACCTCTCCTCTCCGGTTTTTCGATCGTAAGCAGCAAGAAAGCTCTCCCCGAGCTGTTCATTAGCAACAATCACCATGTCACGGTACACGATCGGCGACATCGCAAATCCGTGCTGACTTTTAAACCCGCCAAGATCAATGCGCCAAACAGTTCGACCATCCTCAAGATCAAGCGCGATCAAATGATATGCCCGGGGCGTAGCCCACATAAAATATATGTGTCGCATATCGAGTGCAGGAGTACTCGAGGCATAACTATTACGTGTATGCAAATGATGTGTTGCAGAGGGAAATTCGCGACTCCAGATTTGACTACCGTCGGAAGCACGCAAACAAATAACGTAACGAGTGGCCCCTTCGGGGTCGCCACTTGTTACTACGATGCGATCTTCAGAAATCACCGGCGAAGAGTGGCCGATGCCGGGTAACGGGACCTGCCAGTTGTAATCCTTGGCCGTCCATTCAACGGGAATTGTGGTTGCATCGCTCTGACCTGCACCATTGACGCCGCGAAATCTCAACCAGTCTTCTGATCCATCGATCTCCGTCCCGATATTCACAGCAACCGTAACCATTATAATCGCGATCATCCAGCATGGAGGAAACAGAGCTTGTCTTGAGCGATCGCCGTGGAGCATCATCCGCACTTACAAATCCTCCTTGCCGCTCTCTTCCGAACCACTTGCCATCGTGGAGGCGGGGGTCAGATGATAACCATACTTATTGCCGTAACTAGCCCATCGTACTGCAATCGCCCGCTCAATTTCCGGATCCAGTGTATGCCGGTTGACGCGGTAATCGCGTTGCTTTTCCACATATTCCTCAACCGCCGGGCGAATGTTCTCGAAATCTCCCAAGTCCAAATCTCGGTAGATCCGGCGAATTTGACCCATCGGGTCTTTCACTAAATCCTCGTATCGAACATCGCAGATTTGGTTATTAGCAATGCTGTTTCGCTGACTTTCAAAGCCCTCATACATCATTACCAAGGAACGCAAAATGTATTCGTCCAAGTCCCGATGGTGCGGTCGCTGGAATGTCTGTGAGTGATCAAGTGATTGCCAGGTCCGTTTGGTAGACGGAAATAAAGACCGTGGATCACGAACGATATGGATAAATTTGGCCCCTGGAAATATCTCCGAGAGGACGCCAATTTGTCCCGTGTGCGGGGGCGATTTCAATATTAACGGTTTTTTTTTGGCGTACGTGAGCGACTTTACAAAGGTTTTCATCCCCCACCGGAAACGATCCAGATCTTTTTGACTCACCCCCTCCATGTTGAGAAATTCATTGAATGGTGGGGGATGATTCGGAAAAGCTAAACGAAAATACGGCGTGGGACAATCAAGACCACAAAGCGCGATATCGTCTTCCTGCGGCCGCTCAAATCCGATTTGCATATTATCCATCGGCCTTTTTTCCGGCAATAAAAACCAGAAGATCTTCGGCAAGATGCGGCTCGTCGTGACAAAATGGTGCGGCGCAAAACAATCATAGGTCGTGGCATAGGCAAAGCGTTGATCGCGTACCATTAACTCGTGAAGATAGGTCGTACCACTCCGCCAATGGCCGATAATAAAAATTGGCGGTTGCTTTAAAGACACCGCTTCAATTTTTTTCCCATGCAAACAATGCTGCAGCAGGGACAGAGTGGAATTGATCACGCCACAGATGAGTACCGTGAACACCATACCCCAGCGGTAGGGATGAACGCGGAACTGGTTGCGGGCAAGTAATCGGAGGGCCGAAAAAAAACGCATCCCGTGCCAGAAACGTGGGGTCCGCTGAGGATACGTGTTCACGTCCGAGGGGCCTTTCGCTTTAGCTGCTTTGGCATCGGCAGGCATCACACGCACCATTTTGTTCGTACAGGTTCGGTCAAAATCGATTTGGCAAGAAAGAGGTCAATCATCAATCGGCGGCATGGAAAACGTTCAGAATGTATTTGGAAATCGACACGCACGCGAACTAATAGCAGGCTCTATAATCGCCGAAGCAATATACCACTGCGTGCAGGGAGAATGAACCTTTGTTCTCTAGCGAAGCGACAGGGTTGCCAACTGCAAAGAGCACTTACGTTAGAAAAAAGTGTCTTTAAAAAACTCGCTTTTTCCCAGTTTGTGCGGCTCCTCGCCATCAAAATGTAATCGGTGCACGCTATGAAAATAAACCAAAATTACACCAAATGCGTAATGTGGAGAGCGTGCTGTGTGAACGATGAGCTTGTTTTACACGCTTTTTGACTATATCATCGGGCGGCTGTGTTTAAGGCCTTGGTAAGAAACAAGTTAAATGCAGAAATCGTCCGGTCACCATGTTGGTACAAAGGATGGGCTCCATTGATAGTAGGTGTCCAAATCATAACGTTGCTCAGTTAGGCCTTTGCTAGGACTGTTGCTCCCCCTACAAATTGTTGCTTAACAGTTTTCTTTCTGATGACAAAAATTTCAATTTCTCGAATAACACCTCCTCCAAAACAATCCCCCGGTCACGCACCATGAAGCAACATATTCTGATCATCACACTGGTCGTATCACTATTCACCGGTTTGGGCCAATTTTCGGCGGCCTCACCTACAGCCCCCACGGCCCGTGACAAACAGGTGGCAACGGCCGTCGCGGCTTTCTTGAGCACCGCCCACCTCAACCGGCAGGGATTCGATGAACTTAACGATGAGATTTCCGAGCGGTGGATCAACGCCTACTTGAAATCGCTTGATCCCCGCAAAATGTATTTTCTCCAAGCGGATGTCGATCAGTTTTACAAAAACAAACATCAACTTGACGACATGATCAAGAGGCACAACATCCGCTTCGCATATGATGTGTATCAGACTTACCTACAAAGGTTGGCTGAACGAGAGGCGGTCATCCACGAACTGATCGACATGGAGCATGACTTTACAGTTGATGAATCGCTTGATACTGACTTTGAAAATCGCGGTTATCCCAAGAATTCTGCGGATGCGCGCGAGCTTTGGCGAAAGCAAATCAAATACGATTTTCTACTGCAGAAGGCCGCCGAGACAGAGATTGACGATGCAAGAAAGAAATTGCGGCGTCGTTACGATACTTTTGTAGAGAATCGCAAGCAGATGGATGGCAACGAGCTGCTGGAAACTTACCTAAACGCTCTGACATCGTCTTACGACCCACACACCAGTTACATGTCGCCCACCACGCTGGAGAACTTTGTAATCAGCATGCGACTGCAGCTGGAGGGCATTGGCGCAGCGCTTCAAATGATGGATGGCCATACGGTCATTTCGAAAGTGATTCCGGGCGGCGCTGCCGACAAAGACGGCAGGCTCAAGCCAGAAGACACCATCATTGGTGTAGGTCAGGGTGTAGATGGAGAGATTGAAGATGTCGTGGGTATGCGGCTGAATGACGTGGTAAAAAAAATCCGCGGCAAAAAGGGGACGATTGTTCGGTTGCAGGTCACGCCGGGAGGCAAGGGAGAACCCAAAATATACGACATCACTCGGGCGCAAATCGAGTTGAAAGATAGCGCTGCACAGGCCGAAATAATCGAAAGCGGGAAAAAGCCTGATGGAAATCCATACCGCGTGGGGGTAATCGATTTACCGAGTTTTTACATGGATATGGAAGCTGCGAGGAATGGAAACGAGAATTTCAGAAGTACTACCCGCGACGTGCGAAAACTACTCGATGAGTTTCGTAAGGATAACGTGGACGTTGTCATCCTAGACCTTCGTCGCAATGGGGGTGGCAGTCTGACCGAGGCGATCAATCTCACGGGTCTTTTTATTGACCAGGGTCCGATCGTGCGGGTGAAAGATGCGGATGGTAACGTGCAATCTTACGATGATACTGACGCGGGCGTTTCGTGGAGCAAACCGTTGGTTGTACTAACCAGCAAATTCAGCGCCAGTGCAAGTGAGATTTTTGCCGGCGCTATCCAAGATTACCGCCGCGGTTTAGTGGTTGGTGATTATGCGACCCATGGCAAGGGGACAGTGCAAACATTGCAAGATGTTGGCCAGCGTCTATTCCGTATCCAGAAGCCACCGAAGCTAGGCGCACTGAAAGTGACAATGCAGCAATTTTATCGTCCCAACGGTGACAGCACCCAGAATCGTGGCGTTCTTTCCGATATTGAATTGCCGTCAGTGACCACCCATCTAGATGTCGGTGAGAGCGACCTGGACCACTCCGTAGCTTTCGATCAAGTTGCCTCAGCGCCTTTTGAAAAATTAGCGCTGATCGACAACACCCTTCTTGAGCGGATTCGCAAGCGGTCGAAAGCACGACGGGAAGATTCGGAAGACTTCCAAAAGGTCGAGAAAACAATTGCCAAGTACCTGGAACAAAAAGACCGCAAGAGTGTCTCGTTGAAAGAGGACGTTTTTATGGCGGACCGCGACGATGCGGAGGAAGACGCACTGAAGGATGCGTTTGAGGATGACGATGACCAAGTGATTGATCGAAATTTCTACTTTGATGAGGCACTTGCGATAGCCCTGGACTACACGCAGTTGCTTAAGAATGGTCAGTTTGCCAACACCGAAGATTCAGAGCAGGAATCCGAGAACCCGAAGCTGCAAGCGGGTGTGCAGACTCGCTAGCGGTGAACTCAGGTCAGTTTCAACGATCCGCGACTCCCATCGCGATGCACGGAATCCTGTTCGCGCCAAGTCGCCTCCCGCAGCAACGATCGGCCAAAACATTTTGGTTGAAGATTTGGCGCGATTGTTTTACAAGTCTGGCTATGAAATAAGCGAATTATTCTCTTTTGGACAGACCATCGGCAGATGATGCAACTCATAGCTGGCATGATCTGCAATCAGATTGTAGCACCGCCTTGCAAGCAATAAGCTTGGTCGAATTAGCGTCGCATACGTTCTGTTAAGCCTCCCTCAAGCACTTCCATCGGGTGCTTGACGGCATCAAAGACCCCGAAAGTTGCAAGGCTTTTGTTTTCGGTCAAAGGGATAAACGTAATCCGTCATAAGCAAGGCCCACTCCCTCAGGTAGATCGGCTTCGGTTTGCACATGTTCAAGATCGTGACTGATGTGGGTGAGCAGTGCCCGTTTAGGTTTTAATTGCTCAATCACCGCTAGCGACTCCTCGACACAAAAGTGTGTTGCATGGGGTTTTTTTCGCAATGCATCCAGCACCAGCACCTCCAGGCCCTCGAGTAATGGCATAGTTTCGTCAGGAATTCTGTTTGTGTCCGTACAGTAAGCGATATTTCCGATGCGGAATCCCATCACTTTAAAAGCGCCATGCAATAATCTGAAACCGATAATTTCTGCACCCAATACAGAAAATCCGCCGGGTTGGATAGCACGAAATTCAAGTTGTGGAATTGCACCCGGATGCGATGCCGGATGATCATTGAACGCATAGTCAAACGATTTGCGGATTCGCTCCTCGACATAGGCTTCGCAATACAATGGAACAGGATGACCTAGGTAAAAAGGAAATAACCTCAAGTCATCCAGACCCATTACGTGGTCGGCGTGTTCGTGAGTGAAAACAACCGCATCAATCACACCGATATTTTCACGTAGCAATTGCATTCTCAAATCAGGTGTCGTGTCAATTAAAAGATTTCCCTCGGGTAGCCCGAGAGCAATACTGGCCCTGAAACGTTTATTTTTGGGATTGTCACTGGTGCACACCTCGCACCCGCAACCGATTGCGGGAACGCCCACCGAAGTTCCGGTGCCGAGAAAAATAAGCTCTCCTCGAAAATCGGTGGTTTTTACCTGTTTCCCCATCGTCGCAAAAATCCCCCAATCACAAACCAAGAGCCCTCGGTCAACGATGTAGCAAGCAAAGCCCACTGGTTTTGATTCGTTGTTGACCTGTTTACGCAATCTCTATAGACTTCCTCAAGGGTTTATCTTAGCCGAGAACTGCGACAAACCCCACGTGGGCCATGCAGCCGTTGGCTGTATTTCTTTTTGTCGACAGTTCCTACCACTGCAAACCACTGCATCTCGGTCCCCGATGGAAATATTAGAACGAATTTGGGAATTTCTGAGCGGCTTCTTCAGCGGAATTCTGCGTCGCTTCGAAAAATCTGTAACTGCAATCTTCGGCTCTTCTAACGAGCGGATGATCAAACGGCTCTACAGTCGAGTCGAAGCGATCAACGCAATGGAACCGCGCTATCAAGCGATGAGCGATGCGGAACTTCGCGAGCAAACCGCTTTGTTTCGCGAGCGCCTTTCCCGAGGTGAAACGCTTGATGAAATCTTAGAAGAGGCCTTTGCCGTTTGCCGGGAGGCTGGCCGCCGGTATTTAAATATGCGTCATTACGACGTGCAATTAATTGGCGGCATGATTCTGCATAGCGGGGCAATCGCTGAAATGGTCACCGGCGAGGGCAAGACGCTGGTCGCAACACTGCCAGCCTATTTGAATGCCCTGGCTGGAAGTGTGCACGTTGTTACCGTGAATGACTACCTTGCCCGCCGTGATATGGAGTGGATGGGACCCTTACATATGGCCTTAGGTCTGACGGTTGGCGCGATCCAAAGCGGTATGGAGCCGTCAGCCCGCCAGCAATCTTATGAGTGCGATATCACCTACGGGACAAATAATGAATTCGGATTTGATTATCTGCGTGACAACATGCGGACCGCAGCAAGAGACGACGATCAATTTTCCAAATATCAACAGCAGTGCCAGGGCCCACTAAATTTTGCAATCATCGACGAAGTTGACAATATTTTGATCGATGAAGCGCGGACACCGTTGATTATTTCAGGCCAAGCCCATTCCGATATCCGTCGATATTCCGAGGCGGACCGTATCGCCCGACAACTAAAAAAAGAAACGCATTTTTCTGTAAGTGAAAAAGACCACTCGGCACATCTCACCGATACCGGCGTGAGAGAGGCAGAAAAACTTGCCGGGGTTGAGAGTTTCTACACCGCAGGGAATATGGAGTGGCCTCACCTGATCGATAACGCGCTCAAAGCACATTATCTCTACAAGCGTGATGTGAACTACGTAGTGAAAGAGGGCGCTGTCATAATTGTTGACGAGTTTACTGGGCGATTAATGGAGGGACGCCAGTGGAGCGATGGGCTGCATCAGGCAGTGGAGGCAAAAGAGGGTGTACAGATTAAAGAAGAGACCCAGACTCTTGCTACCATCACACTGCAAAACTTTTTCAAGCTCTACAACAAGCTGAGTGGTATGACCGGTACAGCTATGACCGAGGCGGGCGAGTTTTGGAAAATTTACGAACTGGATGTGGTGGCAATCCCAACAAACCGTAAGCTGCAGCGGATCGAACACCCCGATACCATTTACCGCACCGAACAAGAGAAATTTGCGGCCATGGCTGATGAGATCGAGCAACTGCACCGATGGGACACGCTCTACCTGCGTAGTGGTCACGCATGTATCGGAGAAATTATCGGGGAAACCGATCAGCAGATTGATTTCAAAAAACAGGGATCGAAAACCAGTGAACCCGTCTCCAAGGAAAGCATACGATCTATCCAAAGAAAGGGGCGGCCGATTCTGGTCGGAACGGTTTCGATTGAAAAGAGCGAGCATCTCGGATCGCTGCTGAATAAGCGAGGCGTGAAACATGAAGTACTCAACGCCAAGCAACACAAACGGGAAGCTGATATCGTCGCTCAGGCGGGCCGCCTGGGTGCGGTAACGATAGCCACCAACATGGCGGGGCGTGGTACAGACATCGTTTTGGGAGGAAATCCGGAAACGATGGCCTGGGCGCAACTGCAGCACAAATATGAAACTCGACTCGACGTTCCGGGGGAGGAATGGGAGGCATTGGTCAGCTCAATTCGTCACGATGAGAAAATGGAATCTCAGGGTGAATATATCCGTACCCTTGGTGGACTGCATATTATCGGCACCGAGCGACACGAGGCACGACGCATCGATCTGCAACTTCGCGGACGCAGTGGTCGTCAGGGTGATCCGGGGAGTAGCCGATTCTATTTATCACTTGAGGATGATTTGATGCGTATTTTTGCCGGCGAATGGGTCCGCACTTGGCTCACTCGACTCGGTATGCAGGAAGGAGAGGCAATTGAAAGCAAAATGGTTTCCCGGCGTATCGAAGGGGCGCAAAAGAAGGTTGAGGAGCGAAACTTTGAGATACGAAAAAACTTACTCGAATACGACGAGGTGATGGATGAACAACGGAAGCGGGTCTATGACTACCGGCAAAAAATTCTAGATGGCGAAAACTGCAAAACTCTGATTTTGGAAATGCTTGTTGCCGAAATAGATAAACATCTGAGCGAGTTTTTAGACCGCGACTTCGGCACCGAATCCTTTGCGGCCTGGGCGAGTGGCCGCTTGGGCCTGGACCTTGACCATCGCGACTTCCGCGAAATGGATTTCAAATCGGCAGAGGCTTTCGCGAAAGATGAGGCAGATCGGGCATCCGAGTCGCAGGTGCTGGATGCTATCGAGGAGAACTTGCCTGAGCAGGAAGATCCGAGCGAGTGGAATTGGGCTGCACTTGCAAAGTTTGCCAATGCTCGTTGGCAACTTTCACTTCGAGATCGTGATTTGAAAAAAATCGGCCGGGATCACGTCGACACGTTTTTAATTGAAAAGGCGAGGGCGGCGGTCGATAAGATAAATCTTGATGAGGGTGCCGCCTATTTAGATAAAGACTACGGATTAAAAACCGCGATCAATTGGGTCCAATATAAGTTCGGGCTGACATTGCCAGATGAAGAATTTCGAGGCATGGAATCTCACGATTTCAAAGAGCGGGTTCTCGACCTCGCCAAAACCACTTACTCGCAAAAAGAGATTGAGTTTCCGGTGATGGGTGGACTTCTTCACTATACGACACGCGATGCAAGCGGAAATCGACGGTATGATCGCGAGCAATTAATTGAGTGGGCACGCGATCGTTTCGGAGTCAAGTTGGATTTGGAAGATTTGCGATCAAAACAACGCGATGAAATTCGCGAGGTACTCCTCGCGCAAAGTCGCGAACATCATGAATGCGGACAAACTCTCGCGGAAGCAATGAGCTCGCACGTGGATGCTGCTCTCGGCGGTGAACATACCGGTGTTACCAGTTTAATAATGTGGGCAAAAGAAAATTTGGACGTAACATGGGATGCCGAGCAGATAATGCGTTGGGACGAACCGCAACTGCAGCACGCGGTGGAATCTGCCTGGCAAGACCGCTACTGCCCTGAAATCCGCCGAATGGAACGATCGCTCACCCTGCAAATTCTTGATTCAGCTTGGAAAGACCATCTACTGGCGATGGACCATCTACGCAGTAGCGTTGGGCTTCGAGGCTATGCCCAGGTTGATCCCAAGGTGGAGTATAAACGGGAAGGTATGCGAACCTTTGAGGCCATGTGGCAATCGATTCAGGAACGGGTAACGGACCTGGTCTTTCGCATGGAACAGCTGGATGATGACTTTGTTAGTGCCACCTGGGTGGAAACAGCGGCAACGCACGATGCGGCAAAGTCGGCGGCCTCGCTTGCGGATGAAGAACACGGCAGCGAAGTAAATGAAGTTGGAGAAGGCGAGAAAATTGAGCCGATACGTAACCGAAAAGAACGAATCGGTCGTAATGCACCTTGCCCGTGCGGAAGTGGAAAAAAATATAAAAACTGCTGCATGCGAAGCAGCAGCAGCGCTCAGCAACCGATGGGATCACGCTGAAACGAATGGTAGGTCGCTATTGCGGTCCACTTAACGGTTTAGCACGATCAGAATCAAGGATGACGGCATGTGGGGATACGGGCTCAACCTCTGTTATGTGTTTCTGCTCTGTGTGCTATCTCCCTATCTGATATACACCGCCTTTCGAAAAAAAAAATATCGAGACGGATGGGCGGAAAAATTCCTCGGCTTGTGCCCGCAACGCTCAGGCCCTGAACCATGCATTTGGCTCCACGCAGTCAGTGTGGGTGAGGTTCAACTACTGGCACCACTTATTCAGCAACTCGAAGAACGGGATCCCTTGATCCAGTGTGTGATCTCGACGACCACCCGGACAGGAAGGGCCCTGGCAGAACAAAAATATCCTCGGCACTTAGTTTTTTATTGTCCTCTCGATTTCACCTGGGCAGTCCGCAAAGCTATCGATCGGATCCGACCCGATTTGCTCGTGCTGAGTGAACTCGAATTATGGCCTAATCTTATCTTTTCGGCACATCGCTCAGGTATTCCCACGATGTTGATCAACGGGCGACTGAGTGAAAAAAGCTTTCGCGGATATTGTCGTCTGCAACCGCTTGTGAAAAAAATGCTGAAGTGTCTGCAGCAGATTGCCGTTCAAAACGGTGAGTACGCCGAGCGGTTTCTTAGGTTGGGCGCAACATCTGAGCAGGTTCGAATTACAGGGTCGATCAAATTCGATGGTGCCGAGTCGGATCGCTCAAACCCCAAGACTCAAAATCTTTCAAAAATTGCCCATTTCAGTGGTGACGACATTATTTTCCTTGCTGGAAGCACACAACATCCGGAAGAATCACTCGCGATCGAAACATTCCGCATCCTGCAGGATGAATATCCGAAACTTAAGCTGATCTTGGTCCCACGGCACCCTGAGCGATTCGAGGAGGTCGGAAAACGACTCGATGCAGCAAAACTTCGTTGGCAGCGGCGCACATTGCTCTCACCTAACGAAGTTCCATCGGAGAAAACGAGGATTCTTCTTGTCGACACGGTGGGAGAATTGGGATCCTGGTGGGGACGGGCAGACATCGGATTTGTGGGCGGAAGTTTTGGTTCGCGTGGCGGACAGAACATGATTGAGCCAGCGGCGTATGGTGTGGCGATTTGTTTCGGACCTCACACCCACAATTTTCGCGATGTCGTGACAGCGCTAAAATCGGTCGATGCAGCAGCGATCGTTGCAAGTGGCGAAGAGCTGACCGATTTTGTCCGTCACTGCATCCGCGATGGTGAGTATCGCAAAATGATGGGGCAGCGTGCAAATTCACTGGTTGCCGCCAGTCGCGGAGCGACTGAACAAACGGTAACCTGTCTGTTAGCAGCGGGCGGCCTCTCAGAAAAATTGTTATCTGGGTCAACAGCTGCCTAACAAAACCCGATCTGATCCTCTTGCGCGAGTGCCTCGCTTTGCCCGAGCTTCCTGAAGTCGAAACGATGTGCCGGGGCATTGCTCCTTGTTTAGGAACCACCATCCGGACCATTGAACGACCCCGTTGTCACCTGAAACCCATTCAAATACGCCCACTGATTGGCACCCTGAGAAAAAAACTCTGCGGAGCTCAGATTCAATCGGTCGAGCGCCTCGGGAAACGGGTCGTTCTGTGTACCGATCGGAACACTTTTCTGGTGTTCGAACCCCGCATGACCGGTTTGTTGCTGCTGTCGGATCCCCCGAACGCTGAGCACTTGCGGCTACGTATTGGCGTCACAAAGAGTGGCCGACGGGGACAACGCATGGATCTGCTCTTTTGGGATCGTCGCGGACTGGGAACTGTACAGCTCCTAAACTCTTCTGCGTATGACGCGCTCCGTCACGGTGGTAAGCTGGGCCCTGACGCGTTACAAATGACGCCCTCTCTGTATCGACAGCAATTGGGCCAAAGTCGCCAAGCCATCAAAGTGGCCCTTTTGGATCAGAAGCGGCTAGCCGGCATTGGGAATCTTTATGCTGCGGAAATTTTGCTTCTGGCAGGCATTCATCCGGGACAGAAATGTATCCACTTAACCGATCAAGATTGGCGCAATTTGTCGTCAGCAACACGGCGAGTGCTTCGCCAGGCGATACGTTATGAGGGTTCGACCCTAAGCGATGGCACCTACCGAAATGCCTTGAACAAAAAAGGGCGCTATCAGAATCATCACCGCGTCTACGGACGCGAGGGTAAAACGTGTCGCCGATGTCGTGTTGGCCAAGTCCAGCGGATTGTGCAATGCCAACGTGCGACATTCTACTGCCCCTATTGTCAAGAAGCATGAACTAACGCCAAAGAAGATGTTTGCACCGATTTGAAAATTGCGTTTTAATAAAAGAAAGCGGAAATTTAATCTTGTCCCAAGGAGCGAGCATGTCCGGCATCTTTCAAAACCGTGAACTTTCCCGTCGAGGATTTCTTCAATCAAGTGCGCACACGGCGATGGCAGCCAGTACCCTCTCCTCGACGCTTTGGGCAGAGGAACGTAACGGTAGCAAAGGGGAACCGGAGTCGAACGTAGGGAGACTATTCGACTCGCTGACGGTGGGTCAGAAGAAAAGTGTGTGCTTTGACTGGAACTACCAGGATCCACAGCGAGGTCTCTTGCGAACCTTTATTGCGAATAATTGGAATATCACTCGTCCCGAGGTCAAAAGTGAATTTTATACACTCGAGCAGCAGGCATTGATTCGCGATATTTTTGAAGGCATCATCCAACCTGATTGGCATGCACGCTTTGATAAGCAACTTGAGGATGACTCGGGTGGATTCGGGCATGACCAATCCATTGCCATTTTTGGTGATCCGCATTCAAACCAATTTGAGTTCGTGCTTACCGGGCGACACATGACGTTGCGTTGCGACGGGAATTCGGCCCCGCATGTTGCCTTTGGCGGCCCGATATTTTACGGTCATGCGGCGAGTGATTTCGATGAAGATGCAGACCACACGGGAAATGTATTTTGGTCGCAAGCGATGGCCGCTAATCGGGTCGCATCCATGCTCTCGGGGCGGCAGCGCGAAAAAGCTTTGTTACCGAATTCACCCGAGGAATCTGCCGTCGAATTTGGTGTAAAAGGTGCTGAGCGACCCGGACTTCCAATCGAAGATCTTTCCAGTGACCAAAGAGAGGCAATGGAGGGAGTTTTGACCAAACTGATCGAACCCTATCGGCAAGTTGATCAACGGGAGGTACGAGATTGTCTAAAGGCGCAGGGCGGACTAGATGCATGCCACTTGGCATTTTATCGTGATGAGGACATCGGGGGCGATGAAGTTTGGGATAATTGGCGATTGGAAGGCCCGGCCTTTGTGTGGTACTTCCGTGGATCGCCCCATGTTCACGTTTGGGTGAATATTGCAGATGATCCTCGAGTGCCACTGAACGCATAAGGCATTCTCAAAGCCCATGCCCAAAGTAACGATCTACCATAATCCACGTTGTTCGAAGAGTCGGCAGACCCTCGAGTTACTGCGTACTCAAGGTGTTGATTTAGAAATAGTCGAATATTTGAAAGACCCTCCCAGCGAATCGATTCTACGCGATTTATCCAAAAAACTCGCGCTCGCGCCGCATGAGATGGTCCGAAAAAAAGAATGTGCCAAACTGGACTTGGCGGAAAATCTCAGTCCCCAGCAATATTTGAAGGAAATTGCGAAACACCCGGTTCTTCTGGAGCGACCGATCGTGGTGTGTGGCAAGCGAGCACGAATCGGGCGACCACCTGAAAACGTGCTGGAAATATTAGATTGATCATCTGCTGGTGCAATGAAAAATGCTTTAGCTCAGGCATCAATCAGACTCACGTATCTGAAAGACAGTCTGCCTCAAATGCCTCAAGGGTTTCAAGGAGACTGTCGCAGGCACTCTGCAGAAGAGATTCATCGTGAATTTTTTTGCCCTCTGTGTCGGTCACATAAAACACGTCGACCACTTGATCTAGATAGGTACCGATTTTCGCCGCAATAATCCCCAAATGAAGATCGTGGATTTGTTTTGCCGCGGTATACAATAAACCAAGCCGATCGGGCGCAAATACCTGAAAAATGGTTGCCCTGTCGCTGGTAACATTATCAAACAAAACCCGCGTAGGAAGGCCGGAGAGTGTTGCTTTATCGACCTCTTGTTTGTTCCAGATGCGACGAAATCGGGGAACTTTCTGGCTCGGATTTTTCAAAGATTGCACTAAGCTTTGGCAGATTACCTCAATCCGATCCGCCGGAGTTGATGTGTCTTGTTGTGTATCAATGCCATGGAATCGATCAAGTGCCCAGCCGCTACTCAATGTGTTGATCTGTGCGGAAAGTACTTCGACCCCTTCACTTGCAAGTGCACCCGCCAAACGGTAAAAGGTTCCCGGAACAAGACCAAGGTGAGCCGCCACAGTAAATTCGGTAACACCCCGATCCGGATAATAAAGACCCCAGGCATCGACATCTTCCGCGGCTAGATTTTGAATCCGCTGCAACGCTTCTACCACCTGTTCCGGTGTTGTCCCGCGGAGATATGTCACCGGTAGGGAGCGAATTGTCTCCGCGACTGCGTGCGCAGAATCACCTAATAGGGTGCTGACTTTGTTGCGTTGTTGTTTTGCCCAGCCCTCGTCACTCTCAAGCGTATCGCCACCGGTTAGATATTTCATGGCCCGCCGATAGAATTGCGTCAACAATTCAATTTTCCAGTCATTCAACACATCCGGACCTACCGCCGCCATGTCTGCGGCAGTCAACACGTAAAGCATTCGCAGAATCTCTGGCGAGCCAACCTCTACGACAAAACTCTGCATGACTGCCGGGTCATTGATATCGTGCCAAAGCGCAGCTCGAGACATCAGCAGATGTTTGTGAACAAGAAATTCGAGCATCCCTTTCTGGTGCTGCGAAAGCCCGAGGTGAATCGCAGTTTCCCCGGCAATTCTTTTCCCTACGTCGCTATGGTCCTCCACATAACCTTTTCCAAGGTCATGCACCAACAATGCAAGGTGCAGAATTTCTTTTTGTTCGACCTCAAGATAAACTTCTCCCAATGGACCAGGCTGTTGAGTGAATTCAATCGCACGGCGAACTGCCAAAAGGCAATGCTCGTCGACCGTATATTTGTGATATTCGTTGAATTGCAGCATGCCTCTAGCACGAGCAAACGCAGGGACGAATTTTTCAAGAACCCCCATTTCGTGGAGCCGCGCCAGAATGCGTGGCAGCTGGGGTGGCCTCGACAGCAGAGAAAGAAATCGACTGATAGTCTCTTCGGAGACTTCATTGCATGAACTGGCTGCTTTGCGAACGGCCTCCCATGTTTCGTGTGAAATCCGTTTGTCATAAAGTGCCGAGAGTTCGGCGAGACGAAGCACCTCGCTCAAATCAGAAGCGATACGCTCCATGCCCCGTGGCGTGGCTGAAATACGATAGGGACCGACGCGAAAGTCTCCGGCCACACGATGGCTGAACAATACTGAGAGCCAATTGGCCAAATGGGATCTCCGATCAGCATTTGCAAAAAACCGCGTTGAAATATAGCGGACCGCCACGGTGTGTTGAAAATATTCCTGCATGAATTCTTCCACCGGTAGCATTCCTTCAGTCCCTTGATATCCAAAAAATTCGGCCAGTCGCATTTGCTCCGCGCGATCTAATTGATCCTTGGCTTTACCTGCATGGAAATGAGCCTCATTGCGTGTCCGTAATAGAAATTCCATCGCATTTCGCAGAGCGGACTGCTCATCTTTTTCTAGCACTCCTTTCAGCGCTAACCCATCTGGATCACTCGTCCCATACATGCAGAAGCCGATCCATCGTACTAGTTGGATATCACGCAGGCCCCCCCGGGATCGCTTGATGTTCGGCTCAAGCAAATATACAGTCTCACCATATTGGCGACGTTCCTCTCTGCGAGCATCATCGATCGCAGGTAACAGTCTTCGGGCTTGACGATGCGTTATTTTTCGAAGCCTCCCCAAGAGTCGATCGGTCAATTCTGCATTACCGCAAACATGACGTGATTCAACTAACGAGGTGAGTACGAGAGGATCTTCAAGTGAAAGTGCAATCGCCTGCCGTGTAGTCCTCACACTGTGTCCCACGATTAATCCAGTATCGCTCAAGTCTCGCAGCAAACGGATGGCAAGCACCGCAACATGCTCTGCGATCGCTGTCCGATGCAGGATCATCAGGTCGATATCGCTAAACGGAGCAAGATCTCGCCGGCCGTATCCTCCATGGGCAACCAAGGCAACCTGATCTTCTAGCTCACCGAACGTGTCAGGATCTAGTTGAGCAAGATCACTAATCGCCTCCGCGAACAGGACACCTACAACGGTGTCGGCAAGATCTGTCAGTTTCGCACAAACCTGAATACCGGGAGATCCTTGCGCGTGCTGTGCTTGCAGTTTTTGCTGTCCCTTCTGAAGGGATGTTTTGGCGGCCAGCACGACCGGACTGAGCGTTAATCCGTGAGACATGAAGCGAAGAACCCGGTGATAGTAAAACGGGTCACTCCAGCGCGCCATCCGTGCGCAGCGAGAGCGCCCGCCTTGATTTTAACCGGACAAAGAGAAAAACACCTAGAGGGCCTCTTCTCCGGTCTCACCGGTGCGGATGCGAATTGTTTCCGCCAAATCGGTCACAAAAATCTTTCCGTCGCCAATCTGTCCTGTTTGAGCGGATCGCATAACCGTATCAATTACACTTTTAATATTATCGTCTGATACGACCACTTCAAGTTTCACCTTCGGCACGAAATCAACGGCGTATTCCGTACCTCGATACATCTCTGTATGACCCTTCTGGCGACCAAACCCTCTGACTTCGGTAATGGTCATTCCTGAAATGCCTTGTTCGGAGAGCGCGTTTTTGACGTCCTCCAACTTGAAATGGCGAATCACTGCTTCAACTTTTTTCATCCTAAACTCCCTAAAAGCTCAGTCATCGGGATCAGGACCCCGTTAAACAAAGATATAGCCTTCCTCGCCGTGCTCATTCATATCGAGCCCGCGCAATTCACCCTCTTGCGAAACCCGCAAGCCCATCACAACGTCTAATATCTTCAGCAGAATGAAGGTGGCCACGGCGCAATATCCAATCGTGATGGCAGCCGCCACAATCTGTCCCCAAAGTACATCGCCTCCCTCAAGCAAGCCTAATGGTTTCCCTTCAGCAATATCCCAAGCTGCACGAGTTGCAAAGACACCGGTAAGAACTGCACCAAGTGTACCACCCACGCCGTGAATTCCGAATGCGTCAAGCGAATCGTCATATTTGAAGGCGGCTTTGAAGGTTCCGCAGGCAAAATAACAAAGAACACCTGCTGCAGCGCCCATAATCAATGCGGACATGAGATTTACAAACCCGGCACCTGGAGTGATACAAACCAGCCCAGCGATTGCCCCGGAGGCCGTTCCTAGCACACTCGGCTTTCCGCGAGTGATCCATTCCATCATGGCCCAAGCAACCGCGCCCGCGGCGGCAGCGAAATGGGTCGTTGCAAATGCGCTGCTTGTCAAATCATTCGAGGCCAGTTCGCTACCCGCATTAAAACCAAACCAGCCAACCCAAAGCATGGCTGCGCCCATCACGGTATACGTCAGATTATGCGGCCGCATATCTTCGTGACCCCATCCGAGTCGCCGACCCAGCACTAAGGCGCAAACTAATGCCGATATTCCTGAACTGATGTGAACAACCGTGCCACCGGCAAAGTCAAGAGCACCTCCAGCAATCGAATGTGCTCCACCGTACGCCAGAATACCGCCTCCCCAAACCCAATGTGCAAGCGGGCAATAGATTAATGTGCCCCATAAAATTGTAAACACAACCATAGTGCTGAACTTCATACGCTCTGCATATGCGCCGCAGATCAACGCTGGGGTGATGATAAAGAACATTCCTTGAAACAGCATAAAAGTGATAGCGGGAATTGCCCCAGCCATGGGTGTATGTGGCGCGCCCGCCGCTTCATCCCACACGCGGGCAACGCCACGCATGAATAGGTGATCAAAATTTCCCACGTAAGGATTGAAATCAGGATTTGCAACTTCCTGACCATCAACCTCAATCGTGGCTGGACCTCCGAAGGCCAGAGTGTATCCGTACAGCGCCCATAATACGGTCATCAGACCCATCAAAAAAAAACACTGCATCATCACACCCAGCACGTTCTTTTTTCGAACTAAACCCCCGTAAAACAGAGCTAGCCCGGGCGCAGTCATGAATAGCACAAGTGCACAGCACATGAGCATCCATGCATTGTGGCCGGCAAGCGCGGCCGATTCGGCTGTTTCTACAACAGACTCTACCTGTTTTTGTAATCCCGAGGCATCAAGGCCTCGCCCCCCCTCTACCTGACCTGTCGCCGGATTCGACAGCATTGCAAAAAGAGTACAGACGCCGATCAAAAGCCCTAATCTTTTGAACAATCTTCGTACCGCCATCATGGAGTGCTCCCTTGAAAAGTTTGGTCGGAAAGAGAAATCTGCGGTCCGCGCTTTGCGGATAGCCCTCCGCTATTTGCATACGACTGCACTTTGTTGCGCAGTCTTTACCTACCTCCTGCCGACGGCCGGGGCCCGCCAAAACCCTGCTCGTCGCTTGCGGGGAGTCACCGACTCCCTAACTTGATAGTCTGCCTTGCGACAAATTAACGTCGAGCAACAAAATCGTAAAGGAGCGATGGCGATTTTTTGAGAAAAAACTAATAGTTTACTCGCCGTGATTCCACGGCACATCACTCGACCCCGCACTCCGATTGGCACCGCGCGCCATCACAAATAGCAGGTCACCCAACCGATTGAAGTACACCAGAACTGCTTGAGGTACATTAGTTTGCTGCTCTTGGGCTAGTTCAACAATTCTCCGCTCCGCGCGACGACAGATGCAGCGGGCAAGATGCAAATTGGCAGCCACAGGAACACCGCCGGGCAAAATGAATTGTTTTAATTCTGGCAGCTCTTGTTCAAATTGATCGATCGCCTGTTCAACATGCTCGATCTGAGTAGCGCCGGTCGGAGGAATGCCCTCTACCGTGCCCTGGGGTGAGGCAAGTTCCGCTCCGATCACGAACAAGTGCTGCTGAATCTCCTCGACGAGAACATCAATTTCCGGAAACGGGTCGAGGGATCGGACAACACCGAGTACGGCGTTGAGCTCATCGACAGTACCATAAGCTTCAATCCGAAGATTGCTTTTAGATAGCCGTTGGCCACCAAAGAGAGACGTTTCCCCGGTGTCACCGGTCTTTGTATAGATCTTCACGATTTTTTTCTTGGTTAGATTGCCCCAACGAATATTACAGGGATAATCGGGGTTCTACCCGTATCCGAATCGCCCTATTGTATCGAGCAACCTATAATCGGAGTAGCTTAATCACTGCTTCTATTTTCTGAAATTATGATGGTCCGGAACATGCAAAATTTAATCCCCTGCGTCTTAAATTGTTTTTTGTTCATTTATCTGTTGCTCAGTAGCTCGGGTGCCGTAGACACCATGACCCGAGCGTCGGCGAGCGAACTTGAAGAGACCTACTTGAGCAACGTGCGGCAGGTAACCGATTCTTTCGTAAAGGCCGGCGAGGGATATTTCTCTCCAGACGGAAAGCGGATTGTATTCCAAGCTGTACCTCCCGAATATCCGTTCTACCAGATCTACACACAACCGCTCGACGGCAAACCAGAATTGATCAGTACTGGGCGCGGTCGCACGACTTGTTCTTATTTCCACCCCGATGGCGAGACGATACTATTTGCCTCAAGTCACCTTGATCCCAACATGGACGCAACCGAGGCGGACGAGCGATCAAAACAAGAGGCCGAACGAAAGAGCGGTAAGCGGCGCCGGTACAGCTGGGCGTTCGATCCCTTCATGGATATCTATTCGCGGGATCGTGAGGGGCAACTCACCCCAATCACGACAGCGCCTGGTTATGATGCTGAGTGCGCTTACTCGCCGGATGGAAAACAGATTGTGTTCTGCAGCGATCGAGACGGGGATGCAGACCTTTACATCATCAATACAGATGGGACCGGGCTGCGTCAGTTAACCAATCAGCCGGGTTACGACGGGGGCCCATTTTTTTCACCCGATGGGCGTTGGATTATTTACCGCACCGATCGCAAAAAGCCACACCACCTCCAAATTCACGCCATTCGACATGACGGGAAATATGATACAGAGCTCACTGACAACGTAGGCGTTAATTGGGCACCCTATTGGCATCCCACCGAACCATACATTATTTGGTGTGGTGCTGATCACTCCGACCCGAAAGCCCGGCCAAATTACGATCTCTATTTAATGCCCTACAAAGTTGAGCAAGTGGGTGATGCAGAGCAATTTGTCGGGGGAAAAGTCGAGCGGATTACCGACCATCCAGGTGCAGACGTTCTTCCTGTCTTTTCCCCGGACGGCAGCAAACTGATGTGGACAAGCAAGCGGGGCGAAGGACGGTCGAGTCAACTTTGGATTGGTGACTTTCACCTGCCGGACCCTTAAAAGCTACCGTTTGCATTTGGCTAGGCAATCGTTCATAAAGGTGTGTCCTTTGCGGTAACAAAGCATGCCTAGACACATCGAACCGTTTGCCCAGTTGCGGGTCTGGAACTTCGGAGGGCTCACGCTCTATGAACTCGTGCAGCGCACGTGGCACGAATACCGTGAGCGACAACTTTCCGCGCGATGTGCACAGTTTGCATACTTCTCCATGTTGGCGATGATGCCAATGCTGATTGTGTTGGTTTATGCAATCGGGCAGATGCCGATCCAGGGACTGCTAGGCAGCTTTCTGCTGCTCCTCGAAAAAACGCTCCCATCGGACGCGTATCAGTTATTTCGCACTCAAATTCTGGCGATCCAGCAGCAGAGCTCTACGACCTATATCTCGATGAGTTGCATAATTTTTATCTACGCGGGATCTCGCCTGTTTGTAACGATGGGAGAAGGGCTCAACATTGCCTTCGGCCATGCGCCGCGTGCCCGACGCGTAAGGACTTACGGTGTATCGCTTGCTCTCACATTCAGCATTGCCCTAACAATGATTGCAGCGCTTATCATTCTCGTGATCGGCCCGCAAGCGATCGAGTGGATTATGCACGGATTACACTTACCACTTCCCGATTACTTTTTCTTGATACTTACACGTTGGGGTGTTGCCGTTAGCTTTCTGCTTATTTTTACATCCACCATTTATTACATTGTGCCTGCGCATGGATTGCCTTGGCACTGGTTTAGCCCGGGATCAATTTTTGCAGTATTTGGTTGGATTGCTGCCAGTCAGGGATTTCGTTTTTATATGGGACATTTTGCTAACTACAATCAAATTTACGGGGCACTTGGTGGTGTAATCGCCATGCTGTTCTGGCTCTACTTAACCGGCGCACTCTTATTAATGGGCGCTCAAATGAACGGAATTATTTACGAGGCAGTCCAAAAATCATCTGCAAACGCACTAGCATGAGAACCGGGGAATTCTAACTGTGTGATTTTGCGACCGCATATTCAGTGCAAATGGGCTGATAGTTCCGCTAGCAATGTTGGCAATCGACTTGTGTCTCGACCTTGTTTTTTGCTTTGAAGCTAGCATGTGTAATCTTACCGGCTCCCTTTTTTTCTCTTTTATGTCGCCGGCAATCTCGCTATTATGCGACGCCCTTTTTTGACAAACAGGAATGCATCTATGAGTGAATACCGGGTCGAACACGATTCGATGGGTGAGGTCCATGTGCCTGCCCAAGCCTACTACGGCGCCCAAACACAACGGGCCGTAGAAAACTTTCCCATCTCCGGATGGGCACTGCCGCATCAGCTTGTTCATGGAATAGGCATGGTGAAATTTGCGTGTGCCACGGCCAATCGCGATCTTGGGTTGTTGGGCGATCAGTGCCGTTCTCCGCTGAGTGACCAACAAATTGAATCATTACTAGAGGCTTGCCTCGAAGTGGCTGCGGGGAAATGGGATGCAGAGTTTCCGGTTGATGTATTCCAGACGGGCTCCGGTACCAGCAGTAATATGAACGCCAATGAGGTCATTAGTAATCGCGCGATCGAATTAAATGGTGGAGATCGGTTTGCAAGCGAAAAATCGATTCATCCGAATGATCACGTGAATATGGGGCAAAGCACCAACGACACGTTCCCCACTGCAATCCATGTTGCCGTTGCCATTGAAATACACCAGGCTCTACTCCCGGCCTTGCAACGCTTCCATTCAGTGTTAGCACAAAAATCCGAGGAATGGGATAATATCGTGAAAATAGGGCGGACCCATCTAGCAGATGGAACGCCAATTCGACTCGGGCAGGAAGTAAGCGGGTTTGCACATCAACTAAAAGCCTCAGTTGAGCGTGCACAGCGCGCAATTAATGCCGTCTGTGAACTTGCCGTCGGGGGCACCGCCGTCGGCACAGGAATCAACACCCACCCGGAATTTGGGGGCCGCGTGTCGACTGTTCTCGCCGACAAGACGGGGCTTCCCTTCGTGGAGGCTGAAAACCACTTTGAAGCAAATGCTCAACGAGATGGACTAGTGGAATGCCACGGTCAATTACGCGCGATTGCCTCCACGCTGTTCAACGTGACGAATAACATCCGCTGGTTGGGCTCCGGTCCGCGATGCGGGTTTAATGAACTGCGCCTACCGAGTCGCCAGCCAGGCAGCTCAATTATGCCGGGCAAGGTGAACCCGGTGATGTGTGAGAGCGCCATGCAGGTAGCAGCCCGCGTGATGGGTAATGATCAGACGATTGCCTTGAGCGGGGCCACCGGCGGCAATTTTCAATTGAATATCATGATGCCTCTGATGGGACAAACTACACTCGAAAGCATCTCGCTCTTGGCGAGCGTTTCTAATGCATTTGTAGAATTCTGCGCTGAAGAAATGGAGCCTAATATCGACGCCTGTGAGGGCTCTGTTGAAAAAAGTCTCTCGATGGTCACGAGCCTCAATCCCTATGTGGGATACGAAAAAGCAGCGGCCCTGGCGAAGGAGGCTTTTGCAAGCGGAAAAACAATCCGTCAACTTTGTACTGAACAGAACGTACTACCCAAAGCAGACCTTGAGCAAGCGCTCGATCCGCTGCGTATGACGAGACCTCGTGCAGCAGATGAATAAAATGAACTTACATCAATTTCACCTGCTGCAATGTGCATGAAATTAATCCGTCGATTTTGCATGAAGAAAATAATTTTTTACTTGCTGATTGGGTCCCTCGGAATGCCGGGGTTGCACACCTCGGCATTCAGTGAGTCGCCCTCACCGAGGGAGGTCCTCGATTCTAACAGTCCCAAACAGCTGATCGGGATTGCCTCGAAGATTGCAGCGACCGCCACCACGCCCCGTGAATACTCTGAGATGATCTACTACCTCGACAAGGCCCTCGCCGCGAACTCCATCGTGCCCGAACATCGAGGTTATGCGCAAAAGCTAAAAGGCTGGTCACACAATCGGCTGGGGGAATATTTTGCATCGCAAGGCAAGGACGCAGCTGCCCTTACGCAATTTGAAACCGCCGTTGAATTGAATTTTAAGCATTGGAAGGCGCTTCACAATCGAGGCGTTAGCTATGCGATGAGTAGCCGTCTGGATGAAGCGGCACAAGACTTCTCAGCGACCATTCGGCTGCATCCCGAATATGCGAACGCGTGGTTTAATCGGGCAGAGGTTTTTATGAGACAAGGCAAAATTGATCTCGCAATCGAAAATTATTCCCAGGCGATATCACTGGATGCTGAGGACGCTGGATTTTATGCCGGTCGTGGTAAAGCCTACCGATTGCGGGGAAATTTTGAACTATCTGAATCCGACCTCAACCGCGCACTTTTGTTAGATGATCGCCTTACCAAGGCGCACCTGCAACGCGGAAAAATGTGGTTGGCACGCGGTGAATATGATAACGCGGCCGCCGATTTTCGGGCTGCGGTACGGAATGACCCACGCTCCGCGGAGGCGTTTCGTTGTGTCGCTTGGATGATGGCGACATGTAAAGATGAAAAATTTCGCGATCCCAAGCGTTCACTTCAATTTGCCAAAAAAGCTATCGAGCTGAAAGGCACTGAAGATTTTCGTCTGGTTGATACCATGGCTGCAGCGCATGCCAATGCTGGCCAATTCAATTATGCAGCGACAGAACAACAACGAGCGATTGAGCTGGCTGCCGGGAAAGCGACCGGACAAGAATTGCATGAACTCAAACAGCGCTTGCACCAATATTCACAGCAAGCCCCCTACCGCACCGAAGTGATTGCCCGTCAGAGCGACCGTTCCGAAAGCATCCAATAGGCAACCGTAGTAATGAGCGATGCCTTTCTTTATTTAGGTGGATTAGTCCTAGCGGCATATTTTTTTCGTCTTTGGTATGAAGACTATCGTCACAACACTCAGCGGATCCATCATAATCTGGCTGCAGGAAATCCTGTATCCTCTGAAATTATCCAAACCGGCCTGCCGGGGTCGACGCCTGCAAGCTGGCGTGTCATCGCGATCGCAGTCGTCGGCTCATTGGGTATCCTGGCTCTCGAAGTTGCGGGAGAATATCGACTCGATGTGGTGGAAGATCAGACGACCATGTCAGTGCTGCTGGGAATTTACACACTCGCAGCAGCGTTTGTCGAGGAGCTTATTTTCCGTGGATTTCTTTTTTTTGATCGCCATGGAAAATGGAGACTGTATCTAAGCGTCTTCGGAATTTCAATTTTATTCGCCGTGATTCATCCCTACCTGTGGTCGTACGATGTGCCAGAAAATCAACCACCGTGGCTCTTTTGGAAATGGATAGGGCTGAACATTTACCGTGATGATGGAACACTCAATGTTCAACCGATTTTTTCTACATGCATCTTATTTATGAATTCGGTTTGGTTCTATTACGTGCGACTATCCCGCCTGAATCGGTTCAGCTCATTGATACCCTGCGTGGCGGCACATCTCGCGAGTAACTTGGGCGTCTTTGCGGTGAAGGCATGGCAGGGCAAAGTAGTCCTGTTTGATTGAGTCAGATTGTTATCCGCTTTAATCTCAGCAACATCGCTGGCGACACACAGCCCTTAATGCAGTAAAACCAGCAAAAGTTGCATCAACAGGCCACATTTTGGCCCCCGGATCGGCAGACTTAACACCATTAGCGGGGCGGATAAAACCACATAATTTTTGGGGAATGTCGCAATTCGGCCTAGCAGCGAGAGGCTTGAAAATTTAGCATGAAGGATTCGATTTCTGCTGCGCAGTAGGATTCCCCTCGACGCCATCAGGCCGGCGGAGGATGCTGCCCGCCTGGGCTTGCCTGCGTTGTTTCCTGCTGATCCTATTGGTCGTCCCCGAAGATGCCGTTTGCAGGCGTTGGGTTGGCAGGAGGTGGAGATTCGATTTCCAGTTTACAAAGGTTACTTTTTAAAGAATCGCAAAATTGCGGTACCCTACCATGGACGCTACAAAACTTCGCAACATCGGCATTTCCGCGCATATTGATTCGGGAAAGACCACCCTCAGTGAACGCATTCTTTTTTACGCGGGTCGTATTCATCGCGTGCAGGAGGTACGTGGCGAGGGTGACGGGGCAACGATGGATCACATGGAGTTGGAAAAAGAGCGCGGGATAACAATCACCAGTGCTGCAACTCAAGTGGAATGGGAAAACCATCAAATCAATCTAATTGATACGCCAGGCCACGTCGATTTTACCGTGGAGGTGGAACGAAGCCTGCGTGTATTAGACGGGGCGGTGTTGGTTCTCTGTGCAGTTGGAGGAGTTCAATCACAGTCCCTCACCGTCGACCGTCAGATGAAAAGATATCACGTGCCACGGTTGGCGTTCATCAATAAGATGGATCGGACCGGGGCAGATCCCAAACGTGTTGTTGAGCAGGTTCGTGAAAAGATGCAATGTGATGCAGTGCTGATGCAACTTCCGATTGGGGCGGAAGAAGACTTTGAGGGCGTCGTAGATCTGACGAGCATGAAATCGCTCTATTTCGACGGGACCAACGGAGAAAAAATACGCACTGATGCAATCCCAGAGCACATGCTGGAGGAGGCGCAGTCGGCACGTCAACAGATGCTTGAAGCCATTTCCATGTACAGCGACGAACTCATGGAGTTGCTTCTGAGTGAAGAAGAAATCCCTGAAGACCTCATTCATCAAGTCACAAAGAGTGCAGTGCACGATCTGGATTTTACTCCGGTCTATCTGGGAACCGCATTCCGAAATAAAGGGGTGCAGCCCTTGCTCGATGCGGTTGTTCGTTATTTGCCGGCCCCTATGGATCGTGAAAAAGCAGCGATGGGCCATGACAATCCGGAAGACAAAGTGCCCCTGACGGTGGACACCGATGCTCCGTTTGTCGGCATGGCATTCAAATTGGTGGATGATCCCTATGGACAGCTTACCTTTATGCGGATTTACCAGGGAAAAATTGAAAAAGGTCAGCAGTACTTCAATCAGCGGACCGGACGCAAGCAACGATTCAGCCGCATTTTGCGTATGCACTCAGACAAGCGGGAGGAGATCGATCAAGCCGATGCAGGTGATATTGTTGCGATCATGGGAATTGATGCGGCTAGTGGCGATACGTACGCCCAGCAGGCCGGTTACTGTACCCTTGAGAGTATTTTTGTTCCGGAACCGGTAATCAAGATGGCAGTCCAGCCCCTCTCCCGAGAAGCGGGAGATCGCCTCGGCAAAGCCCTGCAACGATTTCGCAAAGAAGATCCAACATTTCAGGTCGCGACAGATGAGGAAACCGGGGAAACGGTGATCGCCGGGATGGGTGAGCTGCATCTGGAAATTTATATCGAACGGATGAAGCGTGAATATAATTGTGAGGTCTCGGTTGGCGCACCCAAGGTAAGTTATCGTGAAACCGCGACACGGCGTGCCGATTTTGACTACAAACATAAGAAGCAAACCGGCGGTTCGGGACAGTATGCCCATATCAAGGGTTATTTGGAACCACTCGTTGACGATCAGGAAGAGAGCTATGTCTTTGAAGAGAAAATCGTCGGCGGGCGGATCCCGAAAGAATATATCCCGGCGGTCGACAAAGGATTTCGCGCGGCGATGGTTAAAGGACCTGTCGCAGAATATCCGGTGGTAAATGTGCTGACGGTGCTTGAGGACGGGTCGTATCATGAAGTGGACAGTAGCGACATGGCTTTTCAGGTATGTAGTCGCAATTGCTTTAAAGAAACCTTTCTAAAAGCGAAGCCCGTGTTACTCGAGCCGGTGATGAAGCTGGAAGCTGAGGTACCACCCGATTTTCAGGGGCCCGTGACCGGGGAATTGACCAGTCGGCGAGGTATTATCGCCTCCACTGATATGGCGGGCGACACGGCGGTGATTATTGCGGAAGTGCCACTGGCCGAGACTTTCGGCTATTCAACAGATCTCCGAAGTATGACACAGGGACAGGGCACCTTCAGTATGGAGTTCTCGCATTACCGACAGGTGCCTGCGAACATCCAGGAAAAAATTCTCGCAGATCGCAAGGCCGAAAAAGAAAAGCAGATGGTCGGTTCGAAGTAGCCGAATGGCAAAGCAACGGTATACCGCATCCGTTAAATTCACTTTTCCCTCGGAAATTATTCCTAGGCGATAAGCTCCGTGGCCACTTTTCCAGCCACATCTGTCAGGCGGAAATTTCGACCTTGGTAGGAATAAGTCAGCGCTTCATGATCCAATCCTAAAAGATGCAAAAGCGTCGCGTGAAAATCGTTGACATGCATTGGATTTTCGGTCACATGAAATCCAAGATCGTCTGTCTTTCCGTAGGCGAATCCCTTTTTAAGCCCGCCTCCCGCAAACCAAATTGTGAACGCATCTTTATGATGATCGCGACCAGCGAGTTGGCCACGTTCATCTTGGATCATTGGAGTCCTGCCGAATTCTGCACCAAAGACAATAAGTGTCTCGTCCAGCAATCCGCGAACTTTTAAATCGGCAATCAAGGCGGCAATCGGTTGGTCGACCTCGCGGGCTTTGCGTGGCAAGCCCCCTTTGATATTTCCGTGGGTATCCCAGCCCTGATCATTTAATTGTATGAAGCGGACGCCCCGCTCCACCAGTCTGCGCGCTAACAGGCAATTGTTGGCAAATCGGGTCTCTCCCGGTTTTGTACCATAGAGATCATGGATGTATTGAGGTTCGTCGGCAAGCTCCATCAATTCTGGAACAGCCGCTTGCATGCGAAAAGCGAGTTCATATTGGCTCATGCGCGTAGCAATTTCCGGATCACCAACATCGCGAAGGTGTGCTGCATTAAGATCATGCACACTTTGCAGAATCCTTTCCCGACGACCGCGATCGATTCCTGGTGGATTCGAGAGATAAAGCACCGGGTCGCCCTGTGAGCGAAACTCGACTCCCTGGTGAACGGTCGGCAAAAATCCGCTACCCCACATACTATTTCCGGCGCCTGCGATTTGCCCTGTATTCATCACGACAAAATTAGGAAGGTTTTCATTTTCACTTCCCAACCCGTAACTCACCCAGGAGCCTAGGCTCGGGCGACCGAACTGACCAAAACCAGTTTGAAACATTAACTGCGCGGGGGCATGATTAAACTGCTCAGTATGCAAAGAGTGCACCATTGTCAATTCATCGGCGACCTCACCGAGATGGGGCAACAATTCGGAGAGCTCAATTCCACTCTGTCCGTGTGGTCGAAATTTAAATGGCGAGCCGAAGAGATTTGGTTGTTTCCGCACAAAAGCCAGCCGCAGATTTTCCCAGAGTGCGTCCGGCATCTTTTCACCGTCTCGCCGCTGTAATTCAGGCTTAAATGAAAGAAGATCAAGTTGGGATGGGCCGCCCACCATGTGGAGAAAAATCACATTCCTTACTTGCGGAGCATGATCCGGTCGCAACCTTTTTTGATTCACAGCCTGATCGGCTGCAATACTTTCTTTAGCTAAAAGTGTTCCCAGGGCTGCCCCGGCAATCCCCACTATTCCCTGTTGCATCAGAGCACGTCGATTGCAGCTAAAAATTCTGTCGGAGGCATCCATTTTAATTTTCGTCATCTATTCCTTGGTGATGGTCTCGTCAAGGTTCAGCAGGGTATTGGCAACGCATACCCAAGCAGCTCGTTCCTGGACACTACCTGGAAAATTCGTCGATGATTCCTCGTATCTGGTACCAGCAAGCTTCATCGCATCGTCCGGAGCGATTTGCAAAGATTTCCGCTGATCATTCAACAAACTCATCAAGACAGAAAGATCCTCTTCGCTAGGCGACCGGGCAACGCACAATTTGAAAGCTTGTCGCAACCGATCGCGATCATTCGCAAGATCTGACTTAAGAATACGATTTGCCAGGCCCTGAGCCATCTCAAGAAACGCCTCATCATTCAGAAGCGTTAAGGCCTGCAACGGGGTATTGGTCGTGGGACGCTGCACCACGCATCGGGTTCTATCGGGCGCGTCAAAATTCACAAAACTCGGATAGGGTGCAACGCGTCGCCATACAACATAGATGCCGCGGCGGTAACGGTCCGGACCCTCATTCACTCGATAGACCGGTTCACCACGTCCAGTCTGTCGCCAGATTTTCGGTGGCTGAGGCGGGTAGACCGGCGGGCCGCCGAATTCCTGCCCGAGAAGATCCGAGATCGCGAGTCCATTATCACGGATAAGTTCTGCCGGAAGGCGAAACCGCGGACCTCGAGACAGAAAAATATTTTTCGGATCGCGATTTTTATCAGTTTCGCGCTGCACGGACGATTGCTGATAAGTGACTGATGTGACGATCTGCCGGATCAACCATTTAGTTGACCAATTTTGCTCCATGAACCGCACTGCGAGCCAATCCAAGAGATGTGGATGGGAAGGTGGCGAGCCCTGCACGCCGAAGTCCTCACCCGAGGCAACGAATCCTGAACCGAAAATTTCTTTCCAGATTTGATTGACACGCACGCGGGCAGTCAATGGATTTTCTTTATCGATCAACCATTGCGCTAGCCCAAGTCTGTCAGGCGACGCGTCGTCACGCAGCGGATGCAATGCAGAAGGGACACCCGGGTTAACTTGATGCGTGGGCGTTAAGAAATTTCCACGCTTGAAAATGCGCGTCGTCCGTGGTGACGCCATCTCCAGCATTACTAATGTCGTACCCGGTTCTTTCTCTTTCTGATCTTGTTTGAGTGCTTTAACCTTAAGTCCGTGTTCCTTCACAATCGAGTCTGTTTTCCAGAATGCCATGTGGAGTTCTTCCTGCGCCGCCACATCTCGATCCAAAGGTTCCTCCGCGATGATCCATTTCTTGAATTTTGCGATCATTCCTGCAGTGATTCCATCGCCGGGCTTGATCTTCCCCGTTATGATTTGTTGCTCCCAATCCGAATAACGAGCAAGTGCATCTTGCTTTGACTGTCGTAGTTCGAATTCAGCCTGCTCGATTTTGGAATCTAGCGATTTCCATTGCTGTTGCATCGCGTCTGTCGATGCTAACTCCATGCGCGGACCATAAAAGTCGAATTGGACGCCATCCCGATTGGTATTCTCCACTTCTAGCGGCGTGTTATTAAAAAAGGCGAAGAGGCGATAGTAATCTTTTTGCGTAAACGGATCATACTTGTGATTATGGCATTGCGCACATTCCAGGGTGGTCCCTAGCCAAACCGTCGCGGTCGTATTCACCCGATCAATCACTTGGTTGGTTCGATTCTCTTCCGGATCAACCCCCGCCTCGATGTTACATGTTGGGGTTCGGTGAAAACCGGTAGCAATTTTCTGGGCGTCGGTTGCATTCGGCAGCAAATCACCAGCGAGTTGCTCCACCGTGAACTGGTCATATGGCATGTCTGCATTCATGGCCGAGATCACCCAGTCCCGATAGGGCCAAAGATCTCGCAATTGATCGGCCTGATATCCATTGGAATCGCTGTACCTAGCCAAATCGAGCCAATCGCGGGACCATTTCTCACCGAAACGAGGTGAAGAGAGCAATCGATCTACCAGTGCTTCATAGGCTTGCGGTGATGGATCGTTTTGAAAATCAACAACCGCCTTTATCGACGGTGGCAAACCAATGAGATCAAGGTAAAGCCGGCGCACCAGGATGGCTGGATCTGCTGGCGGGCTCGGAGTGAGTCCCTGCTGAATAAGTCGCGCTCGGATGAAACCATCAATCGGATGGTTCGTGTCTAGCTGTCGATGGCCTCGGGAAATGTCTGGCAGCGGAACAGGCCGCAGCAAGGGTTTACTATAGGCCCAATGGTCTTCGGGCGGGGGCGCATCAGTGCCTACATGGTCAGGCCACTGGTAACCCGAATCAATCCAACGCGCCAGAACGTCGATTTGTGCTTCACTGAGCGGATCTTCATCTAGCGGCATTCGCTCATCGGCATCCCTGCTTGTCAGCCGGTGAAGCAGCAAACTTCCCACGGCCGAATCCCCGAACAGCTGGCCCGAAACACCCCCATGCAACGCCGCTTTTCTGGAATCAAGGCGGAGTTGTCCCTGTTGCTCATCAGGGCCGTGACAGCCGATGCATTGTTGCACAAGGATTGGCCAGACTTCACGCTCGAAATCAACCGGCTGAACCTCTTTGTGTTCCATCGCAGACACTGTCAGTGTCGAGAGAATAAAGCCGACACACACCAGAACTCGTGCGAAATTTTTCGCTCGGGATTGTAAGAGTAAGATCGACAAAAAATCCATCACGTCAGTCCGGAAGGGATATGGATTCAACTTCCCTTATTGTATCAGACCTTGCACCGGCTGATGACTGTAAATTTTTCCCTTCTCTCGCGCAATACGGACGCACAACACGGGAAACCCACAGGAATTTTAGTTTTAAACAAGTCGCGACCAAGCCGTATTGATTGGTGGCGCAAATTCGGGTGGACCGATTTGCTGCGGGTGCAAAAGATGAGCCAAAATTTCAAGACTATCCACGAGTCGAGGACCGCTTCGATTAAAATATGCATTCCCATCGACCGCATACATTGCTCCGTGATGAACCGCGTGGAGCGATCGGAAAATGGGATCATGCAAAGACTTTACCTCCTCACACGCTCGCTGCAGATCAAATCCGCAAGGGCAAAAGATCACAATCTCCGGATCAAAGGTGCTGATGTCCTCCCACGTAATGAAATGGCTTTTTCCAGACGTTTCAAAATCGGGGCCTCGGCCACCCGCGAGCCGAAGCATTTCGGGCATCCAATTTCCGGCGATCATTATCGGATCAATCCATTCGATCAGGGCTGTACGGGGTCGCGATTCGTGAGGTATCAGGTCTACATTACACTGAATCCGATTTACCCGTTCCCGTAAAGAATGCACGACATATTTCGCAAATGGTGCCACACCGCATACACGGGCGATATGCAGCATATCGTCAAAAACATCATCTAGAGAGTGCGGCTGTAGTGCGAGTATGGAGGCCGAATCTGATACTCCCGCTCGTGCGACAGCGGTCATAACATCTGAGTACTCGATCGCACAAACAGCACACTTCGATTGCGTAATGACCAGATCCGGACTTAGTTTCTCAAGTAAGGCAATATCGATATCGTACAGTGGATTTCCGGCAACTAATCGCTGCTGGACAGCGCTATCGATATCCGCGCTCTGGCGGGAATCATCAATGTGAGAGATTGTTGCCTTTGGTTTTTTACAAACCTCGGGAGGCGAATCACATGCATGGCTTACGGCGACTACCCGATCCCCCAGACCAAGTGCGTAGAGCATCTCTGTGGCACTTGGTAGCAGGGAAACGATTCGGGTAGGCGATTTCATCACGGAGTTCTCGAGGTCTATTACGCCAGCGAAGATGCCTTTGATTATCTGCCAGAGCACGCAGCGAGACCAGTCGCTAAAAATAGCAGGGGTATCGGTCAAATACAGCGACCTCTTTTTTAAGGGCCCTTTCTAGGTTAGGCTACGCCTTCCTCTTTCCGGATTCTTTCGTTTCACTCCTAATCGCCGTAAACGTTTGCAACGAGCCTTTTATGTCTGATCCCTACTTTCAACAGTTGTTCGCCGACCGTATCGGAGGTGCCGCATACGGTAAGGGAACTGATATTTATAAATTTGAGAAGATCAAACGAGCAAAAAGGAAGGCTTTAGCAGAACATCCCGAACGAGAACTTTTGGATTTTGGCATCGGAGAAAACGATTCCATGGCAGATCCGACCGTGCGTGAAGCGATGGCCCGGGAAATAAACCTGCCGGAAAATCGAGGGTACGCCGATAATGGAATCGGTGAATTTACAGAGGCTGTTTCTCGATTCATGTCTCGCAGTCTGGGAGTTTCACTCGATGCAGAGACTCAGATTAATCATTCGATCGGATCAAAGCCCGCCCTGGCCATGCTGCCTGCAGCTTTTATCAATCCGGGCGATGTGACACTGATGACGGTCCCCGGTTATCCGGTCGCGGGAACGCACACCAAATACTATGGGGGAAGCGTCTACGCACTTCCGCTATTAGCCGAGAATAACTTCCTCCCGGATCTCGATTCGATTCCGGAGGATGTTCGAAGGAACGCAAAGTTACTGGTGCTAAATTATCCCAACAGCCCCACCGGTAAAACGGCGACTATCGATTTTTATGAGCGGGTCGTTCGATTTTGCCAACAACACCAGATTGTGGTAATACAGGATGCTGCGCACATCATGCTGAGTTTCGACAGTCCGCCATTGAGTTTTCTTTCTGTCGATGGGGCCATCGAAGTGGGTGTCGAGAGCCATTCGCTCTCCAAGGGCTTCGACATGATTGGCTGGCGGATGGGGTGGGTATGTGGGAACGAACGGATTGTCCGCGCCTTTTCCGACGTCAAAGACAATACAGACTCGGGGCAATTCATCGCCATTCAGAAAGCGGCTATCGCGGCCCTGGATAACGATGCAATACCAGAGGCGGTTGCTGCGAAATATCAACGCCGATTAGAGAAGCTGGTAGCCATGTTATCGCGTTGTGGAATTCCCGCTAGCATGCCCGGTGGAACCTATTTTCTCTACACACCCAGCCCGAAACGGGTTGCCGGCGGATTGACCTTTGAGTCTGCAGAATCGGCCAGCCAATATTTAATTACCGAACATTCGATTTGCACCGTGCCCTGGGATGATGCCGGACCTTATCTGCGATTTTCAGTAACCTATGAAGCGGAAGATGCGAGCCAGGAGGATCGACTGATGGCAGAAACCGAGTCACGGCTCAAGGACATTTCTTTTGAATTCTGATTTTAAATTTCTCGGCGACTTTTCGTCAATAAAAAGATGATCACTATACTAGGTAAAATTCAATTTGTGCCACACACATTAATGCGAATTGTCGCGGCACCATCGCCCGAACGATTGAGACAACCTTGGGAGGAGGCAAAAAATAGCATGTGGAAACTTCGAATCCAACACCGGCTATTAATTTCTATTTTGATGGTATCGCCTCTGCTCATCAATTTAGCCGGGTGCGGAGGTGGCACAACGAAAAAAAAACAACTATCACCAGCAGCCCAGCTGGCCCAGGCAAAAAAAATCACCGCCCCGGATGAGCGAAGTCAAGCATTAACGGCCGTTGCACTGCGATATTTGAAAGCGGCCGACAGTGGCGGTGCACGCAGTGCCCTAATTCTGGCGGTCCAGTCCGCGGACCAAATTAAAAAGAGAGATGCCTCCAAACGGGCAGCGACGTACATCTTGCTTGCCGGGGCCTGGTATCAGGTTGAGGGAAATAACAAAGATGAGTGCAAAGATGCATATCGCGATGCCGAGAAATCGATTGATCGGATCAAGAATCCCGTGGAGAAAACAGAAGCGTTACTGGATCTGGCGGAATTGAAAGATAATATCGACAAAAAATCTTCTGCCAAAGAACATCTTGATGACGCGACCGAGGGTGTTCAAAAGATTGAAGATCCGGTCGAGCGGGTGCGTTTGCTAGGTAAACTAGCAAGATTTTACGTCACAATTGGTCAGGACCAAGATGCAACTACGACCATCGGTGTAGCGTTACAATTGGCTGACGACGAACCGGATGCAGGCAAGAAGGCTGCGTTGTTAATCCGCATTGCCGGTGAACAAATGGGGGCGCTTGATGATCGTCCTCAAGGCATCAAAACACTGGCCGAGGCGCGAAAACTGGTCGACGGCCTTGCCGAAAATCCGAATCGTAAGGCAAATCTAATGATTGATATTGCCCAAGTTTATCTCGATACGGATCAAAAATCGAAGGCACGCGACCTTCTAAATGCGGCCGAAAAAATTTGCCGCGGGAGATCCGAATGTAAGCCGGCCATGAAGCGGATCGAAAAAATTCGCGTCAAGATGTAGCTTGTTCCAATAGCTGCTTGATTGCGCTAGCTGCCAGACGCTTGCATATGCTCTTTCACATAGCGAAGAATGTCCCGGATGGAAATCACCCCTACCGGGCGGTCCCCTTCGACAATTGGGATGTGACGATATCTCCCTATCGCCATTTTATGCACCGCGAAAATAATCTTATTTTCGGCTTCAAGTGTGCCCGGTAACGGAGTCATGAACTCGCTGATAGGTCGGTCGCGAAGTGCGTTGAACTCAACTCCAACTCGATTGACCGCATCCCGCTCACTGAAAATCCCCAACAGCTTGTCATCTTCGGTCACCAGAATAGACCCGATCTTGTTCTCTAGCATGATGTGCAATGCGTCCTCCAACGGCGTTCCCGGGGATGTCGTCACCGGCTGCTTCGGATGAAGCGATTGAATCTGATCCCGGAGCATACCGTCACCCACCGGTGAAGGAGCACGCTGAGGTTTATTTAACATCGTCAGCGATTGGCCACAGGACTCGCAAGTATCAACGCCATCAATGTTTTCTACACCACAATCTGGACAAATCAGTGCCATATGTCTGCTCCCTTTTGCTGCTACACAATCTTGGTGAGCTGCTTGACACGCCGCCTCGAAATCGACCGCCAGAAAACAGCGCTATCAACACTTTCTTATCGATGTTTTGGAGGGTCTCTTACAGTAGGATCCGATTTCTAGGAAACCTCCCAGGTATCGCCAATCCGGAATAAAGCGTCTAGATCGCCCTCCCCTTTTTTTGCTTTTGCCTCGACCACCTGCTGATCGACCTCCTCTTCGTAGCGAGGGCGATCCACTGCACGAAAAACCCCGATCGGCTCGGGAAATTCCGGGTGGGTCATTCGACTCAGCAAATAGGCAAGACTTGGTTCGGCGGCCTTCTCATCATGGAACAGTAGATCGTCTTCAGTAATACCTTTACCCAGTTCCACCACCTCCGGATCCATGCCATTGAGTCGGATCCCTTTATCCCGATTCTTTCCAAAAATCAATGGTTTACCGTGCTCCAATTCAAGAACCGTGTCTGATTTGGTCGCGCGGTCTGTGGCATAAGTGTAAGCACCATCATTAAAAACATTACAATTTTGATACACTTCAACAAACGCTGTGCCTTTGTGTTCAGCCGCGCGAGACAACACCATGCCCAGGTGCTTAATGTGCATGTCAATCGATCGCGCGACAAAAGTACCCTCACATCCAATGGCAATGGACAATGGGTGCAGCGGATTGTCTACCGCACCCATCGGCGTACTCTTGGTCACCTTCCCTAAAGGAGAGGTTGGTGAATACTGACCCTTAGTTAATCCATATATTTCATTGTTGAAAAGGATAATATTGATGTCTAGATTGCGGCGAATTGCATGCATCAGATGATTTCCACCGATGCTAAGGGCATCTCCATCTCCTGTGATTACCCAGACAAAAAGTTCCGGGCGAGCCGTTTTTAAACCGGTAGCCACGGCTGGCGCTCGCCCATGAATCGAGTGAACTCCATAGGTATTCATGTAATAGGGGAATCGACTGGAGCAGCCGATTCCGGAGACAAAAACGGTATTTTCTAACGGCACGCCTATCGAGGGTAATACTTTTTTTACCTGGGCAAGAATCGAGTAATCTCCGCAACCAGGGCACCAACGAATCTCCTGGTCGCTTGCAAAATCTGTTGCCTTTAGAACGGGAAGTGAGGAATCGGTACTCATAGCAAATCCTGAAATCAAAATTGTTTGCCATCGCAAACGAAAGTTAATCAATTGTTACAATAAACTGTTTATTTTTTCAACTAATTCGTGGACCGTAAACGGTTTACCCTGCACTTTATTTAGGGCAACTGTATCTACAAGATAACGGGCTCGAACGAGCATATTCAATTGTCCCTTATTGAGCTCCGGCACGAGCACCTTGTCAAACTTTGCCATAATCTCACCCAGGTTCTTCGGAAATGGATTTAGATAGCGAAGATGAGCATGAGATACCTTTTTCCCTTCTGCGAGCATCGTGTTCACTGCAGTTCGACAAGACCCAAAGGTCCCGCCCCAACTAAGCACTAAAAGTTTACCCGCATCGGGACCCTGCACCTCTTGAGGCGGAATGTCATCAGCGATCTTCTCGACTTTACGTTGTCGTAAATCGATCATGTGCTGGTGATTCGCAGGATCATAACTCACATTGCCGGTGCCATCTTGCTTCTCCAACCCCCCCACGCGGTGCATCAGGCCGGGTGTACCGGGTATCGCCCACGGTCGAGCAAGGTTTTCATCGCGCGCATATGGCAGGAAACCATCTTCACCCTGTTCCGCTGCCTCTTGTCCGGGATGCTGGACGTCAATTTTTGGCAAACTGGAAAAGTCGGGAATCTTCCATGGTTCGGAGCCGTTTGCGATGTAGCCGTCGGTAAGTAGCACCACCGGAACCATAAACTTTGAAGCAACCCTCCAAGATTCGATTGCTGCGTCAAAGCAGTCGGCAGGACTGCTCGCTGCAATCACCGGCATGGGGCATTCCCCATTACGCCCATATAACGCCTGCAGCAGATCAGCCTGCTCGGTTTTAGTGGGCAGACCTGTACTCGGGCCGCCTCGCTGGACATTGATTACAATCAGAGGCAGTTCCGTCATCACCGCCAGTCCCATCGCCTCGCCCTTTAGCGCCACACCCGGACCGCTTGTCGTTGTAATTGCCATCGCGCCACCAAATGCCGCGCCAATCGTCGAGCAAATTGCGGCAATTTCATCTTCTGCCTGGAACGTTCTCACTCCATAATTTTTGTGTTTACTGAGTTCATGCAGAATGTCACT
>DLCF01000030.1:0-1548 GCA_002480485.1 Planctomycetaceae bacterium UBA7805
TTCTGATGCACCGGGTCCTCAGAAGACAATGGGACTTAACTGGCTGATCTTTCACGATTCGGAGCAAGAGACCCAAGATCGAAAAAAACGACAAGCAAATGCGGAGGCAGTCCTGGCCGAAAATCGTAAGCTTCAATCGCGCCCTTTTGTACGCGATTGGCAACTGGATGACCTCCGCGAAAAGTTGCACCTGGCCGACCGGAATCGTTCATTTGAGAACGGTGAAAACCTTTTTCGTGTAGCGCAATGTGCGGCGTGCCATAAGATAAAAAAGGAGGGTGGAGTTCTGGGGCCAGAGCTCACACATATCGCCAACGCGTTTTCCAAAAGGGGTCCCGAACCCCGTGTGCAATTGGTGCAATCGATTCTGCATCCGTCGCGCGATATTGCCGATCGCTATCGGGTGGTGATCCTGGACACGGACGATGGCAAGCAGGTGAGTGGGATTGTGATCGAGAACGATACGCAGGGATTTCGCTTGGCAAATAACCCGGCACAATCGGAAGCAACCATATTTATTCCTCGTGATGCGGTGGAATCGATTGAGCAGACGGAAATTTCACTCATGCCTTCGGGCCTGCTTTCCACACTCACGCTGGACGATATCATGGACTTGGTTGCGTACATTGAGACTGGTGGTGATGCCTCGCAGAGCGTCTTCCAATGGGAAGCGGCTGACAAGGCCTCGAAGAATTAGGAAATTGTCCGATGCTAAGCTTTTGCAGATCGATCTGTCGGTGCCTGGTTCCTGTGCTGCTCTGTGCGGCAACTTTTTCAACGACCGCCCCAGCAACCGCGGTGGCCACCGAACCGGGCGGGGAAAAAAAGATCTTGCTGGTCGGCCATGAATTGGATCATGCGTGGGGCACCCACATGTATCTGCCCACTTGCCACATGCTGGCGAAGTGCCTTATGCAAACGCCGGGTGTGAATGCGATCGTCTCCGACGGTTGGCCCAAAAAGAAAGCGATGCTCGAGGGGGTCGACGCATTAGTTCTCTATTCGAGTCCAGGGGGCGAGATTTTGCTTGATGGGGCACAGGCTGGCGAGGTGGATCGTTTAATGAAGCAGGGGGTGGGCCTGGTATGTATCCACTGGGCGACCGGTCTGAAAAAAGAAAATGAACAACGCCTGGGCGAAAAGTGGATGAACACCCTAGGCGGGATGTGGCTCCATTTTGTTGGACTCAAAATTGATGATTCCGAGTTGCGACAATTGAATCCCGAACACCCGGTGTGCAACGGTTGGGAAGAATTTGAACTGAACGATGAATTTTATCTCAACACCCAAGTGGCAGCGGGCAGTGAAACATTGCTGCAAGTCGAGGTGGACGGAAACAAAGTGCCGGTAGCCTGGGCTTTTGAGCGACCCATTTCGAAAGGGGGCCGTTCATTCGGTACGACGCTGGGACATTTTCACCGTAATTTCAAAATCGAGGCGTTTCGGCGAATGATCGTCAATGCCATTCTCTGGTCCGCACATGTCCAGTTACCATTGGGCGGTGCACCGGTCGCTGTCACCGAAGATGATCTAAAATTGCCGCCTGAA
>DLCF01000030.1:1976-3115 GCA_002480485.1 Planctomycetaceae bacterium UBA7805
GGAGTCGAAGCGAAACCGAACGGACTGGCAGCATCAACGACCGGGGCAAATCGTGAGCACCACTCTGCTGATTATTCTCGGCTTACTCGCCGTGATACTGATTGTGTTGATCGTGCTCTACAACCAGTTGGTTAAAGGCCGCTTAATGGTCTCGGAGGGGTACAGCGGAATTGATGTACAACTCAAACGAAGACACAACCTGATCCCCAATCTGGTCAAGACCGTGGAGGGATATGCCGATTTCGAGCGCGGGGTGCTCCAGGATGTGACTCGCTTGCGAAGCAAATTGGCGGAGAATGCACCCCTCAAGGAAACGGCCCAGCGCGAGAATGAACTTTCCTCATCGCTCAGACATCTCTTCGCAGTGGCTGAAAATTATCCTGACCTGAAAGCAAGTCAATCCTTCCTGGACCTGCAAAACCAGCTTGCTGAGGTCGAGGATACGATCCAGAAAGCGCGGCGATATTACAACGCGACGGTTCGCGACTACAACATTCGCGTTCAGTCATTTCCTTCATTGGTTGTTGCGAAACTGTTCGCCTTTCAGGCGGCCGAGTTTTTTCAACTTGCCACCTCCTCAGAAAGTGAGGTACCGCGTGTCGAAATGGATGGAGAGTCTTAAAAGGCTGAAATATGCGTACGTAATTCGAGCCGCTGCCGTATTCCCACTATTTTTCAGCATCTGCACAGTCGCACTCGCGACCGAAGAAAAAATAAACGAATACCGCAGTGAGATCATTGTCAACCAAGACGGTTCGCTCCAGGTTTCCGAAACGATCCGAGTGACCGCGGCTGGCAATAAAATAAAGCGGGGCATCTATCGCGACTTTCCCACCCGCTACCAAAAGAATGCATTTCTGCAAGTCGAGCTACCTTTTAAGGTCATCTCGGTCAAACGCGATGGAAAGCCTGAACCCTACCACACCGAGCAACAAGATAATGGGGTTCGCGTTTACATCGGCCGCAAAAACGTGCGGCTCAAGCCGGGAGAATATACCTATGAAATTCGTTACGAAACCAACTTCCAGCTTGGTCACTTTGACGATCACGACGAGCTGTACTGGAATGTAACGGGCAACGGATGGATCTTTCCCATTGAGCGAGTAATAGCCACCGTGCAACTTCCTGCTGCGGTGCCT
>DLCF01000010.1:0-1354 GCA_002480485.1 Planctomycetaceae bacterium UBA7805
CCAAACGGTCGTAAAATCCAGATCGGCTGGGCACAGATTCCAATGCCCGGGATGCCTTTTAATCAGACGTTTAGTTTTCCCCACGAACTTTCGCTACGCAACACCGAGGACGGGCTTCGCATGTTTGCCGAACCTGTGCAGGAAATCGAGGCGCTCTACGGCAGCAGTGAATCAAGCGCTGCGGGCGAGTTGGTGCCAGGTGAACCGATTACGCTGCCTGGAAAAGAGCTGATGGATGTTGAGGCGAGCTTTCAGGTGGGGCAGGCCAAACGCGTGGGCCTTGAAATCAGTGGCGAGCGGATCGTGTATGACGTGGTCGAGGAGAAAATTGATGGAGCGCCACTGCCGCTGTCCGATGGTGCCGTCACGCTTCGCGTGCTGGTCGACCGGCCGATTTTGGAAATCATCGGTGGCGAGGGAAGGGTGGTGATCACCCGAGGTCGAAAACAGCCGGTAAAGATCGGCGATGTGGCTGCCTTCGTCGAGGGTGGCGACGCAGAGCTGTTAGAACTTTCGGTCCGTCAGCTCAATTCGATCTGGACCGATAAATAGCCGACCCACCGCGCCGGTGGTCAGCGTGAGTCACCGGCGATCAAGTGAAAGGGGGCCGTGTGCTGCACCCAGTGGAAGATCAACCGAGTCGCGCACCGTTCGCTGTGCGACTGATCCTGTTTGCCGTGCTGGTCGGCATCACCGGCAGTGTTTTGTTCTGGCAGGGGGGTGCATCCTGGATCGAATCGCTGCCCGCGCACCAAACGCGCCTGATCAAGTTGCTGCACGCCTATCCGCTTCCGATGCTGGCCGGCGGATTTGCGATCTATGTGCTGGTCACTGGATTGTCGCTTCCCGGAGCGGCGATACTCACACTTTTGATCAGCTATCTGCTGCAGCAGACCTGGCCGGGTGCGAGGGGCGTAGCCACGGCGGTTGTATTGGTGAGTTTTGCATCCACGACCGGAGCGAGCTGCGCGTTTCTCCTGGCCCGCTATCTATTCCGGGATGCCGTAACGAGGCGACTGGGACCACGGCTGCAGCGGTTGGATGATGCTCTGCAGCGGGAGGGGCCATTCTATCTCTTTGCGTTACGGTTGATCCCGGTGGTCCCCTTCTTTGTGATCAACATCGCCATGGGGCTTACGCCGCTCCGCTTGCGCACTTTTTGGTGGGTCAGCCAACTCGGCATGTTGCCGGGGACGATCGCCTATGTTCTGGTCGGAGCCTCGCTGCCGGACATCCATGCCGTGCAACAAGGCGGAGCCGGGGCGCTTTTGCGGTGGGAGTTGGTGATCGCCTTCGCCGTGATCGGGCTGTTGCCAATCGCTGCGCGAATCGCGGTGAAATGGTGGCGGAGTCG
>DLCF01000010.1:1399-1570 GCA_002480485.1 Planctomycetaceae bacterium UBA7805
CAGGGGGTGAGCGTCGGTTCATAGGCGCACAATTCATCGGCTGTGAAATAGAGCGCAATCTCACGACTGGCACTTTCGCTGCTGTCCGAGGCGTGGACCAGGTTCATCTGTCGACTGCTACTCAGGTCACCACGAATCGTTCCGGCGGCGGCCTTCAATCCGTTGGTCGCG
>DLCF01000010.1:1769-6948 GCA_002480485.1 Planctomycetaceae bacterium UBA7805
GAGAAAAATAAAGCGCAATCTCACGACTGGCACTTTCGCTACTGTCCGAGGCGTGAACTAGGTTCATCTGTCGGCTGCTGCTTAGGTCACCACGAATCGTTCCGGCGGCGGCCTTCAAACCGTTGGTCGCGCCGAGCATTTCGCGGACGACACCGATTGCCTCGAGCCCTTCAATCACTGCTGCCACGACCGGCGCTCCGGTGATGAATTTCTCGAGCCCCGGATAGAACGGTTTTTCAACATGCTCTGCATAGTGCTGTTTTGCCAGTTCCGGTGAGACGCGAAGCATCTTCATGGCGATGATATTGAAGCCTTTGTCCTCGAAACGTCCGAGGACCCGACCGACCAGACGTCGCTCGACGCAATCCGGTTTACAGAGAATCAGTGTACGCTCCATCATTGCCTCCCGAAAAAGAAATGATCTGGTTTGAGTTGGACGGCGAGCCTGATCGAATCGCCGGGTAGGGAGCGGAGATTCTAGCCCATTGCACCGTGGCAGACAACAGACACCGTGGCGAACCATCATGTGGAATGGATGGCAACCGGCAACTCTAGGAAACACAAAGAAAAAAGCGGCGAGCGGTGCTCAGGCAATCCGCAGCGACCACCCACAACTGCAGAGATAGCAGGCGGCTGGAGAAACGTTCAGTGGCAACGACGACGCGGCATCCGGCAGAAGCTTGAGAGGAGCAGGAGCAACATGGCCATCAAGGCAGTCGCCGGTTCAGGCACGGCGGAGGCTGACTGCAGATCGACGTCAAAGCTGGTCACATCACCATAAGAGTGGGTGATTGTCGCACGAATGCCCATCGCGTAACCACCGGCGAGTTGTTCCACCGATAGATCGGTGGTTTGATCGCTGGCAAAGGCGATGCCATCTAATGTGCTGCTGCCGTCGTAAATACCCGAGGCGAGTAAGTATTCGGTACTGAAGGCATCGCCATCATCATCGGCGTAGGTAGCGATCTCGACTAATCCGTCCGTAGTCCCGCCGAGAAGGGTGTGAAAACGGGTTGCGTTGCCTTCAGTCTCGAACCCGGTATCCCACAATTCCAGCGTTAACGTGCCGCTACCACCACTGAAGCTCACATTGAATAGATCCATGCGGCCCTCATCACCGAGCAGCGGTGATGAAAATCCGGTCGTCACATTCATCTGAAAATCGCCGATCGGGCCGCTGAATCCGACGAGACCTTCCTGGACGTAAAGGTCTGTGGTATTCGCTCCAGTCGACGAAGCGAGGCCGGAAGAGCCATCCCGCATTGAAGCGTTGATTGCCGAACTGCGCATGCGCGACCCCACACCAAATTGTTGGTCGATTACCACCACGTCAAATCCGGGGGTGTCGGAATGGTCGGCTCGAAGAATGAGAGCGGCTGATGCAGTCAGCGGTGTGAGCGTGCATACCAAGCTGCAAACCCAACCGAAGATCAAGAATCGCCGCCCGCGCAAACTGGCCCGTGGCATCTTTCAATCCTCAATTCGAAATATTCAAAATACTTTAATTCTAAGTCTCACTAGCAACATCCTGCGCACGAGGTTCTTTTCCCACGTGCGCGATTTTCTATTGAAGTGAAGCGCAGCAGTTACTGACCCGCAGCGCGACATCAATGTGATCAACAAGCAGCTCTGCAAAAAATCAATCGCATCGCGTCGATGGCCATATCAGGTGGGACCGGGCATTTAACCGGATGGCCTGGGGAGAGGGGCTCTCCATCATCGACGATCTCAAGTAATCTCTAAAACGATTTTGGGCCGTGGTACCTTGGCCCGCTGTTGCCGGAGTGAAATCCCTTCACTTGATCAAGTGGAACAGAAAACACCTTTTGGCGAATCCTGCCATATCACCGCATTCTATGCATTTTTTCGATGATTGCGACTGCGAATTGGGTAATTTTGCGATGTTTTTCCGTGCCTCAAGCCTGACCAGAACCAGACATTGACCGCGTTGAACAACAGTGCAGCCAAGTCAAAAAGAGCCCCGGAGCTATTAAGTTCCTACTGCCCGGCAACTTATACGATTAGTAATAAAACCATCGGGCCGCATTATTGCCAGTTTTTTAGGGAAATCAAGTTAATTCCAACAACACACGAACTTACATCCCTGCATCGTTCGGGCACACATTTCAAAAAAATATACCGTGGCGATAGCGGCAATGAACATCGCGTGCCTGCTGCCGGATCGACTAAGCGTGTATGTTCTGTGAACCCAACAATCGCGTGACTGCCTGTCGGTCTAACGTGATCGCATGCAAATCAAATTCGTCCGGGGTCCAACCTCTCCGAATGTCATCATGAATTTAGCGGACATTGTGTATCTGCCGAGTGACCCGACTGCCTATCGACCGGCCATCGGACTGATCGGCTGCGGCGCGATCACTGAAGAACACCTCACTGCCTATCGCGATGCTGACTACAACGTGGTGGCTCTCTGCGATATTGACCGTGCGGCAGCCCAAGCGCGACGCGAAGCATTTTTCCCCGAGGCCACCGTCACCGCCTCGGCCGAGGAATTATTGGCAATGCCGGAAATTGAAGTCGTCGACATTGCTACGCACGTAGCCGTGCGGCCCCCGCTGGTGGAAGCGGCCCTGCGGGCAGACAAACATGTGCTGAGCCAAAAACCGTTCGTCCTCGATCTGGCCGAAGGCAATCGACTGAGCGCTCTTGCCGATGCAAGCAAACGCAAACTTGCCGTGAATCAGAATGGTCGCTGGGCGCCGCACTTCTGTTTTATGAGGCGGGCGATTGCCCACGGCGTGCTGGGCAAGGTGCAGAGCGTCCAGATGGCGGTGCATTGGGACCATAATTGGATTGCAGGCACCGAATTCGATCGCATGCGGCATGTGATTCTCTTTGACTTTGCGATCCATTGGTTTGACATTCTCGGCTGTTTTCTCGGTGATCATACACCGCAGTGGGTCACCGCATCCTGCACGCATGCTGCTGGGCAGCGGGCCCGACCACCGTTGCTTGCGCAGGCGAGCGTCGAATATGAATCGGCCCAGGCACAACTATTCTTCAACGGCAATACCGTGACGGGTCAAAGCGATACCACAACCATCGTGGGCACCGAGGGAACGTTCAAGAGCACCGGGCCCGATCTGGGGAAGCAAACGTTGACGCTCTTCCGGAAAGGAAAATCCGAAAAAATTAATTTGGCAGGCAGTTGGTTCCCCGGCGGTTTCCATGGCACGATGGGCGAGTTGCTCTCCGCGATCGAGGTCGGCCGCACCTCGGAAATTAGTGCGGCGAACAACCTGCAGAGCCTTGCCCTCTGTTTTGCGGCTGTTGAGAGTGCCGAGCAGGGTAGAGCGGTCGTGCCTGGCAGTGTGACCGAGCTCACCGATTCAACCTCGTAAGGCCGAATCGTTTTCGCCATATTGGATGGCGTGGGGTTGAACCGACGGGTGCGCTATAGCCCGCTGCTTGAGGTCCTTGCCAAGGGTCAGGTCAGTGCGATAGGCTAATCAACTAGACGGCGTCGTCAGTAGCAAACCTGGCCGAAACGAGTATTGAAAAGAGAGTGGTAAAGATCACAACATGACTGAGAGCAACATAAAATCTGATGCAAAGCGGATCCTCATTGTGGACGACGATGCGGAAATCGTCGAATCACTTCGCTATGCCCTGGAGGCTAAAAAGTACTCTGTACTGATTGCCCGCGACGGCAATCAGGGCCTGGCAATGGCCGAACGCGAGAATCCGGATCTGGTGATTCTCGACATGATGATGCCCAAACGAAGTGGCTTTCTCGTGCTTGAAAAACTCCGCCGGACCCGCGCGGTGCCCCTCAAAGTGATTATGATCACGGCCAACGAGGGGAGTCGGCACAAGGCTTACGCAGAGATGCTCGGTGTGGATGACTACATTCGCAAGCCGTTTGCCATGGAACGGCTGGTCGAAAGTGTCGACCGGTTACTCGCCTGAGCGACCCTAACCGCGGAGACAGAAGCGATGAATCGTCCGATGCAGAATCGTGAACAGCCGACTCCCTCACTTGTGCCGAGCGAGGGTTGGCATTGCAGTCACTTTTTTTATCTATTCGATCGCACGGGACTGGAGAGCCTTCCCGAAAGCGTGATCGATGAGGCGGCCGCTGAAGTGAAGGCGGTGCTCGACCCAACCGGCAGCGACGCCCCAATAAGATTGCAGACTTCGATCGTCAGCGGACACAAAGCCGATTTTGGCCTAATGCTGATGGATCCCGATCCGCTTAAAGTTGAGGGCGTGCATCAGCGTCTGATGGCGACGCCACTCGGCAGTTGTTTAATTCCCAGTTACTCATTTGTTTCGATGAGCGAAATTTCGGAATACGTGCCCACTCTTGAGCAATACGGCCAACGCCTTGTCGAGGAAGGTGAGGAAGAGGGCAGCAAAATCTATCAGAACAAACTCAAGGCGTTTGAGCAGCGTGAAATCATGATGCGCAAACAGCGGCTCACGCCCGACTTCCCCGAGTGGCCGGCCACTTGCTTTTATCCGATGAATAAAAGCCGACGGCCCGGTGCCAACTGGTTCACTTTGCCGCCAAGTGAGCGACAAGCATTAATGACCGAGCATGGACGCACGGGCATGCGGTATGGCGGGCGGGTGACCCAACTGATTACCGTGAGTGTCGGACTTGATGACTGGGAGTGGGGCGTTACGCTCTGGGCCAGCAACCCAGAATATCTCAAAGACATTGTCTATAAGATGAGGTTTGATGAGGCGAGCGCTAAATACGCCGAGTTCGGACCGTTTTATACGAGCTACATCAGTTCGGCCGAGGAGATGCTCGCGCACTGCCGCATCACCTCCTGAGATCAGATCCTGAACCGGAGGAGAACCAATGCGATCGTGCGCGTATTTACTCACACTTGTCACCCTTGCCGTTTCGCTTGTCGCGCAGCAGGCCACCGCCGAATTGCCGCCGGGAAGCTATGTAAAACTCCGCAAAAGTGCGCCGATCGTGCTTAATGTGCGCATCACCAAAACCGCTGCCGAAAAAGATGACGTCGCAGCCCTGCACCGGGTGGCCTGCACCGCAAAGATCGAAGCGGTGGAGCGTGCGCCGGAAAAGACACCGCTCAAAGCAGACAACACGATCGCGTTTGACGCCTATTACTTGAGCAGCAAAGCGGCACAGCGGGGGTTTGCCGGGCCGCGTTGGCCACACGGACTTAAAGCACTCGGTCTT
>DLCF01000165.1:0-2993 GCA_002480485.1 Planctomycetaceae bacterium UBA7805
TCCCAGTCGCCCGGTTGAAGATTTCTCAAGCGCTCTAGGCAAAGCCGAAATTGGGCCATGGCAATATGGCCGACCTGCCATGCGATGTGCGATATCGGTGGTGCGGGCATTTTATACCACTCATCTGGCTGCAAATCATCAATCAGTGAAAGGGTGTATTCTCGTGACGACCTTATCTGTTGAAGGGGTAATATAAGTTCTTCCTTCATCATCGCTGGTTCCTTTGCTTAAAGCGTATCGAACTCTTTTAAAGCGGTCGCGTAATCTTCCGGTGTATTCAGATTACAAAGAGATTTCGAATGGGGATCAATATCGTTCCATTCAAACGGTAAAACCTCGCGTTTTCTAATTGATTCAATGAGGAATCCCATCCGTCGCTCGCCTGAGTCGATTATTGTTTCAAGATTCGTTAACACATTCCTGCTAAAAGCAGCACAAAGCGGATGATAACGTCCATCTGCTTTCGGCACGGATACCTGATAGTCTGCGAGCAATGCGAGTATGCGGTCAATAAATAACGGATTGATGAAAGGTGTATCACAACCAGTGACGAAAGCACTGGTTGTATTCTCGGGAATTGCCTGCAAACCTGTGGCGAGCCCTTCAAGAGGTCCGTAATCGGGTTGCCGATCATATAAAATCTGAGCCCGGTTGCATAAATCGGGTAGATTTTGCCCTGGTGATGCAACAACAATCAATGGATGGACGACTTCAGATAGAATACGCACTATCCGCTGCAACAGCACCTCATCGCCGAATGGCAACAGCGCTTTTGCGCATCCCATCCGCTTACTTTTCCCACCGCAGAGAATAATTCCGGCCGACTGCATTGTCGCATTCCTCGCGGTCATCGTTGTCACCGCTGCAAGTAGAAAGTACGGGGTACGTCGAAAATTAGACAACGGCATTTATACCATTTGATCAATAGGCAAATAGTTTACGCTATCAGATCGTGTAAGATGGGCACTCTGTTCGCCACTTTTTGAGTAAGCGGTTAGAATAGGAAAGTAAAAAGGTCTCCGAAGTCATTTTTTAACAGCAAGGAATTTGACGGTGAAACGCGCAGTTGTCGTGGAGTGCGTGCGATCTCCCGTGGGACGAGCACATTCTGAAAACGGTTTTTTTCGTGATGTACGCGCCGATGACCTAGCGGTGGCGGTTGTGGAGGGTCTCGTAACAAAATCAGGGATACCGACAGACCAAATCGAAGACTGCTTGATGGGCAACACTCAGCAACAGGGCGAGCAAGGTTTTTGCGTCGCCCGTAATATTGCTTTGATGTCTGGTCTTCCGGTCGAAACCGGCGGGGTCACAATTAACCGACTATGTGGAAGCAGTCTTCAGGCGATCAACCAAGGCGCGCATGCCATTATGTCGGGTTTTGAAAATGTGCAGATCGTCGGGGGATTAGAACACATGCACCATATCCCGATGGATAAAGATTTTGATATCAATCCGAAACTTTTTACGCGGACCAGCAAAGGTGCGCTGATGATGGGTGTCACTGCGGAGTTTCTAGCACAAATGCACTCCATATCTCGGGAAGCACAAGATGAGTTTGCGCTTCGTAGTCATGAGTTGGCCAAAAACGCAACGGCGGATGGGCATTTCCGAAAGGAAATTGTGCCTATTTGGGGGAAAAATGAGAGGGGTGATCGAACACTATTCGATTTTGACCAATCCATCCGAAACGACACCAGTCAACAAGCACTGGCTCAATTAAAACCTGCATTCATGCCGGGAATGGGAACAGTCACTGCAGGAAACAGCTCTCCGTTGAACGATGGCGCAGCGGCCATGTTGATCATGGCCGAGGAAAAAGCAGCAGAGTTGGGGCTTCAGCCACTTGCACGGATCGTTGCGACTGCGATCGCCGGGGTTGATCCCTGCGTGATGGGAACCGGCCCGGTTCCAGCCACACTGAAAGCGCTTCACAGAGCAAATCTATCGCTAAATGATATTGACTTAATCGAGTTGAACGAGGCGTTTGCAGCACAGGCTCTAACGTGCATTGAAATGCTCGGCATGGACATTGAGCGGGTGAATGTTTCCGGAGGGTCGATTGCCATTGGTCATCCATTGGGGGCAAGCGGGGCTCGGATTGCTACCACATTGATTCACAATTTGCGTGCACGACAGGCTCGGTATGGCTTGGCCACGATGTGCATCGGTGTCGGTCAGGGGATTGCAACAATATTTGAAAATGTAGATCCACGCGGCGGTGGGTGAAATTTAGATCAATTATTCGTCGCGAATTCGTCCGAAATTAAAACACAGGAGGGCGTTTTTTTAATCGAACGCTGCGTAGATTCGATGAATAAAATTTCTCACAGTTCTCAAGAATTCCCCGAAGAGAATAATAAAACGGAGCAGAAATCGTTTGCGGAAACCGCCTTGGAGCTGGGTGGAAAAAGTGCGGAGGAAGCTCGTCGGACCGGAGTAATTGACCAAGCTGACGATCAGGTGGAGGCCCTATTTGCACCGCAGTATCAAACAGTGAACAGCCCTGCCCATCGGGCTGTCTGGGAAAAATACCCCCCCTGTCATTTATTTACGAGTCAGCCGGTAACGGTGCCCGACCATGTCAAAAAAGTCATGGATCAAAGCATTGAGGTTGTTCGCGAGTGTCGTCAGTTGGACTCACTTTATGATCCGAACGGAAAAATTAACCAGAGCGTTTTTGATGCTCTGGCAGAGGTTGGATATTGGGGATTACTGGTGGATTCACGATACGGCGGAAGTGGCTCCTCTTTTTCGGCTTTCGCACAGTTTCTCACTACTATGGCCCTCCATGATCCGACCGTTGCTGGGTTGGCAAGCGTTCATGGATGCATCGGGGCGGTCGATCCAATTCGCACCTTCGGAACCAGTGATCAGAAATCTCGCTATCTGCCCTCGTTGGCTAACGGCAGCAAACTGTCAGCGTTTGCATTGACTGAGCCTTGTGCCGGTTCGGATCTTACCGCACTGCGGACCCGTGCCGAATTACGTGG
>DLCF01000165.1:3392-3519 GCA_002480485.1 Planctomycetaceae bacterium UBA7805
GGTTTGTCTCATCGAGGAAAAACCGGCGGTTTTAATTGTGGATTTACCGGCCGTGGAAAGCAAATCCTTTCAGTTAAAAAAGTATGGGCTCTACGCACTTCGTCACACCTTTAACCAGGGCATTGTT
>DLCF01000080.1 GCA_002480485.1 Planctomycetaceae bacterium UBA7805
AGAAAGCTGCTTCCTTGGTATCCTCAGTTGACAATTGCATGACTCAACCGATGACAAATGATTTTTCTGAGTGTGAATTGCGCATCGGATATGTCTTCCGCGAGAAACAACTGCTAAAGTCCGCTCTCACGCACGCGTCAGGCGCTGAAAATCGATTAGCCTCGAATGAACGTCTTGAATTTTTAGGGGATGCAATTCTAGGTGCGGTCGTATGCGAGATGCTTTATGACAGATATCCAACATTACTCGAGGGCGATTTAACCCAGATAAAATCGGTGGTTGTAAGCCGACAAACATGCGCGCGTGTAAGCTCAAACCTGGGTCTTGGTGAATTCATTATCGTTGGTCGTGGAATTTCCAGTGGCACACAATTCCCGTCATCACTCTTGTCGAATACTTTTGAATCGCTAGTTGCTGCGATCTACCTTGACGGCGGAAGCAAAAATGCCCGCGAATTTATTGTGCGAAATCTTGCGTCTGAGATCGATTTAGCACACCTGGGCCGTGGTGAACTCGACTACAAATCGATGCTCCAGCAGACCGTTCAGCGGGAATTGGGCACGACGCCGACATACACGGTCATCGAGGAGAAGGGTCCCGACCACAGCAAACAGTTTCTTGTTGCTGCACTCATTGGAGAGAGATCATTCACGCCATCTTGGGGGCACAATAAAAAAGAAGCAGAGCAACGGGCTGCCAGTAATGCATTGGCAGAACTAGCGGGTGACGCAGACTGAATAAAATCGAGCTGAAATAGGCAGTATGTTATGAGAAACTACCTTCGAATAAATGAAAATGCAATCAATCGCCCTGCGGATCGAGTCTCACTGAGTCGTTGGCACTCATTACTGTAGCGTGCAGTTTTCCACGCCTCTCGTAGGTAACATGAATTGGGAATGGTAATCCTAAAAACGGGTTTTGATTACCTTGATCCGCCACCCACGCCTTTCCATTAATTGAATGAATACGATCTGCTGGTAGAAGCCCCGACGCCGCTGCTGGAGAGCCGCTGATGACACGACTCACCATTGCCGAGTTGGGATTCGCAGCATCCTGTCTCCAGGAAAGTCCTAAACGCAATGGCTGTCCTCGCAATGTGACATCGATGATTTTCTCGCTGTCGTCTTTCCCACGGTGCAGGGTAATCCGGGACGAGGCAGGTGAAGAAAATACAGCGTGCTGCATCTCAGTATCACTCGTGACCGCCTTTCCATTGAAGGCTATGACGCGATCGCCCCGGGCAACGCCAGCTAACGCAGCTGGTGAATCTCGGTCAACGCTCGTCACGAACAGGCCATTTTTAGAATTTTGGACCGAGGCCCACCGCAAGCCAAGACGTTTCTCCGGTGGCTGCAGCGGTAACTCAAAACGATGCTTCGCCTGAGGTGTCTCCCATTTCGACAACGGGCGGAATGTGGGCGCTGCGTCAAGCTGATCAATCTCAAGAACTGTTTGATACGTAAAACGAGCTACGCTCTCCAGGCCGACCGAGTTAATTTTATGCGCATCATCCCGTGGCCGATGATAATCATCATGCAATCCGGTGTGTGGCATGAAATAGGGGATACCGCTCTTGTAAAACGGATGATGGTCGCTATTCGGCTTGATCTCCCAGTCAAAAATTATTTCCAGCGGTTCCGAAGAAACCATACTCGAGTTCACCGATGATAGCAGCGTCCGAGCACTATCCCATGTTCTTGTCCCATAAATGGTCAGAGAGTTATTTCGCAGCCGACCGACCATGTCTAAATTCAGAGCCATCTTAATTTTTTCCAAAGGGAAAGTCGGGTTAGCAATAAAATGTTTCGAACCCCACAATCCCTGTTCCTCACCATCCCAAAATGCAATCAGGATGCTTCTGCGACATGGATATGTCGTAAACGCTTCAGCAAGTTCCAGGAGAGCCGCAGTACCGCTTGCGTTGTCGTCAGCACCGTTATGAATAAAGCCGGTGGGCCCATAACTGTTGCGACGCGACCCGTATCCAACATGGTCATAATGCGCGCCAATTAATATGACTTCATCCTTCAAAGCCGGATCACTTCCAGGCACGATAGCAAGAATGTTTTGACAGCCCCGCCGGAATGGCTGCGTAAATTCTCCATTTTCACCTGCCCCTTTCAGCCCGATTGAAATCAGTTGTTGACGCAAATACCCGGCAGCAGCGCGGCCCCCGCGCGTACCGGCAGCCCTTCCTTCAAACGTATCGTCAGCCAAGGTATCCACATGCGTTTTCAAATCGGCACTGGAAATCCCGCTTATCGCATGGTTCATTCGGTTTTGCGATGTTGATTCGGCGCGTGCGGAGAAGGATGTCAAAATCTGACTGAAAATCCCGGCAACGATTACAAAATGGATAAAACAATTACGCATGGTGATCACTCCAGAGAATGGATACGCTCTGAGCATGCAGGAGAATAATAAGCCTGCCTCCAATGGTAGGTCACACGAGACCAGAGGCGAACAAAACGCGGACTTTCGACCGCGGCTCACTACAATCTGGCTTGCGACCAACAACAGAATGTCTAAAATCGATACAATCATTGTTACCGGGAGTAGATAGTTGGCCTGCCAAAACGTGGTTTTGGATGCCCTGATGTCCCGGGTACAATGAATACAACTGAGGAGCGGTGGCTGAGTGGTCGAAAGCGCGGGTTTGCTAAATCCGTGATCCCGTAAGGGATCCGCAGGTTCGAATCCTGTCCGCTCCGTTTCAATCTTTATTTTTGATAGGAGACGCACTACCCGGCATCTCCTTCTGTGGCCGATCGCGAATCGTCCAATCATACGTGATGCACACCGCACCGAATGCGGTACTTAGCATAAAACCATTGTGTGACCATACAGGCCAGATCGCTCCAACCAGAACGTTAGCAACTGCGAAAATCGCAGCCACACGACCACTACGCACGATCGGATACGAGGCAGCCATCGAGAGCGCTACAAACAGCGTATCACCAACCATGATCGCGTCACCCGGATAACCAGCCCGTATACTGGCGAGGGCAAACAACGGAGCCGCACAAAATCCAAGCACGATGGTATGGCCCAGGCGGCTGCCGAGATTAGTGATAAAAAGCCGACGTTTGCCAGCAAATAATGCGATGCACACGATAGCTGCCACAGTTCCCGTTGTTATTAACAGACGCTGAGGAGAAATCTCCGCGGGATACATAGCGTCATGAATCACAACGCTGATCACAGTGATGGCGACCACGGCTATAAGAACGATGCCGAAAATTCGCCGTGCAACTGCATTCTCACTCGGATCGTAAGCTGGTGCTACCTTTTTCAAATAATCTAATTCTCGCGCTTCCCGAGCCGCCTCCATTTTATAACGATCGACAAGGCTTTTGAGCTCGGAATCTTCCTGAGGCATGGACAGCAATAGGTGTTCGGCCTCATCCAGATGCTTGTTCGCAGCAAGCCAACGCGTCATAGCACGAAACAAGGTCTGTAACGCGGGAATTACCCCTTCACAATCCGAGGCCATTTGAAGTGCCTGCTCCAAACCGAACCTTGCCTCGGCAAATTTCTGTCGAATCTGTATGCCGTCTGCCTGCTGTTTGCCTTGCCGCTGGATCAGGCGCTCAAACTCCTGGCATCTTTCAATTCCCCTATCACGGACCATGAATGCTTCACGCAGGGACAAATACTTCTCGAGCGATTGCCGAAATTCGGCGGCTGATTCAGGTCGTTCGTCTGGATTTTTTGCGCATGCTCTATTCGCCAATTCCGCGAGTTCCGCGGGAACATCCGGTCCATATAAATACGGCTCCGATTTTCCGGCGGCATCCAGGGCAGCGACAATATTATTGGCGCGATGCCTGCGCTCCCCAGTGAGCACTGCATGAAGTGTTGCTCCAAGAAGAAAAACGTCGGTCTGAAAGGTTACGTCCTCTGCGACACCGCTCAACATTTCAGGCGCCAGGTAACCTGGCGTTCC
>DLCF01000006.1:0-2295 GCA_002480485.1 Planctomycetaceae bacterium UBA7805
TTCCCGTTTATCGGCACCGCTCCGCTCGAGGAATTACGTGCTGCTAAAATAAAAAGGATGTACGGGACTGACCGATCGTACCTTTTTCGCGGGACACCCTTTGTAGGTGTTTCTTTCGAAAGAATCGCTACAGTTTCCTTGATCGATTTGTGGTGCAGTGCCTACCGATCATGGGCGACCGGTGGGCTGGTTCAAAATGGCATTTACAGTCGAACGCCGCTCCGATAGGGTTGTGCCAGTGCTTCGTCCTTCATTGCCTACCCCCACCGATAAAAGAAAGCCCGTCGCGATGTCCTGCATCTCTTTTTCATGTCGCTGCTTGTATCGGATCAGCGTGATAAGGTTGCTGCTTTTGTGCATTCTCGTTGCGGCGGGTGTTTCTGCGGGCAATGCTGCAGACTTTCGCGTTGTCACCCAAATCTATCAGGCAGATGACAAGCAACCGCTCGGTGAAAACACGACCATTTTCTACGGCAGAAAGGTCTATGATTTTCCGACAATCGGGGATCAGATCACCTGTTTTGAAAGAGACGAGAATCAATTTGTGGTGCTTGACACAGCCAAGCGTACTTGGACGAGAATCCCGACTGATCAGTTGTTGCAGTACACCGCATGGCTTAAAGACAGATCAGGAGAAAGTGACGATCCGTTGCTTCGATTCTGTAGTGCACCCAAATTTGAGATGCGTTCAGAAAATGACGGCAAAAGATGGTTCTTTAACCACCCTGTACTGCAATATCAAGTGGAAGGTATATCGCTGGAAGATCCGCAGATTGGAATTCAGTATCGCGCCTTCGGTGATTGGTACGCGCGACTCAATACAATGCTACGCCCGCAGTCTTTGCCGCCATTTCCGCGAATACTGGTGAATCAAAAACTGGTGCAGCAGAATCTGCTGCCTCGAGAAGTTGAGTTGCGGATCAGTTCCGCCCCTCACATCGGCAACCGGGAATTGGTTATCCGGAGTGTGCATACGATCCACAGCGAGCTTTCCGAGAAAGACCACGAACGTTTGGTCTGGCTGAACGGGTGTCGGGAGAAGTTTTCTGAGGTAAAGCTAATTGCCTATCGCAGTCCGTCTTTAGAGTCTGCCGAAAATACCTCGGATCGTTGATAACCGCTGGTCAGGCGGGCGATGTTCGTTTGATAAACGGGTGTATTCTCAAACAGTTTTCAACGCATGCGCTATTACTGTGGGTTGTGCGGTCTTTGATTGAAAATCAGCCAAGACAAAGCTTGAGAAATTTTTTTGCCCAGCGCGCGATCCGCTTAATGTTCACCATGCGTTTGTGACAAAAAAATAACGCGAATTCTTTTTTAAGCTGTTACGCACCCGACAAAGCGACCAGAACGTGCCGTTTTGGGTTCAAAACGAATGATCTTCGACCGTTTCGGGGCGATTTCGGCAGGCCTTGCTCTACGTTCATTGCATGTAGATCAGACACAAGGTGGCCCTCTATTTTGCCGATAGCACAATCTATCATCAATCGACTTATTTTCGCTGACCCGCAGACAGGACTTTATTTTACGTATTCTGTCTGCCCAGCAAGGAGAACCTGATTCCTATGGTGTCCCATGGTAAACCGTTTACATCCCTTTCTGATTTACGCATGTTTGTTAACGAAACCATCTGTGGTCAAGAAGAATTGGAGGTTGGAGCGTTTCAAATGACCGAACGAATTTTAACTCGTTGCGGTCACCCCTGCGGCATTTACTTTTGTGTCCACGGCCCGCGGCAAGTGAAGTTCACCGCTATTTGGGAAACGGACAATAACACTGTTCTTTTTTACGGCGCCTCTGGCGAGCGCACGCTCAGAACACAGTTGGTCGACGCCCCAAATTTACAAATGGCAGTTGCCTGAGACCGCTTTCCTTATTTTATAAACCAAACAACAGGGTATTGCTCTTCGAGCGATTTCCGATTGTAAAAAGGAGATTCAAGATGCTTGTTCTGTCACGGCGCGAAAGTGAGCGCATTCGGGTGGGCGAGTCGGTCGTGGTGACCGTAGTCCGTCTTGGCGGCGACAAAGTGCGGATCGGAATCGAAGCGCCTCCCGAAATGCTTGTTCTTCGGGACGAACTTGAAAACCACGAGTGTGTTGAGAAGTCAGCTTGATTGGGAGGAGCGAACTCTGTTCGATCCTAAACTGATGGTGCTAAGGCGAATGGAGAGAACTTTAGAGGTAAATAAAAAAGGAGCACCCCAGTGGGTGCTCCTGTCGGTGGAATCTCAGGTACGGGTCCTCGACGGACTTGCGTCGTCAACAACCTGACCTTCAACGCCATGACTTTTCA
>DLCF01000006.1:2677-11236 GCA_002480485.1 Planctomycetaceae bacterium UBA7805
TGAAATTAGTCTCGGGGTCGCACGACACCGGTTAGCCCGCTGTAATCAGGTCTGTCATCATGGTGCCATAGCGGAAGACCTGCCTCGATGCGTGCCGCGAGGACACGCAGTTTTTCATCCGAGCCCGCGGGAGCCTCGGTACACTCAAAATCACCGGTTTCCATGGGGGCAAAATCTTCATCATGCCCGAACTTGTCAATCGCTTGAAATACGTTCCGCATCGGTTACTTTCTCGCAAAAATGGGTATAAACGCTCAGCTTGTACGGGTTGCACAGAGGCTGAAAAGGCGTTCTCGAACGACGCAGACGACGTCCAAATCGCCGGCTAGGTGGGTTGACGTGGGGCCGACTAGGTGGGTTTATCTGCAACCAAAACGTACTCGCATTATTTCAGGCTGACACCCAATGTCAAGCAAATTCACGAAAAAAAGAAGATTTTTTGGTATCATGATGCGAACCGTTGAGTTTGTTTCAAATCGCGTGAGCTTTGGCGATGGAAAATTTCTGGGACCAGACTGCAGTGGAGTTGCCGACTCGCGGACGCGGCTTCCACTTGATTACCTCCGTTGTGCTCAACGCGATACCGCGTGTCAAACAGGTCCAGGTCGGAATGCTGCATCTATTTTTGCAGCATACTTCTGCGTCACTGACCATCAATGAGAATGCGGATCCCGACGTCACAGTGGATCTGGAATCGTCGTTCGCCGCTATTGCTCCGGAAGACTTTCCTTACAAACACACGTGTGAGGGTCCTGACGATATGCCGGCCCATGTCAAGTCTTCGCTCTTGGGAAGTTCGTTGAGCGTGCCGATTCGCGAGGGTCGTATCCTGCTCGGCACCTGGCAGGGTATATATCTTTGTGAGCATCGAAATGCGGGGGGGCCGCGGACGTTGGTGCTTACGCTACAGGGTCAAAAGGCCGAATAATTTGGACCGAATCTGCCAATTGCGAGGGCATTTTTTCTTCATGATGGTCCCTAAACCATCAACGAAAAACAGATGCTAAGATCGTTGGCCCAACAACCGATCACCGTCGAGGCATTTGCGTTTTGGCTTGTCTGTTGGCCGGCGGCAAGGGAACGATCCACCATCCGGGTAAGAGAATCGATCGTGTTGCCATCCCCCCGAGAAAGAGAGTGTGTGGCGGTGGATACAGCCCTAGCAAGTGTCTTGTCGATATTAATAGAACCGCCACCTTGTATGTGCGCGTCCGAGCCGACGGACCATCGCAAAAGGAGGCGATAGAAATAAGCCGCCAAGTGGAAGGTCAGCACCATCCGCTTACGGCGATCGATCGGCGTTTTTTCCTGATCAATAAAAGTTTGGACGACTTGCGTCAACGCGTCGATTGGAAGCGGCACCCGGCCAAGCACGTCTAGCAGCTCGCTACGGAAATTCCAAAAGGCATCCTCGGCCCAAAGCAAAGACTCAGCAAGGGTCACCCCCTCCATGCCAACAAGCATTTCGGCCCGCTCTGGATTTTCAACCTCCGCGGTCAATGCGATGAGCTCTCGCAAGTGCGTTTCAGGAAGTGATTGAAACCGCATGCATTGGCATCGCGATCGGATGGTCGGTAACTGGCTCGACGCATTGTTGCTCAGAAGAATCAACAGCGATCGGGGAGGCGGCTCTTCTAGGGTTTTCAGCAGGCAATTTGCGCCCTCCTCGTTCAATCTGTCCGCATCGTCGATGATTCCGATTTTTCTACCGCCTCGACTGGGTTTTCGAGAAAGGTTAAAGCAGAAACCTTCCTTGTTCCGTCGTCCGCGCGCCGCATCGCCGATCAGAAGTCGCACAGGAATTTCTCTTTTGTCCTCAGGCAACGAAATGATTTCGATATCGGGATGTGTTCCGGCAATGACTTGCTGACACGATGGACATTCCCCGCAAGGTGCCAGGTCTGCAGGATTACTACGTTCACAAAGTAGATTCCGAGCCAGTTTCAGGGCGAACGTCCGCTTGCCAACTCCCTCCGGACCCACAAAAAGGTAACTGCTAGCCAGCCGTCCGCGGGCCAGTGCCCGGCGAAACCCGTCAACGACCGGTTCGTGTCCTAGCAGTTCTGGCAAACTCATGATGTGCCGCTCTCCATGATTTGCTCAACGACGTTCCAGATTCGCGTTGCCACATCTTCTTCGGTCCCACGCGCATCGATCAATTCGATCTGCTCAGGATGCCGCTCGGCTTCTGCCGTAAATCCCGCACGCAATGCCTCACGATAATCGTCTCCGCGTGCCTCGATGCGATCAGGCTTTCCTAGGCGGTTCGCCGCTTCGTTCAAAGGTAAATCAAGCACGATCGTCCGGTCCGGCAGTAGGTCCCCGGTTGCCACCCGACCAACGTTCCAGATCGCTTCGGTATCAACGCCCCCGCCATACCCTTGATAGACTACGCTCGCGAGAAGATAACGGTCTGCGATCACAATTTTTCCCTCTGCGAGTGCTGGTCGGATGACTTCCTGAACCAGCTGCGCTCGCGAGGTCATGTAGAGCAGCATTTCGCTCACAATATTCATCGGCGTATTCCAATCGTTAAGCAGCAGCTCGCGGATCGCCTCGCCGAGGGGTGTGCTACCCGGTTCACGACAGGTAACCACCTCATGGCCCTGGTGTTGCAATTTTTTGACGAGCAGCTGAAGCTGGGTCGATTTGCCGACGCCATCGATCCCGTCGAGCGAGAGAAACATTAGTGGTTCGCCCCGATGTGCGGAAGGGGATTGAATACCGGCCAGGTATGACCAGCGTGTGCCAGAAAACGACACTATAGCAGAAAAGATGCGGCACTAGATCGGGGGTTCGTCTAGCGACGGAACGCCGGCGATGGACGACCGGCAGGGCCGGTTGCTTGTTTTGCGGCGGGAGCCGTTTGACGAACCTCCCAGGAGGACGGTGGTGTCGTCGAATGGTTGCCGGGAATTTGCTCTGGCCCTCTAAATTGACGACCTCGGAGATTCAATTGGGATCCGCCCGCACTCACGCTGGTCGATTGCGGTGAGTTCGCAGCGACGGCTGGTTTGCGACTGCCGACCGACTGCAGTGGTGCGGGAGAGGTCATATCCGACATGGTGGTACGCCTGCCCGTGTTTGCCTGCGATGACGCGTCGTTGCCACGCTGTTGCGAGAGTGCGAAGGAAATTTTTTCAGAGAGCTTATCGCTTGCTCCACTTGTCTGACGAATTTGGGAACCTGCCATTTTGGAACCCGCCTTTGTAGCGCGGGGCAATAGAGCACTCACGCTCGAGGCCGTTGGCCTAGTCTGCGAATTCAAACGGCCGGTCAATTGCAACGGGTCGATCGCAGGCTGCTCGGGCGATGTGGGTGGTGCCAATAATTCTGGTTCAATCGTCGGTTCCGCCTCGGGAACAATCGGCCCCGTGGGAATTGGTTCGCCCATAAGTTCCTCCGGATTCTGGTTGCGGAATTGCTGATATGGGCCGGCACTGACTGCGGGCGGATGACTCGGTTCGTCTGCAAGAAATATACTCGCATCGAGTTGTCGCGCTGTTCGAATCGCATCGAAGTAAGCTTTGCTTGGCCAGGGCCCTTCAGTGAGGAAAATATTGTTGTCCTCAAGCAGAGAACCCTTGTGGAACTGAATTTGGATAATAGCCCGGTTGTAATCAACCAGTGATCGGTAATAGTCGGCCTCCGCCTGAGCCAACCGTCGCTGTGCCTCAAGCAAGAGGTCTAATTGTTCAATATTGCGACCGACTCCAACGTCGATTTTGGTCTGAAAGGTGTCGACCTGGGCTTGGGCGGCCACGCGTCGATTAAAGTTCGTTTCGATCAACTGATAATTTCGATCGAGATTCCGCACCGAATCGGATATCAGGTGCGAGAGTTCAAGCTCCTGCTCATTAAGTACCGCCTTGGCTCTGGTAGCGAGTAGTTGCGCGTTGCGGACCGCCGCCAGCTCGGCACGGAAGCCAAGATTCATCGACATTTCAACACCGAGTTGTGATTGAGTGAAGTCGCCCTCAAAAAGCACCCGCCAGGCAGATGGATACGGTTGTGGCCCCGATCCCAAGAGATCTTTACCGAAACCTAGCCACGTATAATTACCGACCATGTCCAAACGGGGCAGCAAATGATTTTTGGCTGCTATCACTTCCAGTTCACGCTGCTTAATCCGCCATTTCTGTTTCCGAAGTTCTACGTTCCGCTCCAGCGATTCGTTGAGAATATCCTGCCAATCGAAGGTAACCTTGGCCATCGTTGGGTCATCCGAGGGCCGAATCAGCCGACCGTCAGTTGCCGCAATGCCCATCAAAAAACGCAAGCGATTTTCAGCGGCAAAAACATCACTTTTCGCCTGCTCGGTTTGCGCACGAAAGGAGAAATACTGTTCGCGGGCTAACGCCTCCCGTTCTTTGCCGCCTCCCATCGCGCCTTCCAGCGTGATTGCTTGCACTGTCTGCCAAGTTCGCAGCGAACTGGCGAGCCCGACTTTGCGGGCCTCCAGATTGCGATACGCGTAGTAAAGCTCCCAGTAATTATTCTCCACATCGGCGACAAGATTCCGTACACCACCCTCAAAGTCAGCCAGGGCTCTATCGGTCTGAATGCGGGCGATCAGCACGCCGTCGAACATACGAGTGCCGATTCCTGCCAAGTTGCTGAAGGGGCCGGCGATCCGGTTGTATTCCAGGCCCATGCCTTGCAGCAAAGGTTGACGGAATTCACCCACAATGTTGGTGCGGTAAGAGTTTGGAAACAGCACCCGAGGATTATTGTTATTGTCGTATGTGGTTTCGGTTCGCACGGTGGTAGTACCACCGGTCGCATTGGTTTTCTGTAATTGTGCCTGCAAGGTCAAAAGGTTCTGGACGTTGACCGCAGCCAATTCGAGAACATCCAATTCTGCCGGATTAATGTTTTCTGGATTTTCGAACTTCTCCCAGAAGAAACCGCTGCTGAAGGTGGTATCGAAGGCGGCTAGCGCAGCCTCTGGACCGGTCATTAATCCGTTGATATATCCGGGAGCCGAATCCTGAATTGCCGGATTATAAATTGTTTGCAGAATATCGGGATTTGCCAGCAATGCTTCGGAGGGTTGTGAAATGCCTGAGAGCGTATCAATCCGTCCCCCGAGACTCCGTAGCACCTTGCTGTTGGCCAGTGTGATTTTAATCGCATCTGGTAAAGTCACTTCCCAGAAGTCGTCAAACGAAGCGTTGTCAAGTGTCAGAGGGGCAGCCGTTTCCCGAGCATCTGCGAGTGGTGGTTGGGTTTCGACCGGATAATCGATATTGGTTGCTTGGCCCACGTAATGCGAGAGATCTCCATCTTCGGCAAAGTAAAAAGGCTGTGTTGGGTGGCAGCCTGTGCCGATCGCGATCGCAAGTGCGAGCGTAAAAGCGATCTTTTGGAGGTGAGGATTCATCGAATGCCACATGAGCGAGGGAGTAATCAGGACGAAAAAACGCCTACACATTACGATCGACGGCAATTGCTTCGGTTGTCGCGATCGTGTTTCCCCCGTTCGGATGCCAACGCTCTCGCAAGCAGTGCTTGAGAGGTGCGCCTTCTTTCAGGCATTCGACTTCGCAATTATCGACTTGGGAGCCCGCAAACTTTTGCCAATTTCACTGACCGGTAAGGTTTATCACAAAACACTCAGGCTGCAGTGCTAGCACGTCATGCGTTATGCCGGAGTGAAAATTAATTTCGGCACTAGAAACCTGTGACGGGCAGGGTTTAGCGACGGCCTACTGCGCGGCGACGTCTGCCGGCGGGTTTGTCTGCGCGGGCACTGCCAGCATTCGGATGGTTCTCTTTACCGGTCATCTCATAAAGAAATCGACTCGGGATAGTATCGCGCTGCTTGCCCCATTTTTGTCGGCCTAGGCAGAGGCTTAATGTCAAACGATCTTGAGCACGCGTCACTCCAACGTAGCAAAGCCTCCGTTCCTCATCGATCGCGTTGCCACTCTCATCGGCAACCGCGCGATGGTGGGGTAGCAGACCTTCCTCCATGCCCGCCAAATAAACATGGGGGAATTCTAGCCCTTTAGCCGCATGCAATGTCATCAAAAATACGGCGTTGCGGTCCTCCTCTTCCGTCTGGTCACGTTGATCGAGTAGTGTGGCATCGAGAAATCCCTGTAGGGAACAAGAGCGTGCTTCCCGTTGATAGCTGCCAGCCGCACTGATCAGCTGTTCCACCGCGGCCAAGCGTGTTTCACATTCGCCTGCATCTGGGTAACGACGTTTCACCTCATCGAGGAAACCGATCTGATTAATGCATTGACGCAACGTATCCACCAAGTCTTTTGTCTTCGTAAATCGTGTTTTGTAAGAGTTCACAAAATCGCGAAAATCGGACATTGCAGTTGCCGCTTTGGGCGAAACATCCTTGATGGAATTGGCGGTTGCCAGCAGATCATACGCCGGCTTACCCGCCCGGGTGGCCGCATCCACCAGAGCGCTTTGTGCTGGCTTGCTGATGCCCCGAGGAGGTGTGTTGAGGATTCGCAGCAGAGAAACTTCATCATGCGGTGTGATAAAGACTTTGAAATAGGCGAGTAGATCCCGCACTTCACGGCGGTCGTAAAAAGACATCCCTCCCACTAATACATACGGTAGCTTCGCCTGCCGCAAGGCGGTTTCAAAAGCCCTTGGTTGTTCGTTGGTACGGAACAGGATGGCAATGTGTCGCGGTTGCGTCGGCGTTTGCTCAAGAATTTGAGAAATGTCTTTTACGATCGTTTTTGCTTCTGCCGTTTCGTCCTGAAACTGTAGAATCCGTGGCACCGCGCCCCCAGTGCGGGCAGGGCGTAATTCTTTTTCATGCCGCTGGCGATTGAATGTAATCAAACGATTGGCGACGGTAAGAATTTCGGGCCGACTGCGATAATTCGTCTCCAGACGAACGACCTCTGCCTCGGGCCAATCTTGCTTGAAACGCAGGATGTGCGCAACCTCCGCCCCACGCCAGCCATAAATCGATTGATCGTCATCGCCCACAACACATAGGCTGCGATGCGATGCGGCGAGGAGTTGAGTGATGTGATATTGGCTTCCGTTCGTGTCCTGATATTCATCAATTAAAATGTGGTCGAATCGGCCGGCCTCCTCTGCCCTTACCTCCTTGAATTGGTGCAGTAACTTTTCAGTCAGCAGTAGCAGATCATCAAAATCAACGGCGGCAGATGCGAGAAGATTCATCTGATAGCGGCGATAGCCGATTGCAGCCAAATGTTCCCGTTCGGAGTCTGCTTCCTTTTCGGCCGCATCGGGATCAAGCGATTGATTTTTCCAGCGACCGATGAAGTAGAGTAAATCTCCTGGCCGAAGCGACTGGCTGGGGGTTTTCAATTCGCGGAGGGTCGTTCGCGCCGCAGCTTCCTGATCAGATCGATCATAAATCGTGAAGCGGGACGGGTAGCCGAGCTTCTGAATATGTCGGCGGAGAATCCTTACACACAGCGAGTGGAAGGTGGATATTTCCGGTTCTGTTTCTGCCTGACGGCCAAGGATCTCTTTTGCTCTCTGTTGCATCTCGCGGGCCGCCTTGTTAGTGAAAGTAACCGCTAGAATCCGCTCGGGTGGTGTGCCATTGCGAATAAGATGCGCAATGCGGGTTGTGATCACCCGGGTTTTCCCGGTTCCTGCGCCGGCAAGCACCAACAGTGGTTTTGCCGGCGCAAGGGTTGCACGTTCCTGCTCAGAGTTGAGCCGGGGTGATTTGCTCTTATGTTGCGGACCAGAAGTTTTCATTTTCAAGTTTGTCGAGCCTGCTTTCATGGAAGGCGCGCGGCCGCTTCAGGATCGTTGGGTTGACTGGAGCGTCCGGTCGAAGACCACTCTAACGCCTCAGCGGCAATCCGACGAGAGGTCGGAGTTTTTCGGTGCATGCGTTGAGTATCGCTCGGCTTGGCGTCCAGCTTGGTGCTTACGGACTTGACCTTTTTTCCGCCCACGCCCTATACTCCGGTGCCGAATCAAACGCCATGACCTGCATTACAACACGGGTGATACATCTATGAAATCAGAACGTCGTCATGATTTACAAACGAATGTTCTCGCCGACTGGTTAGGCGAGAAGGTAAAAAAAATCCAGGACAATGCGACCTGGGTTGGTGGCGGACTCTTATTGATCTTGATCGTTGTCGTTTTCCTTTTTGTTCGGCAGAATCGTCTTGCGGGCGCTGCAAGTGAGGGATGGACGCGTTTTCAACGGGCCCGAGCTGCCGGTCTTGTGGCCCTGTCTCAGCAGCAGCCGCTTGCTCTAAATAATGCGGTGCGTGATCTTGAATCGCTCGCGCGGGATTATGCCGATGCTCCGATTTCGTCCTACGCCAATCTGACGCTAGGCGATTTGCAGTTGCAGAACGGGCGGATGCAATACTCGCTAAACAAAAGCGCAGCTCAGGAAGCTTTTGAATCTGCCACTGGTTATTACCAGGCTGCGGCAATGAGCACACAATCTGACAATATCAAAAATCAAGCCCGCTACTGTGAGGGAAAATCTTTGGAGTGGCAACTAAAACTACGTGAGGCGAAAGCGGTTTATCAGAAAGTCACTGGACCTTATCAGCCAGAGGCAGAGGAACGGAT
>DLCF01000139.1 GCA_002480485.1 Planctomycetaceae bacterium UBA7805
GTTCAAGCTTCTTTCGTCGATCGGACGCACCCAGTTGATCGCTGAAGGGCGGTTTATCAATCAGTTCCAGAGTTGCTTTTAAAATACCCCGGTGCTCGAGGTCCGTCAGTGCCAGCACACGGCAGCATTGCTCGAAAGAAACAATCGGAGATCTGGCTTCGCTGCACATTCCCGCCGGCAAGGTCGAGAGCAGCGACGGCAGGAAAGCGCGGGCCAGCGCGTATTGCCCCTCCGGGTTGAAGTGTACATGTTCATAGAAATATTCCTCTCCTAGAATTCCGGATGGCGATAACTCGGCAAGCCTCTGCTCCACATCCACCAGCTGCACGCCATTGTCCGCTTCATTGCGAGCCACCGCACGAATGACCTCATTGGTTCGACTGTCAGCACGAAAACGGAGCAAATCCAAATCGCGAGCCAGCGAGAACGCCTCGGCTGCCTGCGCTCGCTTTCCCTCGCGAAGCAAACATTTCCCGAGTAGATAATTCAGCATGGCACTATCAGGCCAGCTTTGCAGCGCATCTTGAAGCTTAGCGATCCACTTCGCACCCGAGGCGGTCGGATCCCGAAGCGCGTCGGCAACCTCCTTGATCCGCGGCAGAGTGTCAGTTTCGCTGGTGGCAAAGGGAGGACAATCTTTGAGGTTCACCGCAACCGTACCGAGAAGGACTTTTGCTCCCGCTGCGACCGCATAATCGCAAATGGCAGTCAAGTTGGTGCGAAGGTGGTCGTAGACTCGCAAAAGCCGCCGATCATCGCGCGATACGGTTCGCTGCAAAAACATCTGTAACCCCTCCCAGTCACTCGGTCCCGAGGCATTGGGTGCGAGACTGGTGAGCCATTGGCCGAGCCGCGTATTTTTCAGCGACAGACTCATGCGGAGCAACGCAAGATTTGTACCGATACCCTCAAATACGCTTCCCGGACCGAATGGCCCTACCACTTCGTTGTTCCCAAGGTAAACGATTATCAGATCGGGATCGTACTGTGCACACTCTTGTGCAATATCTCGGACGACGTGCGAATTTATCGCCGTGAGCGCTAAGTTATGTACCTCAAAGGACTGATCCGGGCAGGCGTTGGTAAGCATGACCTCTAAGAAACGGCCGAAATGGAAGTCGGGGCCTGGAACGCCGAGTGCCGCCGATCCACCAAGAATAAAAATTCGATACGTCTCCGGCGATTTCACTGCCGGAACAAGCACCCAGTTCGTATCCCGCGGTGGAACCGATTTGCCAAAATAGCGATAGGCGAAACGAGGATTGGCGGCTAGAGAATCGTCTGTAGAGGCAATAAAAAAGGATTGTGAATCCCCATAACCGGCCAACCGGAGCCCCGTTTCGCAAACCAACACAGCAAAGGCTAGGATGCCACCGGAGGCCACTGCAGCAAACACAACCTTCCGCCAAAGCGCGATTTCCGTGAAGCGATCGACGTTGGGTTGCAAATGCTGATCCGTCATCAAGCACACCTGAATTTATGTTGCAAAACGTTTCCAGCAGAATTCAATCTCGGTTCAAACCTAAACAGGCAGCAAGCTGTGGGGAATACCAGACGGAAAAATTCATAGCATGCCCTGACGTCATGGAAGTGATCATTAACGCCTTAGACTGCACTCTGCACAACGGAATGTGTGCATGGGGGGTTCGGGAGTGTAGACAACTGATTGCTGCGAATGCCGAAACGAGCACGAAAAGAAACCGATTAGCACCCGAAATCCGCCTTAGGACCTAATTTGAGCGGCGACACATGCAGAATCGGTTTGAAAAATGGCATGAAAAAGCTCCATTTGGCAAATAAAAACGCTTTTTCCTTTATTTTTCAGGCAAAATACAGACATCCCGATTATTTGATGTTTTATTTGTGCAATTTACTTGCTTTCGCGGTGAGGGAGTTTAGACTGAGAAGTTAATAGGGGTTACCCCCCACCCGACGGACCCGCCACTGTTTGTGGTCTGTTTGGATGTGAAATGACATTAGATTGATTTGGGTTGAGCCAGTGACCGGCAAACGAAAAACGAAATCTGGAGAAAGACGGGAAGATCGCCGCGTGTCGTCCGATGACGACTACGGTTATCTTCCCGTTTTTTTTGGCGTTGCCGTGAAAGGTGTGTTGGAAGAATCGGCTTTGTTATGGGGGTGTTCCCCGAAATTTTTATTATCTTCTTAGTGCACAAAGAAGAAGGAGATGACTAATGAAGTATCTTGATTTTCGCAAGGCGATCGGCGCCTTGGCAGCAGTCGTGATGGTGATTGGCGTTAGTGCCAATACCGCACAAGCTGCAAACATCTATGCGGTCGAAGCAGCCGCACCTCGGCAGTTGGACGCTTTAACTGCGAACGACCCCGCTGAAATTGGTGCTTGGGAGTATGTTTATGACATCGTGATGGATGCTGAGAGCCAGTTCGCGAACTTTTCGTTGAATGGCGCTGATTTTAGCCAGATTATCAACCAGCGTCCGTTCAGCCACGGCTCCGACACTGGTATCCATACCCAGAAATGGGACGGATATGCTCAGAGCAGCGGCATCAAGAGTTGGGACCGCTCGGCCTATGGTTCCTACAACAGTGGTGGCTCTTGGGCTGGTGGCGCTGGCGCCATTCTTGGTGGGGATATTGTCAACACTTGGCACTCCATCGGCGATTACCAAGGCAGCAGCAGTTGGGCTGGTGTCGATCCGAAGTTCATCGGTCCTGGTAAGCTTACCGATGATGCGATCACCGGTAGCGTTGGTACGGCTCTGCTTTACAACAACCGGAACACGACAGGCACCCTGTACAATGGTGTTGTCATGACCACCCGTTTGGTTCACCCAGATGGACCGGTTGCTGACGCTATTACTTTCCGTGGCTATTCCTACAATGGTGCCACGGTTTACATGAACACGGTCACCGGTCCTGGCGCTGGTGGCGGTGGCGGTGGCGGTGGTGGTGCCGCAGTGCCCGAGCCCTCCACCCTGGCAATGCTTGGTGTGGCCCTGCTCGGACTGTGCGGATTTATCCGTCGCCGTAACGGCTAGTCATTATTAATCACAGGTTTTTCCTGTTACAAATCCGTCGCAGCCGTCCCTTGGGCGGCTGCGATTTTTTTTTCCTACGGTTAAGCACCTATCATTTTGTCCAGATTGACGATTCTCGTAGGAATCGATAGCTTAGGCTCAAGTCATTCTGAACCGCACTTTTCAAAATTCAGTCTGAACATGCGACCACAATGCTTCAACCATGGGCTCATCAACCCAGTGAGCCATCGCCGCGGTTTCACGCTGATTGAATTGCTG
>DLCF01000160.1 GCA_002480485.1 Planctomycetaceae bacterium UBA7805
GTCGCTCAAATCGCTTCATCGATTAATTCTCGATTCGGCAACCTACCAGCAGGCTAGCTTCGATACGGTTGAAAAACGCGAGATCGACCCAACAAATACCTATTACTGGAGGATGAATCGCCGTCGACTTGAGTTTGAAGCAATGCGTGACGCACTTCTTGCCGCGACCGGAGAGTTGCAGACCCGCATTAATGGTTTGCCAACCGAGGACTTCCATAGTTCGCGGCGAAGCCTTTATCTTCTGGTCAATCGTCAGCAGATGCCCGGAGTTTTGGCCACATTCGATGTATCGGTTCCTGATGCGACGCTGCCGCTCCGTAATAAGACGACCGTGCCCCAGCAGGCACTTTACCTTATGAATAACCGATTCATCGCTGATCGTGCAGCAGAAATGATCCAACGACTCGATGCGTACCATTCGATCGGACCGGTGAATAGAGATGCTCTTCAGCAAGAACGCGTGATAACGCTTTATGATTGGATTTATGGCCGTGCGCCGAGTGACGTTGAGATGTCCATGGCCAGCCAGTTTTTGAGTACCCCGTTGCTGGATCAACCGATAAGCCTGCAACCGGACAAAAAACAGACCGTGTGGCAGTATGGTACGGGAGTCATGGATCCCGATTCGGATAAAGTTTCGTTCGCACCCTTCTCCTATTTTGATGGTCACCGCTGGCGCGATAAGGAGCGTGCGCCGTCTCAGCCTTACTTAGACGCCACTGGTGGTCGGCCCGGTAGTAAGCGTTCGGTGGTTCGCAGATTTACCGCGCCCGAGGATGGGCTCTATCTTTTCAAGGGCCGAATCAATCTGCGTCTCAATGGTGAACGGGGGGACGGCATATCCATTCATGTCATCTCTTCACGCCAGGGTGAACTTGGAAAATATGCGGCCCACAACAAAGAAGAGCGGATCCGGATCGAGAAGATTGAAGTCAAACAAGGTGAGCAAATTGATTTTGTAGTGACGGCGAAGGAAGACAACCGCTTTGATACATATCACTGGCCGATCGAAGTATGGAAAGTAGCTGTCAAGGCGAACGGCGGTTTACACGGCCTTAAATCCTGGCCGAGCGAACCGGCGTTTACTGCATCGATCGCCCGCTGGACCGGCCCCCAGACGCCGTGGGAACAATACGCACATGCACTATTGATCTCCAATGAATTTATGTTTGTCGACTGATTCCGAACCCCGAATAAATCCCATGGATAATCTGTTTCTTGATCGTCGCGGGTGGCTGCAGCAAGCGGGTTTGGGTCTCGGCATGTTGGGTTTCGGCAGCATGCTTGAGGCAGAGGCTGCCTCGGATCAGCGCTCTGGCCGACTGGAATTGCCCCATCACCCACCAAAGGCGAAGCACGTCATTCACATTTTTTTCAATGGCGGCTTATCCCAGATGGATTCGTTTGATCCGAAGCCGCTGCTCGCCCGCTATCACGGTAAAACCCTTCCGGTGAGAAGCCCCGAGACAGAAAATATGACTGGGGGAGCATTTGCTTCCCCATTTAAGTTCAAACCCCACGGTGAGAGCGGAATCGACGTCAGTGATCTGTTTCCACATATCGGAAAAGTAATCGACAAGATGTGTGTGATCCGCTCGATGCACACCGATTCGGTGACGCACACCCCGTCGCTGATGATGATGAACAGTGGCACATTGACGCAAACTACGCCGGCAATGGGATCATGGATTACTTACGGACTGGGAAGTGAAAATGAGAGCCTTCCTGGTTTTGTGGTATTGTGCCCCGGCGGGCTTCCGATCGCCGGTCCGAATAACTGGCGGAGTGCATTTTTACCTTCGGTGTATCAAGGGACTCTAGTCGATACAGACAATACCGATGTCGAGCGGTTAATTGCGGATATCCGCAATCGCAAGATCGGCACCGCACAGCAGCGACGGCAACTCGATTTACTGCAACAACTCAACTTGCAGCACCGTCAGAGAACCGGTGCGGACGATGCGATGGATGCTCGCATTGAATCGTATGAGTTAGCCTATCGGATGCAGACATCGGCCAGCGATGCGTTTGATGTCGGTCGCGAACCGGCTTATATCCGCGATGCCTATGGCGACTCAGCACAAGGTCGTCAACTGCTAATTGCTCGCCGCTTGGTGGAACGTGGCGTACGGTTTGTGCAGTGTTGGCACGGTAAAAATCAACCTTGGGATAATCACAGCAAATTGGAAAAAGAACATCGCTTCCGCGCTAACGAATGTGATCGCGGCATCGGAGCGCTGATTGCTGATCTTGATCAGCGTGGCCTGCTTGACGAAACGATTGTCTTTTTCTGCGGGGAATTCGGTCGTACTCCGACCGCGGAATTGAGCGAGCAGGGCACGTCACTGCTCGGCCGTGACCACAATCCGTACGCCTTCACCTGCTGTGTTGCGGGGGGCGGATTTCGCCGGGGAGAGGTCTACGGAAAGAGTGACCCTTTCGGCTATCAAGCGATTGAAAATCGGGTGCACGTTCACGATTTGCATGCAACAATTTTGCACCAAATGGGCATTGACCATAAGCGGTTCACCTACCGCCATGCGGGACGAGATTTCCGCCTGACCGACGTAGACGGTCATGTTGTGCAGGGAGTATTGGCATGATGAAGCTATGCGCTTCTCCATCAGCCGATGCGCTCCCTTTGCTCTCTCGACGTAGCCTGCTGATGCGTTGTGGCATGGGGTTCGGTATGGTCTCCTTGTCGGGCCTGCTCGGGAGGGATCAGTTGCTTGCCGATACCACTGACACACCACTGCATACGCGTCCCCGCGCTAAAAGAGTTATTCACGTTTTCCTCAACGGCGGCCTATCCCAAGTCGATTCCTTTGACCCTAAGCCAGTGTTGACGAAAAATGATGGTAAACCGCTTCCCTACCGCCATCCCTTCACCCCTTTTATGACCGGCCATGCGATGGCCTCACCGTTCCGTTTTAAAAAGTGTGGGGAATGTGGTACGGAGGTGAGCGAACTCTTTCCGCATATCGGTGGAGTGGTCGATGAATTGTGTCTAATACGTTCGATGACAACCCCATCACCAATCCACGAATCAGCGCTGATGCTGATCAATTGCGGCACCCAGTCGCAACTCACGCCCAGCATGGGATCGTGGCTCAGTTACGGCCTTGGCTCAGAAAATGAAAATCTCCCCGCGTTCGTTGTACTCTGTCCAGGCAAAGGACGCGTGCCGGTGAAAGGGGCGGATAATTGGCGGAGCGCCTTTTTGCCCCCCGCGCATCAGGGGATGCTCGTTGATACGGCCTACCGTCGTATAGAGCGATTGATTGAGAATGTCCGAAGCAAACAAGCCGGGCCGCAGCAGCAGCGGCGACAACTTGATCTGGTGCAACAGCTTAATCGTAGGCATGCGGGGGAGCGGGGCCCTGACCAGGCTCTAGAGGGGCGAATCGCTTCCTACGAATTAGCCTATCGTATGCAAATTGCGGCGAGCGGGGCCTTTGATGTCGATCGGGAACCGCCACACATTCACGCCCTCTATGGTGATTCGGATCACGGACGGCAAATGTTGATTGCTCGCAGACTTGCCGAACGAGGTGTTCGTTTTGTGCAAGTCTGGCATGGTCCTTTTCAGCCTTGGGATAGTCATAACGATATTTTCCCCAAGATCCGTCGCCTCGCACCCGAGTGTGACCGTCCGATTGCTGCCCTTTTGGTGGATTTGAAGCAGCGGGGTTTGCTTGATGAGACCCTGGTCATCGTTTCAGGCGAGTTCGGCCGGACACCAACGGTGCAGATAAACGAGGATGGAACCTCGAGTAAAGGGAGAGACCACAATTCGTATGGCTTCTCAGCGCTGCTTGCTGGCGGTGGCATTCGAAAAGGAATTGTCCATGGTGCCACCGATGAATTCGGTTACAAGGCCGTGAAAGATCCGATGGACATCCATGATTTACATGCGACGGTCTTGCATCAACTCGGCCTGGACCATGAGAAACTAATTTATCGCCACGCAGGTCGTGACTTCCGTCTAACGGATGTACATGGTCAAGTTATTCACGACATTCTGTCCTAGCGTTCCACGGCATACGATGAACATTCAACTCGGCGCACACTGTTATCTGTTCACGGATCACTGGAGCGATGCCAGTCTCCCGGTGTTGGAGCGTTTGCGTGGTCTTGGTGGAGAGATTCTGGAAATCGCCATCGGAGATGACGTGGATTTTTCAGTTTCGGCGACACGAAGTGAAGCGAGCATATTGGGTATGCAGTTGATCGTGAGTCCTGGTGGTGAATGGCCGATCGAGTGCGACATCGCGGCCGATGATCCGTCAGATCGTCGACGGGGTCTCGTCTGGCACCAGCAGCAGATTGAACTTGCGGCAGAGCTCGAGGCGATCGCCTACACAGGCGCACTTTATGGACATACCGGTGTTGTCCATAAGCGGCTACCCCCGGCGGGCGAAGCAGAGCGGATGGTAGTGGGCTTGCAGCAGCTCGCTGAATTTGCGGCCCACCGCAATGTGCTTCTAGCGATTGAACCGATGAGCCACTTTCGCACCCATTTGGTCAACACGCCAGAGCAGGCGTTGGGCCTTATCGACCGCTGCGATCACCCAAATCTGCGTGCGCTTTTCGATACGTATCATCTGGTTACCGAGGTCCGGGATTATCAAGCTGCAATTCTATCGATGGGGAATCGGCTTTGGGGTGTCCATGCTTGTGAAAATGACCGGGGTGTGCCAGGTGGCGGGCTGATTCCCTGGTCACAGATTGCCGACGGTCTCCGCCAGATTGAATTTTCCGGCCCGATTCTGCTAGAGGGTTATAATTCATCGATTGGTGATTTTGCCTTTCG
>DLCF01000075.1 GCA_002480485.1 Planctomycetaceae bacterium UBA7805
CTGTAGACCACAAAAGACCCTACGGTGATGTATCCGGCAAATGCATTCTTACGGTTCACCGTCGGCAATCGCGAATAATAGGCATCTGCAAGCCGCGCAATGCGGATCAGCATATGCGCGATGATCGCAATAAAAATCGCATAGATGACACGACGTGCGATCACGACAAACTCTTGATCGAGATCAGGCAACCAGTAGAGGGCCATATCTACTGCAAGAATCGCTACAACGCTCGCGAAACTTCCAATGATGCGACTTTCGATAATTTCATGGAAGTGCAGGCTCTTGGACGCAAACTGACTCTTGGCTAACGGTCTAAAAATGAGGAACCTGAAGAACAGATAAACCAACCAAAGTGAAAGCAGTAGACCCGCAATCACGACCGGATAGAGCAAAATGTGGCTTTGTGAGCCTCTGGTGATTTCCCGTATCCAACTGGTAAGCGAGCTCGCCAGCAGCCCACCAGAGAGGAAATTTGGGCTGTCGCTTACGAACATGAAGATCTCCTTTCCCAGTGCGTCATGGAGTACCATTTCCCCTCAACCCTGCCTGCAACCGCTTGATTTGCGGTCTCTACGAGGACTTGAGTGTAACGTTTTGTTCAGCATGTGTAATACGCAACGCCCGTCGGCCATGTCAGCAAGAAAGGATAGCCTAAAAGAATCAGTTGTTTCCTCCGATTATCGGCGTAAAACGCGATACCAAAGTCTCGTCGTTTATCAACATGCGGTCTTGTCGGAACTAAAAATCACCCTAAAGTACAAAAAAATAGCATCCAATTTTCATTTCAACCGGAGCAAGTCGATGGGCCGCTACGTGATTGCTGGGGGTAGTCGTGGGATCGGTAGAGCCATTTCCGAAAAACTAATCGCTGAGAATCACGATGTAACCATCATCTCTCGCGAGATGCCGTCTCCAATTCCAGGCGCACAGCATATTGCGTTCGATTTTGCGAGCGACCAGTCGCTGCCTACCGAGCCTTTCGAAGGGCCCATATCAGGTATCACTTACTGCCCGGGTTCGCTCGACCTGGCCCCCGTGCATCGAGTAAAGCCGGATGCGATTCGCTCAGCATTTGAAATCAATTGCGTTGGTGCGGTCCGCTTTTTACAGGCGGCACTCCCAGGCCTGAAATCAGCCAGCGAACACACATCCAGTGTGGTATTTCTCAGCACCGTAGCAGTCGCGCGCGGACTTTCCATGCACACTTCGATTGCCGCCGCGAAGGGTGCGGTCGAGGCAGTTGCGCGAACACTTGCCGCGGAACTGGCTCCCAAGATCCGCGTCAACTGCGTTGCTCCTGCACTTACGGAAACAGATATGGCCGCTCGATTTTTTTCAACCGATGAGAAACGAGAAGCCATGAATGCAATGTACCCGCTGCAGAGAACCGGAACGGTCGCGGACATCGCCGCAACGGTTGCCATGCTGCTGCTCCCGGGGAGCGACTGGATCACCGGACAGACCATTGGGGTAGATGGGGGCATGGCTCGCGTGCAGAAATAACTGCGGTCCCGGCAAGTTCCGCGCCCGCTCATAGCAGGAATAAGCGGACATCGGCCCTATGATTGCTTGAACTGCAGCAGATTTAAGTTAGACTGCCACCCAAAGTTCTGCTGCCTGAAACTCCGCCGCGTGGTGACCACGTACGAAACTCTGCGATGAGAATCCTAAAGTGATGAACCCTTCCGCACGTATCCTGGCGTTCGCCGGTAGCACTCGCAGCACCAGTTGGAATCAGAAGATTTTAAATATTGCTGCCCAAGGCGCAATCGATGCGGGGGCTTCAGTGACGCAAATCCAACTGCAGGATTATCCGCTTCCCATATTCGACCAGGACCTAGAAGCGGAGCAGGGCCACAACGAGTATTCAATCGCCCTAAAAAAGCTATTTCGTGAGCATGACGGACTGCTTCTAGCTTGTCCGGAATACAACAGCTCCATCACGCCACTCTTGAAGAACACGATCGACTGGGTCTCGCGACCCATTACCGATGAGCCACGACTCGCAGCCTTCGCCGGCAAAACCGCGGCGCTCATGAGCGCTTCGCCTGGTGGTCTCGGGGGGCATCGCGGACTGGTGCACGTTCGATCGATACTTGCCAGCATCGGAGTTTTGGTGTTGCCCGAGCAAGTGAGCATTCCCCTAATTCATCAGGAATTCGACGCCGACGGGAACATGACCGACACGCGACATCGACAAAGTTTGCTGACTCTGGGACGCAGCCTCGCTGAGACCACAGCCCGAATTGTCGGCTAAAGCTTATTGAGCCGCACCGACCTCCACTTGCGGTTAACGGTTCAACACTTTCTGTCGGCCCGCCTGCCAGGCGCCCATTGCGACGCTAGCACCCTCTCTATCTTCACAATGCTGGGAAGGATGGGCGATTTGTACGGCTAATGATCGCTGCCCCTGAAGAGCCTCTTCTCTTAGGACCGATGAACAATTCAATCTGATCTGATCACGATTTACGTCAATCTCATCTCCTCAAAACGGGAGTGTTGCGTGGACCAAAGTGCGCCCCAAGCCCGTTGCGGACCTTCTATCGATCGCACATGCGATGTGCAATCTTTGGGCGTCGGGCGCACATGGATGCTTGTCGTCGTCACGCTGCTCGTGGCGATTTTGGTCCCCTCGCCTGGAGATAGTTCTGAGGCACGTCGCACACCGCTGGTCCGCGCGGTAGAGGACGCCCGCGACGCCATTGTGAATATTCGTGGTCAGAAAATTGTGGCCACACGATCGGCCGATCGGAGCGATGCCCCGCGTCGGGTGAATGGCATGGGAACCGGTGTCATTCTGGATGGTCGTGGCTACATTGTCACAAACTTCCACGTGATTGATGGTGTCTCCAAGATCAACGTCACACTTTCTGATGGTAGTAATGCGGTGGCAACGCCAGTTTCCCATGATCCTAAAACAGATCTCGCGATCATAAAAATTGATGCTGGTAACCGTGCACTGCCAACCATTCGCCTGGGCACCTCCCGCGATTTAATGCCGGGCGAGACGGTGATTGCTGTCGGCAATGCCTATGGCTACGAGCACACGGTAACTCGTGGCATCGTCAGTGCCTTGCACCGCACGGTGCAAGTGAGCGATGTGCAATATTACCACGACCTTATTCAAACCGATGCAAGCATCAATCCCGGAAATTCAGGTGGCCCGCTGCTTAACATTGATGGTGAATTGATCGGAATCAACGTAGCGGTGCGAGTCGGTGCCCAGGGAATCGGGTTTGCATTGCCCGTCGACAAGGTACTCACGATCGCCGCAGAATTATGCAGTTTGCAACGCCTTGAAAATCGGGAACACGGGATCAAGCTGACTCCGATCGTAGACCAACAAGACCGTGGACAAGGCCTGTTGGTTTCCAGTGTCGAGGCGGGAAGTGCTGCTGATCGCGCCGGACTCCAGGCAGGCGATCGGATCAAAAATGTAGGGCCATCGTCTGTGCATTGGCCGGTCGAACTGGAAATCTCACTGCTCGGTCGCGAAGCGGGCCAAACCGTACCGCTGATCGTCCGGCGTGACGGAGAGTCGCTTAATCTAGACCTCACACTGCCGACCAGCGGGATCAAGGTTGTGAGGGCGAGAGAGGCGGATCGTGCCTGGACGCAGATAGGACTGCGATTGCAACCGCTCACTGGTGCACAGATGCGGGATACAACTAATAGTAAGTATCGTGGTGGCCTAGCCGTCATGGCGGTCCGCGCGGGAAGTCCCGCAGAATCGCAGGGCATTCGGCGTGGCGATGTGCTGGTCGGCATGCATGTCTGGGAGACTGTCTCGCTTGACAATGTAACCTACGTACTCAAACAGCAACGAGTCACCAGCAAGGGGCCATTGAAATTCTATATTCTCCGAGGCAACCAGACTCTGTACGGGCATCTGCAAATGGCAAGTAGTCCTCGCCCGACCCAGAGTCGATAAGTAGCGCGCAGCCACATTGTTGTCCTTGCCGTTTGACGACCTCTGTGCGTCTTCCTAAACTCGTAGCGATAGCATCGCACCACGTCGACGGTATTATCCAATGGAAATCGAGTTTATTCGCGCATTACGAAAGAGGTTGCCCAAGAGCGATCAGCTTGCAGTGGGCCCTGGCGATGATGCAGCAATCTTGCAACGGGACGGATCCGTCGTTACTTGTGATCTGCTCTGTGAGGGCACCCACTTTTCGTTGGCCAATGATTCACCGCTCCGCATCGGGCGTAAAGCATTGGCTGTGAATCTGAGCGATCTGGCGGCCATGGCGGCTGAACCGGTCGCTGCATTTCTCGCCGTGGCTCTGCCTCGTCCGGACACAGAGATCGCCGAGCCACTGCTTGAGGGCATGCTGCCGCTGGCTCAGCAATTTGAGTTGGCGATCGCGGGAGGTGATACGAACGTGTGGGATGGCCCGCTGGTTGTGAGCATTACCCTCATCGGACGATGCCCCCACCAGCCACTGCTACGCAGCGGGGCACAACCGGGTGATCAGCTCCTGGTGACGGGCACATTCGGCGGCAGTCGCCTGGGAAAACAATTCGACTTCAGCCCACGAGTCAATGAGGCCCTGCAACTGCAGGGCGATCGGCTACTGCATGCAGGGATCGACTGCAGTGACGGACTTGCGCTGGATGCCTCCCGACTGGGTGAGGAGAGTGGCTGTGGCGTGGCTATTGACCTCAGCGCGGTGCCAATTTCCGAAGCTGCCCGAGAAATGGCATCCCAAGATCCCAAACGTTCGCCTCTTGAGCACGCACTTGGAGATGGAGAGGATTTTGAACTGTTGCTGGCTGTCCCCCCAAATGCTGCCACCGAATTGCTCGCCACCCAGCCGCTCAAGACAACGCTGACCCGCATCGGTTCGTTTATCGAAAAATCGGGACTCTGGCGAGAGGAAACAGAAAAATTAGTTCCCCTTCCCACAACCGGATACGAGCACTGATGAGACCATGAGTGATTGCTTTTCATTCGATGCCCTAAACCACCGAGATACCGATAGACTCGGTGCAGCCCTAGCCAGTGTGCTGACTTCGGGAACCACTGTCGGTCTGGTTGGAACGTTAGGCAGCGGGAAAACCAAACTCGTTCAGAGCATCGCGATTGCACTTGGCGTGGAGCCTCAACGTGTGGTCAGCCCGACCTACGTAATTCTGCATGAGTATCCCGGGCCCGTCACCATTTTTCACTTTGATCTCTATCGAGTTGCCGATGATGATGAATGGGATGAACTTGGCGCGGACGAAATTCTGGAGCAGGGGGGGATCTCATTGATCGAGTGGGCAGACCTATTTCGCCACCGAATGCCCAATGATTGGATGGAAATTTCGATCGAGATATTAAGCGAGACAAATCGTCGTTTCACCTTTAATATGCATGGAGCAGCAAAATCAAGCCTGCTTAAATCGCTTCAGCAGAAACTCGGAACATAGTGAGGCTACCCAAGCGAGATTACGTGAATCACCCTGACATCTCGCTTTGGCCCAGGGGGCGACGGATTAAACGCTCGGGCGGCGAAGTAATATGATAGCAGGATCAGACGTGGCAAGCATTTGATCGGTCGAACTCGCACAGCCCATTAACGCGATTGCAAATCGCGAGAGTGCTCGAACTGAAATGATTCATTACAAGTCACGAGATAAAATTAAGCCGCTCGGACATGTGATCGTGAATTGATCAATTCCTTGATCGCGACAGCCGCATCGTGAGCGGCCTGCGGAAACGCAAGATGTGCCATACTACGTCCCATCGCAACCCGTAGTGATCGGTCATCAAGCAGCGGCATCAATCGCATGCCGAGCTCATCATCGAGTCGGGGGCCATGGTCTTGGGGATCTACCGTGATCGCCGCCCCGGCCTGTGTATAACAGCGTGCGTTGACACATTCACGATCTTCATTGCTTAGCGAATCCGGCACCAGCACTGCCGGAACACCAGTCATTGCCAATTCAGAAAGCGTCGCGCCCCCGGCCCGGGAAACCACTAAATCGCTTCGCGAGAACCAACTGGGTAGATCATCCAAAAACGGAACTACGTGTGCTGGTAAAGAGAATTTCCTATAGAGTTCCCTAGTTGCCACCACGTGTTCCGGACCTGCCTGATGCACAATCTGCCAATTCCGCACCAGCCGACCAACCTTGTAAAGCGCCCGAGGGACCGCATGGTTTAAATGCTGCGCACCCTCTGTCCCTCCGGTGATCAAAATGCGTGATCCACGTGGTTGCTCAGCCGCGGCTCTCAATCGACCCGATTGCACCGGACCGCCCGTTATCCGCACCCTCTGAGCCGCAGCAAGCCGATGACGTGAAGCAGCGAAGGCGAGGCAAACCAGTGATGCTGTAGATGATAATTTCTGGGTCGCCTTGCCGGGAAGTGCATTCTGCTCAAGCAATGCAAGGGCGACACCCGCCCTAGTGGCTGCCCTGGCAATCGGCAAACTCGATAAGCCGCCGAGACCGACTACAGCCACAGCACCGGTTTGCTGGAGAAATTGTCTTGCTTGGCGTGCGGCGTGACGATTTTCTTTGAAATGCCTGAGCACACCGTTCCACGATACGGGACCGGTCGGGCAGGGCAGACCCTGGTACGCAAAACCTGCCGCATGAACCGCTCGGCGCTCGCCATGATTTCCACAACCCGCAAATGTAATTTGCATCCGCGGTTGTAATTGGTGAAGTGCATCAGCAACTGCAAGCCCGGGAAAAAGATTGCCGCTCTTCTCGCCCCCGGCAAAGACCAAATGCGGCGCAATAAGCGACCTGTTGACCGCATATTTTGAATGCAAAGGCATAAAGTCTCATCTCTCGCTAAAGCCGCACAGCCAAACCAAAATAAAAGCACCCAGTCGCCAAAGCGACTGCGTGCACATTTGCGTTCCTCTGCCACTGGTAAGTCCCTGAGCCGCTGGGGTGGTTTTTAAACCACCCCAGCGCCCAGTCATAAGTTCCATCGTGAAGCTATCACCAGTCTGGTTGACCCAGAAACCTTAACGACCGGCAAATAGTGTGCTCCTACCCAGGAGGAAGGGCAGCGATCAGGCCCCGCAACCTTCACGCTAACGATGAAACCTCCATTAGTTTCATGAATTTTGCACTGCTCTGTGCCGTGCGAGGGTGGAGTACCAAAATCGCAAACCGGTGCCAAGGTCGATTTAAAAAAAGTTGCCACAGATCTTGAATTTCTTGCACATCTACTGGCAGCATGGTGCCGGTGTGACGGATTTTAAATCGCTTGCCGTGCCAGCAATCAGGCAGCACGGCGTTCCCCATCCGGCGAAATGCCCCATCGACCCGCTCGCAAACATGCGCGTGCCACCTCGCGATCATCGAACGGATATCGTCGGCTGCCTATTCTCTGCCAGGACTGATGGCCACGTCCCGCAATCAGGACACAGTCGCCAACTTCCGCGCGTGCGAGCGCGATTTCGATAGCACTGGCTCGATCCAACTCTACCGTCACATCTACTTTGTGGTCGATCCCATCCAGAATGCCATCGACGATAACCTCCGAATTCTCTCTCGCCGGGTTGTCGTCTGTGATGATTAGCCCATCCGCATACTGGGCGGCCACACCTCCCATAGGAGCCCGAAGGTGCTGATCGCGTTCTCCCGGCGCACCGAAAACACACAGCAGACGCCCCGATGTCATTTCTCGGAGCGTGCGGAGACTTGAGCGAAGAGCAGCGGGCGTGTGCCCTCCGTCAACAAACAAGGAAAAGGGCTGTCCGCATTCTATCCGTTCCAGATGTCCCGGTATCCGATCGACCCGCTCCAGCCCGCGAGCAATCGTTTCGAGGGGAATCCCGTACGCGAGGCCCACAGCCGTCGCTGCCAGGCAATTATAAATATGATGATCACCTACAAGATGAGTTCGCACCGGAATTGTCTCGTTGCCCCACTCTAGGAGAAACGTCTGCTCGCTCGCCACCCGCTCGATGAGTGTGGCGTTGACCGCGGCCGGGTGCTCCATGCCGAAGGTCAGCACCGGATGATGCAACGTTTCCTCAACGGAACGGCAAGTGGCATCATCCGCATTAAGCACCACCAGACCTTCGGGTCGAAGTTGCTCGAAAATACATGTTTTTTTACGGCGGAATTCGTCTTGTTTGTCCGCACCGATCAGTTCACTCTCCTGCCATTGCGTAATACAGGCTACATCTAATTCAATTCCAGCCGTCTGCCGTTTCCGAATCGCACGGTCCGAGAGTTCCAGCACAGCATGCGAACAGCCACCTGCACGCATTCTAGCAAGGTAATCGGCCATCACCTCCGGACCGGGCGTACTTTCCTCTGCCGGTCTTGTTCTCACACCATCGCAATATCCCAATGAATTAAGAATTCCGCTGTGCAGACTAGCCTGACGAATCATCGATTGAATGAGACAGGATGTCGTTGTTTTCCCCTCACTCCCGATCACGCCGACGACATTAAGACGCCGACTCGGAAAGCCGCTGAGCGCGTGGCAAATTTGTGCGTACGCTATCCGGGTATCCGGCACAATGTACTGGGGTACGGCCTGCGCGGGGACCAACCGCTCGGTGACCAGCGCCGTCGCACCGGCATTGATGGCCTCGGCGACCTGCAGATGTCCATCTGCCTGCGGGTCGAGAATTGCAACATAAAGATCACCGTCGCGACAGTTGCGGGCACTCCGCGAGCAGGAAGTAAACCAAATTTCGTCCGTACCGAATAATCTACCTCCGGGGAAAATCTCCGTCAGTGGCAGACCCTGAAGTTTCAGCAAACCGTGATTTTGCACTGTAGGCCTCCTTGCCTAAGCGATACGCGGCATAATGGGCTAGCCACGAATCTGCTTTTTTTGTCAGCAGACGATCCTGTCTGCCCAGTCTCAGTCCGTGCTTGTGTGGGGCACGCCATGCATCGGAAAAAACCAAATGTGTGCAAACGGGGGCAGGCTGTCAAGTTGATCTGGACAAGACCCGAGGATTAGAGAAAGATCAGAGCGGTATCTGCGAAGAAACCGCGAACTGTGATGCATTCAGTACTATCGCTGCTGGTTGGCGATGCGATTTACTTCCACAGGTTGGTCATGGCCATGGAATCATCAAGAACAATTAGCGCCTTGCTAATAGGGAATTTTTCTAGTCGCGAATTCCGACCATTGCGAACCTCTATCACGGGCTTCGCCGAGATCACTTCAATCACCAACTGTGAGATGACCGTCCAGGTGCTGCAGAGTGAGAACGCTACTTATGACCTTGCAATCATCGCTGAGCGATGGCCCGGTGAACATTCCAGACGTGCACTAGAGCAAATCCAGCGTGCAAGGCCAATCATGCGGATGATAGCGGTTTCCGGGAGTTGGTGCGACGGACAAAAACGCAGTGGCTGTCCGTGGCCCGGAATGCTGCACACTACTTGGCACCGCTGGCTACCGCACTGGCAGGAAGATCTGATGCGATTATCAAAAAATCGCCTGCCGAGTTTCGGCCTGCCGGTATCGGCGAGCGACCACGAGCGAACTTTATTTCGAAATTTACGTTATCTGCCACAAAAGGCGGATGGCAAACTGATCGCGGTCTGTAGCCGACGCGAAGATATGGCAGATATGCTGACTGCTGCCTGTCGAAGTCAGGGCTACGCAACGGCGTGGCTCGATCCTCGCCACCGATTACGACTAGAAGGCCCAAATGCAATTCTCTGGGAGGGGTCGGCAAATCAACTCGATGATCTGCAGAATACTCACCACCGTTATCCGCAAGCGCCGATTATGGCTCTTTTGGACTTTCCGAGAATCGAGGACTTAGAACAGGCCATTCGGCAAGGTGCTGCCGAAATCATGGCAAAACCGATGCACCTGGAAGACCTATTCAAGCGGCTTGCGGCGCTACTCGATACGGAGCAAACAGGCAAAATAGCCCGGCGAAACGGATAAATCGTTTGGACGCAAGCGTTCATGCTTGGAAGCACCGACTCCCTTGACCGCCATTTCTCAGGTAGAATAGGGGGGCATCGAATTGAAGTCAGGCCCCAGAGATTGGGGCGCCCCCCTTGTCCGCGAACAACTTCCCTCGCAATAGAGCAATGATGGCTGGAACATTCACCGACCAACTGAAGCATTCAGATTGCAAAGGAACCTATGCGTTGGTGAGTTTGGGGTGTCCGAAAAATCTCGTCGATAGCGAGACGATTCTGGGCCGACTCGAACTTGAGGGCTATCGACTGGTTCCGGATCCCGAACAGGCGGATTTTGCCGTTGTCAATACTTGCGGTTTCATCGCCTCCTCGCGATCCGAGTCGTATGGCGTAATCGACGAAATGATCAAGCTGAAACAAAAGGGTCAACTCCGCGGACTTATCGTATCGGGGTGTCTGGCCGAGCGACAGAAAGAAACGCTGCTCACGGAAAGACCGGAAATTGATCATATCGCAGGCGTATTTTCCCGCGATGAAATTGGTCAGTTGGCCGATCGTCTCTTCGGCGACATGGCTGAGCAACGAGCCATTTTTCATCCCGCACCGCTGCAACCTCTGAATGATCACGAGCGAATGCGGATTACGCCGCAACATTTCGCCTACTTGAAGATTTCTGAGGGCTGTAACCGCTTATGTACTTTTTGTGCCATTCCCAAGATGCGCGGCAAGCACGCCACCAAACCGATAGAAGAAGTTGTCCGCGAAGCAACCCGCCTCGCGGATGACGGGGTCAAGGAATTGATTCTAGTTGCCCAGGATACAACATATTACGGTCGTGATCTTTATGGCACTAGTCAATTAACCGAGCTACTCAAGCAACTAGAAGAAGTCCAAGGCCTGTCATGGATTCGACTGATGTACCTTTACCCGATGTATTTCGATGACGGATTGATCGACCACATCGCGGGTAGCAAAAAAATTATTCCTTATTTGGACATGCCGCTCCAGCATATCAACGACCGGGTTCTTCGCCGGATGCAGCGAAGTGTAAATCGGAAAAAAACTGAACGATTGCTGGAAAAACTGCGGTCACGAATCAAGTCCCTGGTGATGCGCACCACAATGATCACTGGATTTCCGGGCGAGACTGAGGCCGATTTTGCCGAGTTGGTCGAATTTGTCCGCGAGCAGCGGTTTGAAAGGCTTGGTGTCTTCACTTATTCGATTGAAGAAGACACGCCTGCAGCACAACTTGATGGCCGAATCGCTGAGGAAGTGGCGGAAGATCGCCGCAATGCATTGATGGCAACGCAGCAAGAGATTGCATTTCAGTGGAATTCATCACGAATAGGAAAACGCCTTGATGTTCTGCTGGATCGACCACATCCAGAAGAACCCAATGTGTGGATCGGTCGGACGTATGCCGATGCCCCCGACATTGACGGGCTTGTTTTTGTCACCGGCAAAGGTCTGACCGAGGGAGATCTACAACCGTGCGAAATTGTCACCAGCCAAGGTTATGATTTGATCGCCGTTCCGGTTGATGAGAATTAAAGGAATCACCGCGTGGAACAGAACACTTCACTCCGGGCCGCGCTGAATATCCCAAACTTGTTGACAGCGCTTCGGTTACTGTTATCAATTCTACTTTTTTTATGCATTGGCGTAGCACAGGCCCAAACGAACCAGCCAAGCCAACAATCGCTTTATTACTGGATTGCCCTGGTGCTGTTTGCCATTGCAGCCTGCACTGATTGGATCGATGGTTACTGGGCTCGGAAGTATGGACAGGTGACGGTCGTGGGCCGGATCTTCGATCCGTTCGCTGACAAGGTGATCATCTGCGGAACCTTCATCTTTCTTGTCGGCAGCCCACACTCCCAGGTTGCGGCCTGGATGGCCGTGGTGGTAATGGGCCGGGAGCTTTTAGTGACTGCTCTGCGTGGGTTTTTCGAGCAGCAGGGCATCGACTTCTCGGCGAAGTGGGCAGGCAAATTAAAAATGGTGCTGCAATGCATCGCCGCACTCGCCAGCCTGTATCTGCTGGCAACCTGCGGTGATGAAACGCCGGCAGCCAACCTTACGAACACAGTCCGCTGGATTCTCTGGGCAACGATCCTGCTGACGATTTATTCCGGAGGCGAGTACGTCATAGCCGCCGGCCGTCTGATGCGAAAACTGGCCTAACTGTAAAGGCACTAACTATTCGCTGTCATCCCTGATCACCCGTCCATCGCATGCGATCCCGCAAGCCGCGATCTTTTCCCCGCACATGAATTTATCCACTTTTGTATCGATCATTGCAACTTTGCTGATACCGCTTTGCATTCTATGCTGGCTCGCCATCTGCCAGCGGTTCCGCATACGAGGCCGCCTGCTGGAAAGTGAGCCACGCTCACTTGTGCCTTGGAATGGATTTCCGCACGTCGCGCTTGCTTTTTTCATTTATGTCGTGTTACCTCTCGTTTGGTTGTTATTCGTGCAGCGATGGTTCGGCCTAGTTCCCGATTCTGATTTGACCCAATTACCTCGTGTGATTGCCTGGCTATTGGCAGGGGATAGCCTGCTGAAGTTTGTCGCCATGGCCATGGTGATAACTTTTCTACGCATCGACCTTTCCGCATCGCTTGCGGATTTGGGATTTCAAAAAGATAAATTTACAGCCGATTTGCGTCTGGGTTTGATTGCCTTCGTTGCCGTCGCTCCACTGATCTATTTTTTGCAATTTGTTCTCAAGTGGATCTACAACCAATTTGCAGATGAGGAGGCCGCCCATCCGATTGAAAAATTGGTACATGAAAATGGGTCGACAGATGTTATCTTCTGGGCGATTTTCGCCGCCGTAATTGCCGCTCCGATCATCGAGGAATTTCTGTTTCGAGGCATTTTGCAGGGTTGGCTTGAAAAAGCCTTCTATCGCACACGAGTGATTGTGAACGCGGAACTGGCCGGCGAAACCGGAGGTGAAGACATTGCAATGGCAACCCCAACCGCCCCCACCTTCTTGTGGCAGCCGATTATCCTAAGTTCGTTGACTTTCGCGCTACTTCATGCCGGGCATGGCCCGGATCCGATTCCTCTTTTCTTTCTTGCCGTGGTTCTCGGATATCTTTACGCGAAGACGCATCGCCTGCTTCCGAGTATCGTGGTCCATATGGCACTCAACGGATTGAGCATGCTTATGTTACTGAGCGGGGGTTGATGGGAGTTAAGTCGGTCCCCTATACGAGGTTTCCGGTCAGTTTATAATCGCATCGAATCGGTTTACATGAATTGATTTCACCGCGACACTTTGAGGAATTGCCATGGCTACGGGGTTCGGAATTATCGGCTGCGGAATGATTGCCACTTTTCACGCGCGTGCCCTGGCCGAAATTCGCGGTGCCAAGTTGATCGGCTGCTACGATGCGATCACGGCAGCGAGCGCGCGAACGGCAAATCAACATGGGTGCGAGGCATTCGAAAATCTTAAAGATTTGCTCGCTGATAATCGGATTGATGTAGTGACTATCTGCACACCCAGTGGTGCTCACATGGAACCTGCATGCGCGGCTGCAAAAGCAGGCAAACATGTGGTTGTTGAAAAGCCACTGGAGATTACCTTGAAACGTTGCGACCGAATCATCGAAGCGTGTCGCAAGCATAAAGTTGTGCTATCGGCTATTTTTCCTTCGCGGTTTCATCGCTCAAGTTTAGACTTGAAAAAAGCGATTGAGCAGAAGCGTTTCGGTCGACTCACAATGGGCGATGCGTATGTTAAATGGTTCCGCACGCAGGAGTATTATGATAGCGGCGCCTGGCGTGGTACTTGGGAGCTTGATGGTGGCGGCGCACTCATGAATCAGGCCATTCATAGTGTTGATCTTTTGACTTGGTTGATGGGACCAGTCGCTGAAATTCGCGCACAAACCGCCACGCTCGCCCACCGTCGAATCGACGTTGAGGACACGGCAGTCGCTACGCTCAGATTCAAATCGGGCGCGATTGGAGTGATCGAGGCAACGACAGCCGCGTGGCCTGGATACTTGAAGCGTATTGAAATCCATGGATCAGAGGGGTCTGCGGTGCTAGAGGAGGAAGATTTAAAGGTCTGGGACTTCGCCAAGAAGCGGGCAATCGATCGAGCAATCCATCAGCGGATGGCGGATCAACAATCTGGAGGTGGCGGCGCAAGTGACCCGTCTGCCATCGGTCACCACGCGCACGCCATGCAATTCCGCGACGTTTTGAGGGCCATCCGAACCGGAAAAAAGCCGGCAATTGATGGGCCAGAGGGGCGGCGGAGCGTTGAAATTATTCTGGGCATCTACAAGGCCGCGGAGACAGGTAAAACAATCGCGCTGCCCTTGAAAAGCGACCCTTCGCTTGCCGCTCGTCGCCGATGAGGAGCGACAGCGGAACCTGTGCTATTTGCTAGGCTAACGCTTGGCCGATATCGATCTTTTCCCAGTATCGCTTTCCTGCCACAATATTGGGTCTACTTCCTCAGATGCCCGCCAGATGCCACGGACGGCCCGATGAGACGCATCCCAGATTATTTAATCTACCTGGCAGTCCGATCTGCGTTCTGTTTGCTGCAAATTATACCGGCCAAGGAAATTCTCTTCCTCGCCGAACCGCTGCTGCACCTGATCTCCGACGTGCTCAAGATTCGCGCTGGTGTTATCGATGAAAATCTCCGCTTCGCGTTTCCAAATTTATCCGCGGAGGAGCGAGTAACGCTCCGCCGGATGCATTGGCGACACCTGCTGTTGATGGTTCACGAGATTGCAAACGCAAATCGCAAAATCCACCTTACGAATTGGCGGGATCATATTCAGTTTCACAACAAACAGCAATTAGTTCACACCTTACTGGAGCGTCGCCCGAAAGTACTGGTCTCGGGGCATTTCGGTAATTTTGAAGTCAGTGGCGTCATCGTAGGTTTGTTTGGGTTTTCTATGTTCACCATCGCTCGTCCCCTGGACAATCCATTTCTGGATGATTTTTTCAATAAGCAACGTGCGACATATGGATTACAGATGTTGCCGAAACAGGACAGTGCCAGTGCTGCAGAAGCAAAACTTGCTGAGGGCACCTCGCTGGTCGTTCTGGGAGATCAGGCCGCGGGGGATCGGGATTGTTGGGTTGATTTTTTCGGCCGTCCGGCCTCAACCCATAAAGCGATTGCGATTTTCGGACTTTCATTTTCCGCCCCGTTAATGGTCGTTTACGGCAAGCGCACCGACGGGCCGCTGCAATTTGAAATCGGCTGTCAGGAAGTCGTCGACCCCAATCACCTGTCGCCCGATTCGAGGGATGTTTTCGAACTGACTCAATGGTATACCAGTACTTTAGAGAAGATTATCTGCACCGCGCCCGATCAGTACTGGTGGGCGCATCGGAGATGGAAAAAGCGACGCATGCGACAAAGGCGTAGGGCCGCCTAACAAGATTGATTCTCGCGGTATTCGATTTTCAGCCCGATGGATCAAATCTTATTCGGCGCGATTTCAATGCAAAATATTTTAATCCAGTGAGGTTGTCCGTTGCTTTCCTTTCGGCCTTTTTTGAATGGCGACATCCCATCGATTGTCGCCATCTGGAAAAATCACGGTCCTGATCCCGCGTTGGCCCAAGAAATTTCTGCTGATCTATTTGATCGTCTCGTTCTCTCAAAACTCTACTTCGATCGCCGGGGGTTAATCATGGCGCTCGAAGATTCGGAGATTGTCGGATTTGTGCATGCCGGATTTGGGCCCAACGAAGATGAAACTGAACTTGATACCACGCGCGGTGTGGTGTCCCTGCTGTTAACGCATGCCGATCACTCCGACCCGGCAATTGCCAATGGACTGCTCGCACAAGCCGAGAATTACCTCACCGACCGTGGTGCAACTACGATTGCAGCTATCGGTTTGGGTGAGTTATGTCCGTTTTATCTCGGCCTCTACGGAAGCTGTGACCTACCCGGGATTTTTGAATCAGATACCAACCGCACCAATTTTTTTAAACAGCATGCGTACCATCCGAATGCACAAATTTTCTGTTTCAGAAAAAGTATTTCTGGGTTTCGACCAGCCCCGAATCGAATGTTCATGCAACTTCGTCGCTCGCTGAAGATAGAATTCGCTTCTGACCCTTCTGCCCGCTCCTGGTGGGATGCCTGCACCCAGGGATGCCTGCCTCAACTTTCGGTCACTGTTCGGTCGGTGGCCGCACATGAAATCTTTGCCCGAGCACTATTCTGGGACATGCAGACTCTTACGGGTGCAGAATCTCGCCGTTCGATGGGTCTTTCCCGCTTGAACATCACCGATCCAGCAGCCCCCCCAGGCACCGGAGAATATCTCCTTGAGGAAAGTTTTAAGCAACTCCAGCAGCAGGGCATTGAGTGCGTACTCGCGCAATGCGACAAAGAAGATACTGCCCGGCGAATACTATTGGAGAGCGCAGGAATGGAACACTACGACACTGGTAACTTATGGAGCAAACACATCGTTTAAACGCATCCGCTCTAAATGCTGCTGAACGCTTTGGCCATAATTCGGGTCAACGCGCGATAATCGCTTTGACATGCTCTCAACGTCACCGCGCCCACAATCCGCCAAATATTCTCGCAGCAACGCTTTGCGGACTTCGCTGGTCGTAAGTAAAAAGTGAGCCCAGAGCCATGCCTCCGCATAATCCATTTCGGTCAGTGATTCAGTCTGCACCAACCGTTCGAGCCGTTCCAGGTCAGGCTGCCATCGCTGACTTTCTCGTGCGGTTATCAGCAAATCATACTGTGAAGGATTCCAACCGGTATTTCCTCGATCGGCCTCATAAAATTCGGCAATTCCCTCGTCGATCCATAGAGGGATTCGTGGGATCGTGGCGTGCAGGTAGCCGTGACAAACCTCGTGACTAAGATCCTCCGAGACCTGGTCTCCCCAATACGTATAGACGCAGAGACGGGAGCCATTTTGCGCGAAAAATGCGCGCCTTTGCGGACAATCGGGATAACGCCTCGCAAGAAAACGATAATACCTTCGCGGTGTCTTGAACAGGTAAACCTCAATTGGTGCATTCGAGGGACGCAACGCAAGTGTGGTGGTCAATCGCTCGCGCATCGCCTCCAGATCGCGAAGCAGTCGGTGATTCTCAGGTAGCTGAAAATCACTGTAGATGACAAGCTCGTCAAGCACGATGCTGCTAGCCACCGGAAGCTGCGATGGCGGTTTATAGAGGCGACAACCCATGACCGCGACGGAACCCGCACAAATCAGTAATAGTTTATCCCATTGCATGCGGGCCATAATTTTTTTGAAATCAGTTGACGTGAGCCATCGCTTCACAGGTAGGACCATGATATGGCCGCGAAGGGAATCCCGGTAGGTCAAATTGATAGGCCTCTCAATGGACCCGGGTCGCAATCAACTGATCAAGCTCTTTTTTCAACCGTGAAAGAATTGCGTCATAGGTGTACTTGCCGATCTCTTCTTCGCCCCGCTTAAGACAAACGTGCTTGGGACCGCACCACAGGCCGAGATCGGCGTCGTCGGTCTCGCCCGGACCATTGACGCGACAACCCATCACAGCGATTGTAATCGCGTACTGCTGCGCGTACCGCGTCATTTCCTTAACCTGCTCAGCAAGCTCGATAAACGCCTCGTTTTCTACGCGCGAGCAACTCGGACAGCTGATAATGTTCATCTGATCCGTGGAAAATTGCACGACGCTTCGCACACGACCGGCTGCGATATCAGCTAAAATCCCACGAGCAGCCGCAATTTCCTCGCCCTTGCGATCATTTGAAACCGTAAGCGAGACTCGCACCGTGTCACCGATGCCCTGACTGATTAACTGTTCGAACGCAATACGCGTTTTGATAATTCCATCGGGCGGAAGCCCAGCCTCAGTTACACCCAAATGCAGAGGAATTTCCGGTCGCTGGGCCGCAAAGCGACGGTTGACCTCTATCACGTTGGCAGGATCAGAGTCTTTCAATGAAACACAATAACGGGTGAATCCGATCTCATCGAGCAGACTGCAATGGTCCAATGCGCTTTCCAGCATCGGACCAATCGAATCATCGGACGCAAACCGGGCCGCTTTGGCCGGGTCGACGCTGCCACAGTTCACTCCAACTCTCAACGCGCAATCATTGGCCTCTGCTATCTCGGCAATCCAACGCACTTTGTCTTGCCAAGGACGCTGCGGCTCATGATGATAGAGGTGGCCGGGGTTGTAACGAATTTTATCGACATGTGGCGCCAAGTGCTCCGCCAATCGGTAGCTCTCTTGCAAATCAACAACCAAGTTGGCTTCCGTTTCACCGCGTATACAAGCCACAGCTTCCGCATCTTTTCGACTGTCCGCAGCAATTCGTACTGCATCTGCACCAGCCGCATGCAACATGTTGACCTGTGCTGCGGTAGCTTCCACATCTCGGGTCGCGGTCGCAGTCATGCTCTGCACAGCAATCGGGCTGTCTCCGCCGATAACGAGCGAGCCGACTCGGACTGACCGGGTTGGATTACGGGAAATTTCCATATAATGCGTGTCTGACTTTTTGTCGGATTCCTAACAGTTCGTCATTGCTGATCCACCGGGTAACCTAGCCTTACCGAACTGTCACCTTTGAATTTTACCCTGCCGATGCCCTATCGACCACGCCTGCACATTGTCCTGCTAGAACCAGAAATTCCCCATAATACCGGGAGTGTTGGTAGAACCTGCGTCGCAGTGGGAGCCAAACTCTGGCTGGTAAGGCCCCTAGGATTCCAATTAGACGACTATCACCTGCGTCGAGCCGGGCTCGACTATTGGCAGCACCTCAACCTAGAGGTCGTCGACAGCTGGGAAATGTTGCTTGAAAAATTGCCGCAGTGCACGATGTGGTATTTCTCAACCCATGCCGAGCAACCCTATCATAATGCGAATTTCAGTGAGGGAGATGCTTTCATTTTCGGGAATGAGTCGACCGGCCTGCCGAAACCGTGGATCCGGGGAAAAAATCCATGGGCGTTACGCATTCCGCTGCGCGATGAGGTCCGTAGCTTGAACCTTTCCAATAGCGTCGCAATTGCCTGTTATGAAGCTCAGCGGCAATGGCTACCCGGATCTGTTTAAAAAAATTTTAGCCGCTGTCCGCAGGGGTCTGTCGTATTAGGCTGGCCATCGGTTAAACTGCACCAACATGACGCGGGGTGGAGCAGCCCGGTAGCTCGCGAGGCTCATAACCTCGAGGTCGCAGGTTCGAATCCTGTCCCCGCAACTTTTCTCTTATTTTCCAACGCGGCTTGCGTTGATCGTCCTCCGGTAGGTAGGCGATCCTTTGTTTGATCGTCGCGTATCTCCTGATTTTTAAGGCCACCTTTTCATTCCATTCCTCAGCAAGCAGGTCCGGTGACTTTGTAATTGCGAGCAACAAGATAGTAAGTTATGGCAATCGATCCGATCTGCGGGATGGAGGTCGACGAGGCAAAGGGAATTTCTGCAGAGCAGGGCGGGGAGTGGTTTTATTTCTGCAGCCCACACTGCCGCGAAAAATTCCTTGCCCCCTCGAGTAATAGTGGGGCAACTAAAGCACAAATAGCGAGTGACCAAGCGAAACACTCCGCGGACGATACGGCAATCTACACCTGTCCGATGCATCCGGAGATCGAACAGACTGGTGCCGGAAGCTGTCCGATTTGCGGCATGGATCTGGAGCCGAAGGGGATCCCGACCGAAGATGCACCGACAGAGTTGCCCGCAATGACGCGTCGGTTCTGGTGGGCCGTCACTTGGACCATACCGCTACTTTTGCTCGCTATGTTACCGATGGTCGGTTGGAATCTCGAGGCATATCTGGACCATGGTTGGAATGTCACCTTGCAATGGTCCCTTTCCACGGTCATTCTTTTCGGCTGTGGCTGGATTTTTTTTGCTCGGGGACTGGATTCGATTCGTTCGCGACATCTGAATATGTTCACGCTGATTAGCATCGGCAGTGGTGCATCCTATGTCTACAGTGTGGCGGCAATCCTTATTCCCGGCATCTTTCCCCAAGGACTTCGAGGTCCAACTGGCGAGATTGAAGTTTATTTTGAAGTCAGCGGAGTGATAATCACATTGGTGCTATTGGGGCAGGTCCTGGAACTGCGAGCGCGCCATCAAACGAGCGGAGCGATTCGTGACCTGCTAGCGCTTGCGCCGACCATTGCCCACCGTGTTCGTGACGGTTTAGAGAAGGATCTGCCGATCGATCAGATTCATGCCGGCGATACGCTTCGCGTTCGTCCGGGAGAAAAAGTTCCGGTTGATGGCGAATTACTGGAAGGAGGCAGTGCAGTCGATGAGTCGATGCTTACGGGGGAACCAATTCCTGTCGAGAAGTCACCGGGCGACCATTTAATCGGCGGTGCGCTTAATCAAACGGGCGCTTTTCTGATGATTGCTCAGCGAGTCGGCAACGATACGCTACTCTCACAGATCGTGCATCGGGTTGCCGAGGCGCAACGAAGCAAGGCGCCGATCCAGAAAATTGCCGATCGAATCTCCGCTGTGTTCGTTCCCGCAATTCTTGGATGCTCCGCGCTCACACTCGCGATCTGGCTTTTTGCCAAGCCAGATGAACCGGCTTGGGCTATTGTGAACTCGGTCGCAGTATTGATCATTGCGTGCCCTTGTGCACTCGGCCTGGCAACGCCGATGTCGATTATGGTCGGCATGGGCCGAGGTGCACGAGAAGGCGTATTAATCAAGGATGCGGAAGTCCTGGAAAGACTCGAATCGATTGACACGCTCACAGTCGATAAAACGGGAACCCTTACCGAAGGCAAGCCCAGCATGCAGGCGATCATTACGCTGGGCGATCAAGCAGCTGATCTGATTCTGG
>DLCF01000096.1:0-524 GCA_002480485.1 Planctomycetaceae bacterium UBA7805
GGCCCGGACGGGCGGACATGTCATGGGTGAACATGCAGCGTCCCTGAGTGAGTCGGCCCGCGAGGCGACAAAGTATGTCGCCAGTCGTTATGACCGCACTCCAAAAGTAGGCATCATCTTGGGTAGCGGCCTGGGCGGAATTGCCGACTTGGTGGAGCAATCCACCTGTATCTCATATGAGGAAACGCCCTGCCTGGCCCGCTCGACCGCGATTGGGCACCAGGGGCAATTTGTATGTGGAAGTCTAGGAGGGGTCGAGGCGATCGTCATGCAGGGGCGGTTTCACTTCTATGAAGGATACGCCACAGACGATGTCACGCTGCCGGTCGAGGTGATGTGCGGGCTAGGGATTCAAAGGCTGTTTGTTTCCAATGCAGCCGGAGGTCTTAATCCGCAGTTCTCTGCCGGAGATGTAATGATTCTGAGTGGCCATCTAAATCGAATGCATTGCAAGCCTCAACCGGGAGTGCCCGGGGGACCCGCTAACGCGTGGATGCAATCGACACTGCGACCGTACGATCCGG
>DLCF01000096.1:907-23345 GCA_002480485.1 Planctomycetaceae bacterium UBA7805
ATCTACGCCGGACATCTGGGCCCTAATTATGAAACCCGCGCTGAATATCGCTATCTCCGCCGCATCGGTGCCGATGCAGTGGGAATGTCGACAATTCCCGAGGTACTCGTGGCCGAAGCACATGGTGTTCGTACCTTGGCGTTTTCCGCTATTACCAACGTATGCTCCCCAGATGCGCTCAGTGAAACTACCGCAGAGGATGTCCTGAAAACAGCGGAGGAGGCCGGGAAAAAAATTAGTAAGATAGTGCTAGGCATCATGCAGCATTCTTTGGTTTGAACTGGAAAGCAAGGAACTTGAGGTCAAACGGTTGAAACGCCAAAAACAGTGCCGGCACAATAAGTCTCCCTTGAAAGATTACTCGTAATGAAGATGCACGCCACGGAAATCATTGCAAAAAAAAGAGATGCCGAACGGCTTTCCACCGATGAAATCTGCTGGATTGTGAATGCTTTTGTCAGCGGGAAGGTTCCCGATTATCAGATGGCGGCTTTCTCGATGGCAATCTGTATTCAGGGTATGCATGAGGAAGAGGTGTATGCCCTGTCAATGGCAATGCTCGAAAGCGGCACAACGCTTGAGTGGCCCACCGATACCAGGCCATTAATCGATAAACATTCCACCGGTGGCGTCGGTGATAAAGTATCGCTAGTCCTCGCACCGCTTTTGGCGTGTTGCGATCTACGCGTGCCGATGATCTCCGGTCGGGGACTCGGCATCACGGGCGGGACGCTTGATAAACTCGAATCCATCCCCGGTTTTCGCACCGATCTATCACTTGCTCAAATGCAGCAGCAAGTCCAAGATGTGGGATGCACGATTACCGGAACAAGCAGCCAAATTGCTCCGGCGGATCAAAGGTGGTATACGCTGCGTGATGTAACTGCGACCGTTCCCTCCCTGGCTCTAATCACCAGCAGCATCATGTGTAAAAAGCTGGCCGAGGGACTCGATGCACTCGTGTTGGATGTCAAATGCGGTTCGGGGACTTCAATGCAAACCGCCGAAGATGCCCGCCGACTGGCAAGCAGCATGGCTCATTTGGGCCAGAAAATGGGTGTTACCACCTCGGCACTTATTTCAAATATGGATCAACCCTTGGGTAAAATGCTGGGCAATGCCGTGGAGGTCAATGAAGCGGTCGACATCTTAGAGGGGAAGGGCCCCGACTCGGTTCGCGCTATCACAATCGCCCTAGGATGTGAGGCACTATTAGCGGCCAAAATTGAATCGGAAACCGAAGCGGCAAAAACACGCTTGGCATCCCTGCTCGATAGCGGGCAAGCGCGGGAGAAATTTTCCAATATGGTCACGTCGCAAGGCGGCGATCTTGATGCGCCTCGTAAGGTGGCGAAGAGCCTTGTCTTATGTTCCAAACAGAGTGGTTTTGTGCATGCAATTCACGCTGGAACATTGGGCAGATCAGTAGTCCAACTCGGAGGCGGACGGCAAACTCTGGGAGGTGCGATCGATCGTTCCGTCGGGATTGAATTGTGTGTTGAAGTCGGGGACGCGGTGGATGCAGGCCAGGAACTGGTTCGCATTTTTGCATCTTCCCCCCCGGAGCAACCCTGGATCGATACACTATATGATGCGATTGAAATCAATCCTCAATCTTCCAAAGTACCCCCGTTGATTATCGACCGTGTGACCTCAGACGGACATCCAATACAAGACTGATGAAGAGATCATCGGCATGAAACAGCAGCTCAAAGAAGAACTCACATTGACCGCAATACAGGCCGCACAGGTTGCGTATGCACCTTATTCGCGGTTCCAGGTAGGGGCTGCCTTGCTCAGCAAGAGTGGTGTCACGTATCAGGGTGTTAACGTGGAGAATGCGTCGTATGGACTTACCATCTGTGCGGAACGTTCGGCCATTTTCAGTGCAATTTCTGATGGGCAACGCCAATTTGAATTGATTGCGGTTGCATCCCCGGGAGGTGTTGCGCCATGCGGAGCCTGTCGCCAGGTGCTACATGAATTTGCGCCTGATATCCAGGTTCTACTGATTGATACCTCTGGCGAAAAACAGGTGTCCGAACTATCTCTAGGTATGCTTTTGCCGCATGCGTTTTCCGGTTCGGATAAAGACTAGGTTGCGCGGGTGTTATTTTTGCCCAAGTCAAGGCTCATCGATCGTGACAAATCATCTGAAATCCCACCTTTTTGCACAACGCGAGGGCGTCGTCGGAGTTATTGAGCAGTGCGGGCGTTTCCTGGTTATTCGCCGTTCAGCCCATGTAATCGCCCCTCGAAAACTGTGCTTTCCAGGAGGAGGTATTGAAGCCGGCGAGAGTCAATCGGTGGCTCTTTGTCGAGAGCTAATGGAGGAGATCTCGGTTGAGGTCATTCCGGGAGAAAAACTTTGGGAAAGTATAGGCCGATCCAATACCAAGGTTCATTGGTGGACGGCAGTAATTACGGGAGATGGATCGCCCAGGGCTAATCCGAAGGAGGTTGAAAGTATTTTTTGGATGACTCGGGAGGAGCTACTTCAGCAGGACGATTTGCTTCCTGGCAACCGCGATTTCCTTACCCGTGATCAATGATTTTAGCTGCCATCGGCGTGCTGAAGGTCCTCTTCCTCCAGCGCGGCAAGATAAGGGAGATTTCGGTAGGCGTCTTCGTAATCGAGACCATAGCCAACGACAAACTCATCCGGAATATTGAATCCGATAAAATCTGGAACCGAAGCCACTTCCTGGCGACCCTCTTTGTAGAGCAGTACGGCGGAGCGCACCGTAGCTGGATTTAATTTATGAATGCGGGCGGTCACCTCTTTTAGTGTGTGACCTGTGTCAAAAATATCATCCAGCAACAGCACATCTCGGCCTTCAATATCGGGCATCAATTCGTCGTTTATTATCAGTGGACCGCGGGTAGTGGTGGCTCCGTGGTAACTTCGAGCTTGCAGCACACCGACGCGGAGTGGCATTTCCAAAAGTCGGATCACATCAGCCATGAGCACGACACTACCCGTGAGAATGCCAATAATGGTCAATGGGCAGTCTGCGTAAAGGTCGCTGATGCGTGTTGCCATATTGGCAACACCCTCTTTTAATTCATCTTCTGTTAAGAGAACCCGCATAATGTTGTCTAAATTAGGATTCCAGCGATACACGCGGTCATAAACGCGGCCAAGGTTCCGCCGATCATCGCACGCAAACCCAACCGGGCCAGATCGCCGCGACGATCCGGAGCCACACCACCAATGCCCCCGAGCTGAATTCCAATGGAACCGAAGTTCGCAAATCCGCAGAGAGCATACGTAAGAATCGTAACCGTTCTCGGAGAAAATGTCTGTGGCCCTGCTTCGAGCATCTCACCAAGTTGAAGATAGGCCACAAACTCATTGGCAACCATCTTTGTCCCCAACAACTGTCCGGCTGCACCACAATCATCTGCCGGAATACCCATTAAATACGCTAGTGGCCAGAAGAGCCAGCCAAGGCCTTTCTCCAGCGTCCAACGCTGAGCGTCTTCAAAACCAAACCAGCTTCCCGCCCACCCAATCAATCCGTTCATCATGGCAATGATCGCCAAAAAGGCAATCAGCATCGCGGCTACATTAATGGCCAATTTCATACCCGCAGTGGCACCGGCCGCGGCTGCTTCAATCAGGTTAGATTCTTTTTCATCGACATGGATGTCCACCTTGCCCATGGTGACCGAATGCTCGGTTTCGGGCTGCATCACTTTGGCTATAAGCAGGGCAGCAGGTGCTGAAATCACCGAAGCCGTAATCAGGTGTCCCGCATCGATACCGAAGCTCACATAGGCAGCAAGTACCCCGCCGGCAATGGTTGCAAAGCCGCCAACCATTACTGCCATCAGCTCGGATTGAGTCATCTTCGATACGTAGGGTCGAATGACCAACGGCGCCTCGGTCTGACCGACAAAGACATTGGCTGCCGCTGAGAGCGTTTCCGCACCGCTCGTGCCCAGTGAACGTTGCATTATCCAAGCGAAAAAAGAAACAATCCTCTGCATGACCCCAAGGTAATACAGCATCGACATCAGGGACGAGAAAAAAATAATTGTTGGTAACACGCCAAAAGCAAAGGAGGATAGTAACTGTCTGGTTCGAGGGAATCCATCGTTTCGGAAGGAAGCCATCGCCGACAAAAACCATTGCTTCAACTGCACCTCCCAGTCGGACGCGTTTTGATCAACCAACCGATGGTTCGAGCCTACGGTAATTGTGACCGGACTTTGTTCGTTTTTGATTAGCTCAATCAGATGTTCAATGCGATCCTGATCTTCGTGCTCCCATAAATTCAATGTCTTATTGGTTCTTTGATTTGCTATTGAAATCGGAATCTGTGACTCTCGCTGCATGCCAAACATGAAACGCGATCCGTCATCCACGTAGGCGATCATATTTCTGAACACATCACCAACGGATTGGAATGCCGCTCTGCCGGGCGGTGTCCAAAGAATCAGAATCGCAAATAGAATCTGTAAAATTAGACCGCCTACGACGACTCTAAAAGGAAACATTTTGCGATTGGAACTGAGCAGATAAGCAAAGCCGATCATCGCCAGAAGTCCAACGACACTTATTAATCGTTCCATTAAATAGCTTGCCCCAATTCTAATCGCGCTCTTTGAATGTGTTGAAAATGCGATCTCCCGCATCACCTAGTCCTGGAATAATGAATTTTTCAACATTTAGTTCGGGATCGACTGCGGTGACAAAAATCTGTACTCCCGAATCCTGTTGATGGACTTCCTCAATACCGTCTCGGGAGGCAATCACTGTCAATAATTTTATTTTTGGGACTCCCCAGGATCGAAGTGTGGATACGGCAGCCGTGGCGGATCCTCCGGTAGCGAGCATCGGATCGAGCACCAAAGCAACATCCACTGGTTCGCTGTGCGGAAATTTTTTGTAGTATTCTACGGGACGGGCTGTTTTCTCATCGCGATACAAACCGAGATGCCAAACTTCAGCTTGTGGAATTAAATCGAGCACCGCGTCGACCATTCCAAGTCCTGCTCGTAGAATCGGAACCAATCCAATACTTTGTGCTAGGGCGGATCCCTGAGCCGTGATGAGGGGCGTCTCGATATCGATGGGTTGTGTTTGAAGATCTTTCGTTGCCTCATAAGCAAGTAGCACAGCAACGCGTCGAATTAGGTTCCGAAACTCGATGGGTTCCGTTTGTCGATTGCGCAAACGGGTCAAATGATGTTGGATGAGAGGGTGGTGAACTTCTTGAACATTCATAGAGGGGTCTCGCTTCACCCAGATTTGTACCGCTTGCCCAACCTGCGGTCGATTTCTTTACACAAGATCGAGTCTAACGAGCTGAACGGTGGTGTGCGAAGAGGGGGGCGATGGACCGGTGTAGTTAATTTGAGAGAATCTTTTCGACCCATTCAATTTTTGGATTGGAGCCTCCCGGGACATCTGCGATTTTCAACTGCTGCGAAACGTAACATTGGCGACCAGACTTCTCGGGGATCCGAAAATTATCTCCCTTCTGTAGAATCGGCCGGTATTCCGGCATGCTGCCGAAGGCCCGCGTGCCAGCTGCCTGACAGGGAAACCATTGTCCCTCCCCTTGTGCATCTACAAGATAAAATTCAGGGTAGCAATGTCCGGGAATCCATACAGTTCGGGCAGGGATCCCATTTACTCGGCAGAAGGCGACAAAGAGTGCCGTCAACTCTTCGCAATCTCCTTCCTTCTCTTTCAGTGCTTTATAAGCTCCCTTCTGTGGACCATTTTTGTATGTCACATGATTGCGTACCCAGTCGTACATGGACTCAACCTGACTCCAGGCGCTGTCGTCATTTTTAGTAAACTCTTTTGCCTGTTTTCGAATCTTTGAGTGCTTGGTCTCAATGAACGGACTGGGGCCGAGATATTTTCGTAGCGCGGGAGTCAGTTGCTTGCGGGTTGGGATGGCGTATTGATCGGTATCTTTAGGAGCGACAATATGATGCCGCATACATTCTAGAGTGACTAAAACCTGTGCTGTTTCACCCGGGCCTACGAAAGGAATTTGCATCACCATCCGCTTTACAGAATCACCAATCATCTCGTAGGAAACTCGTCGAACTTGGGGCGAAGACTCTTCCTGAATGACCTTCACCTGTTGCTCCGGCCACTCCATCGGCATTGGAACACTACATTTTATCCCTTTCAACGGACTTGCCGCGGCGTGAATCACAACTCCGACCTGCATCTGCACCGGCTTCTGATGAGCTAAGCGCTCAGCCGTGGATGCATCTTCCTCAGTCAGAAACTGGCCAAAGCACATACCTGGAATACACAGCACAATGAGCAGAAAATAGACACGCACAATATCATCCCCCGCAGAGTCCAGCGTTAGTCGATTAAAAAATACTACACTGAAACTTAGGTCGCAAAATGGTTTGATGAGCGCATAAAAAAGTCCGCATGTCAGGATCCATGCGGACTATTCGAGGTCGTTGTGGCTAATACCAGCTAGGAACCTGGAGCGACTGGTGTCATTGTTGGCGGATTCACGGCGTTGCCCGCACCGAGTACAACTCCCTGCTCATAATTATTTGGAGTGCTACACGTGGAACATCCGGAAAAACCGGTGCCGGTGGAAACACTGCTGCAGGGATCGCAGGGCATACAAGGAGCACATGGATTACAGGGGGCACAAGGGTTGCAGGGCATCATTTGCTGTGTCCCGCAGCGCCAAGGAGCACCTCGACTTAATTTCCGACAGTGGTGTCGGTTACAACCGACACAGATAGCCACTAGGGCTGCAAGCATAAGAAGCCTTTTCATGGCTTGAATCTCCGTATGGGTGTTTATTTAGGCGACGAAACAACTCGACAACCAACTCTACAACACCGCGAATGATGTGCAAACGAAACAGATGATTTTTATTTTCATCATTTGGGAATCTTTTACGGATGAAATGCTTTGTCTGCCGGAACAATTGATACCGTTCGCATGCTTATATTATTTGGATTGATCGGACTCCAAAAATGAACGTGCAAATTGTGACGCTTTAACCGCGAAACGCTACTAATGGATGCCGATGTTTCTTCCATCTGTCTTTCTATTGTCAGGTACATAGATGCACTTATTTAAAATTAGTCTAGTTATTGGGTTGCTTTTACTCTGTCATAGCCTCAGTTGGGCTGACGAGAGTGGAGATCCGAATTGCCTAGCGCAAAAAATCTCTGACAAACGATTTCAAGACGAAGTCTGGTTGCTGAGTTGCAGAAGTTTAGGCTGTGTGGAGCATGCGGGAGCGATTCCAGCAAAAAACCTCACCGTAGATCTTGTGAGCTGGCAATACAATTTAGAAGGTAAAAGGTGGAGTAAAACCCCATATGAACGTTTATTAAAAACGGGCAGACACCTTGAGACTGTGCTCTGGGTCCATGGAAATCTGACGACTGCAACCGAAGCCTTCGCAACTGGTTTGCGCGTTTATCGAAATCTTGTTAGTGACCGCGAAAGTCGGTTACCAGTTCGATTTATCATATGGTCGTGGCCAGCATCGAAGGTACTTAACCGTCCAGTTCCTGATGCTCGGGTCAAAGCAGCGCGAACGACATGGGCTGGTTTGCGATTGGCAGGTTTGCTAGATCAAATGCCAAACGAAGCATCAGTCAGTTTACTTGGTTTTAGTTTTGGCGCCCGGGTCGTCGCTGCAGCGCTCGAGCTGCTTGCCGGTGGCGAGCTGAATGGAAAAAGAATTAAAAATTTAAGGGATGACCAATCATATCGAGTTACATTGTTTGCGGCAGCACTTGACAGCCACTGGCTGTTGCCGGGAAGTCGATTCGGGAGCGCCTTGAAAGTGATAAGCCATCTCACTTTGATTACCAATGACTGCGATTGGATCCTTAAACATTACGGGAAACTGTACGGTCACTGCGGGCGTCGTGGTCCAGCGGCACTGGGATATACTGGGCTTAACGTGGGAATTTTGAGCACCGGGGAAAAGGAAAAAATAAAGCAATTCAACGTAAGTCCATCGCTAGGGAAAGAGCATACCCTACAAGCTTATTTGAATTCGCGCAGTGCAACGCAGCGGATTCGCGAAGGTGTGTTTCAGAAAACAAGTTTGATTCAGGCGGAAACCACGCCGAAGCTTTCAAAGTCAGTCTATCTGGATTGAAATACTCTTATTTGTCTATGGGATTTCGGCGTGATATTATTCCCGCAATAATGGGGTAATGAATTCACCTCAAGGTTATCTCGGCGGTCGTTTGATCCCTGTCTCGGAAATGGCTATTCCGGTGACCGATGCTGGTTTTTCACTTGGCACGACGGTGACTGAACAGTTGCGTACCTTTTCGGGGGAAATTTTTGAATTAGATCGCCACTTGCAGCGACTAAAAAGATCTCTCGAGATTGTAGGTGTCAAACCAGTCGAGTCGCTCAGTGAAATTTCCGAGATTGCACAATCGATAGTGCAGAACAATTATCCGCTTCTCGCCCCCGGTGATGATTTGGGTCTCACACTCTTTGTCACCGCGGGTAATCTCCCCAGGTTTCAGAATGGAAAGCGGAGCGATCCTTGCTTGGGAATGCATACGTTTCCTCTGCCCTTTCAGCTATGGAGGGAAAAATATGTACGCGGACAATCCCTAGTCGTGACCGAAATTGAGCAAGTTGCAACGCAGTGCTGGCCCGCTGAATTAAAATGTCGAAGTCGGATGCATTATTTTCTGGCCGATCAATCAGCATCGCGGATAGCACCAGGGTCACGAGCCCTTCTGCTTAACGCCGACGGCCACGTCATTGAGACGACGACAGCCAATATTATTCTCTACAAAAGAAATCAGGGGCTTGTAACGCCGCCTCGTGAAATTGCATTGCCCGGCATCAGCTTACTCTACGTGCAGGCACTGGCGAAAGAATTAGGAGTGGACTGGAATTATCGGGTCATTCTTCCGGAAGAGGTGGCGCAAGCCGACGAAGTACTTTTAAGTAGCACGCCCTTTTGTTTGCTGCCGGTGACTTCTTTTAATGGAATACCGATTAAAGACGGCTATCCCGGTCCGCTATTTACCCAATTAGTGCAGGCTTGGTCGGTGCGTATCGGAGTTGAAATTGTTGCCCAGGCTAATCGGTTTGCTGAAAGAAACGGTGTTTAAATGAGAGCTAATCATTATTACGGTTAGGGGCAAACGATCACGAGGACGGCACGATAAATATGATCCGGATGGTGTCCGAGCTAGTTGGCTGTGACGCATCTTTTTTATTCAATTTGGTGGCGGAACGCTGCCGGGTTGATGATTCTTCTGCCGGATCTGCCGGGGAATAATTTTTCTGTGATTCCAAGGTGAAACCTTTCATCTCTTTCAGTGCCTGTGTCACCCTCTTGGTCGACTTAAGGTCGCCAGATAGCTGGAATACATGATGGCTTACTTCCCCTTTTTTACGAATACCCAATTCAACTAAACGAATCTGAGATTCCTTAGTTGTGAGGTCGTTCAACCGACCTTGAAGATCTAGCATTGGTGCCACACGAAATACATAGGTAGTGGAAATACTTTTTGTATTATCTGGCCTGGAGAGCCTCCTCATTGACAAACGCATAGATTCCGTGCGATCTGGTTCTGACAATGCCCGGGATGTTGTTTTCTTTTTTGAAGATATCTCTCCTACTGAAAGGGCGTTTTGTACACTCTGCGATTGATCGCTAGTAGCCATTTGATTGGCAGTGGCTTTTTCCTTCAATTCAAGAAGGTTCTTCTCTAGCAACTCAGCCGATTCAGGTGGTGTGGGGGACCCCTCCATGTTCGCTGCGGAATTTAGCCGGCTAATCGCTCGATCCTTTTGCAGCCGATCGGAACGAGAAAAAATCATCAACAAAACTGCAACAGCAATCGCTAGGGCGGGCCAGAGAACAATACGTCGCTGACCGGATCGAGCGGTTTCAATCGCGGTTGATGCGGTTGCCGGAGTTTGGGTAACTCTCTTCGAATCTGCATCAAAATCATTCAACTGTATAGAGGCCATTTCAAAATTTTGGGAAGAATCGAGATATGCGGCAGACGACATGACTTCCGGTCGCTGAGATTCAGAGACCACCGGTTGATCGATAATCTGATCAAGAACCCCTGAAGTAAGATCGCTTTTCAATTGGTATCGCGGTAGTTGATGAATTGCATCACGTATGACCTTAAGTTCCTCAAATAGTTTTTTTGCCTGCGGATCATCGGCAATCCATCGTTCCGCGCGGTCCGTCTCCTCGGTGTTGAGTTCACCGTCAAGATAGGCACTGATCAATTCCTCTCGTTGACTTTTATCCACCTGATCAACCCACTCTTTAAACCTGCAAATTAAATTAACCAAAAAAAGCCATCTGGTTCATGGAGATTCGGCATCAAAATATCGGCTGGTAGCTTCTCTCAAGGCCATTCGTGCACGATACAAACGACTACGAATCGTACCAACGGGTACCGCAAACAAATCTGCGAGCGTTTCATAAGACATTCTTTCCACCTCTCGTAAAATTAAAATTGTCTTGTGTTCCTCTTTAAGAAAGTCAAGCGACCGTTGAATGTGTTCGTCACGCTCTTTTCTTTCCATCAACTCATCCGGTGGATTGGATTCATTAGCCAAATGGTCACCAATAGCCTCTTGTAATTCCTCAATTGATTTTATCGGGCGTTTTTTTCGAAAATGACTCACGGCGGTATTAAAGGCGATGCGGTACAGCCATGTATAAAAACTGCTATTGCCAAGAAATGAATCTAAATTTTGGAATGCTTTTACAAAAGCATCTTGGGTGATGTCCTCCGCATCGCGATGGCCGAAAACTTGGACTATGGAGTTGTAAAGGCGCCCCTGATATTTATCTACTAAATCACCGAACGCCTCTGTGGCTTCAGACAGAGTCATCTGAATAATCTCAAGATCCTCTTCGGAGACTTTGGGCATCGGCGGCTTCCACAAGATGCTCCAGTGCTTCGACATAGAGCCTAGCAAAAGGTTCCTTGTATTTTTGTTGCGAATTCGAGATTTAGTGTGCCTACGCGTATAATGGCGGTTCTATCACAAGATGTCAAATTCGTTCGCCGGGACTTTACGCCACTGGAATGTACTTCGAATCGCACAGATTTTTGCTTGTGCTAACGGACGTTCTCTAAGTCCGCACTAGTAGGATCGATGATGGATCGTATGGTTCCGGACGGTTGTCGTAGGATGATTGCCCAGTACAGCGCGACTCCAGCAAGCAGTGAAATGCTGACTAACTGGGAAATACTCAATCCGGTTCCGAATTGGCCTATTTCGTCAATTCGGATCATCTCCAGTAAGAAGCGGATCAGCGGATAAACGGTGATCATCAGACCAAATACTTCTCCATCACGCGAGCGGAACGGTGTATAAGCCAGCAGAAAAAAACAAAGTAGAAAAGCCGAAATCGAACTATATATCTGTGTTGGATGAATAGGACGGCTTCTTTCGGGAAGTTTCAGACGGGGAAGTGAAAAGATATCGCCTTGTTTAGTTTCAAGCAAAACCGGATCTAAACGTTCGGTGTTTAAATTCAAGATGGCCCACAATTGTGATCGGGAAGGGTTTTCTACGTTATTAATTCGTTTTATTTTTTCTCCTAAGGAAACACCCCGATCTGCAAGTTCCGGCGTTCGCCAGAGCACTTTTAATTCTTCCGGTTGATCTTGGATTTGGCCCTCAAATCCCGTCGATACTGTTGTATCAGATGACCCGACCTGAACACCCCATGCTAATCCACGCTCGATTTGTTGATTATAGGGTGGACTCCCTCCCGGAAACGTGACGGCCCATGGCATGTCACAGAGTCCACCGAAGCAACAACCATTAAGGAGACAACCCAAGCGGCCAATCGCCAAGCCAAGCAACATACTCGGTGCGATAAAATCAGCGAAAGCGAGCGGTGACAAATGAAACCGTCGAACCAGATAAATAAATGCAATCATGCCGCCAATCAGCGAACCGTAAACCACAAGGCCGCCTTGGGGCACATTCAGAATGGTAGTTAACGTCGTAAAAAAATCGAACGATCCATCGAGATTTACTTTTCGGTAAGCAATATCCCAATACTCGATCACGTGAAAAAGACGTGCCCCGATGAATCCCGCAACGCAAAATCCGAATGCAAACGCGTAGATGGTTTCTTTTGAAACTCCGAAAAACTTTGCCCGATAGTTGGCTAAAATAATGGCGCTCATGATTGCCAGCATCGTCAGCACGCCATAACTCCGTATCGGGAGACCCTGCTCGGCTTCCACAAGGTTTGGCAACACAAAAACAATAGCCAGGCCAACGATCACAAACACCGGGAGATAACTTTTTGTATCTGCATTAAATCCCTGCCGTCGTAATAAAAAAAATAAAATTCCGGCTCCTGCAACTAACCAAATTACGATCAATAGACCCCATCCGAATACAGGCGCGCCACTCACTTGATCTGGGATAAAAAAAAGGGTCTGTCGCATAAGCTTACCCCCATATCATGGCAGATGACTTCTTTTCAACGGTTGCTTACTTTTAACAAACGATTATCTAAAAGCCGAATGGTGCCCATTCGTGCGGCAATCACTGCAAACGTGTTTTCGGTTAAATCTAGTGTCGGTTGTAGTGTTTCTGGATTTACCAACGCAACGTAATCCACTTTTCCCTTTGCTTGGTAAATATGCTGACGCATACTAATCATAATACGCTTCGCGCTGCGTTCCCCATTATCTACTAGTTCTTGTGCCTTCTCGAGCGATTGGAAGATGCATCCCGCCCGCTGGCGTTCGGCGGGCGAAAGAAACTGATTTCTGGAGCTCATTGCTAGACCATCGTGCTCCCGCACTGTCGGACAGCCCACGATTTCAATCGGTAAATTGGTGTCTTTTACAATTTGTTGGACCACCTTTAATTGCTGATAGTCTTTCCTGCCAAAAAAAGCGATGTCGGCCGGAATTAGATGGAACAGTTTTAATAAAATTGTGGCGACCCCCGAGAAGTGCCCAGGTCGAAATCGCCCTTCTAGGATCCTACCTAACGGTCCCACATCAACCGAAAGACCATACCCTGCTGGATAAAGCTGTTCTGGAGAGGGCGCAAAAACAAAATCCACAGATAGTTGCTTCAATACAGATATATCTGATCCGATATCACGCGGATATTTTTGCAGGTCGGTTTCATCGTCGAATTGCATTGGGTTTACAAAGATTGTAACAACCGTAATATCACATTGTTTATTTGATTCTTCGACTAGACTAAGGTGGCCTGCATGAAGCGCTCCCATCGTCGGAACCAAACCAAGGGTTTGACTCGTTGATCGAATGTTTTTCATTGCCAACTGAATGGATTTGTTTTCGGTAATTATCTCAGGGAATGACATCAGCGGATTGACTGCATCCTTAGTGGTCCTAAATTGAAATATCAGTCACCGGCCTGGGCAACTCCGTCATGGCCAGTATAGCCGCCGAAACTTCGTCACCTGCTGGAATATGCGTGCGTTTCGAATATTTGAGATCTAATCTGGGACCCGAAAACGCCGGCAATTCAGATAGCTGATAGTGCGGATCTCTGTTTTTGAAGGGATCAAGATAAATAATTAGTTTCGGTAGAATGCAGCTAGATTTAAATTTTGATTCCCAGGCGGCGGAATCCTGAAATTTATCATGACGCAAGCAGGCTGCTGAGTCATCCGTAGAAATACTTTTGGTTATTTTTCTCTGTAACGTTATCCCATGGGAGATCAGTTTTTCTTGCACCTCATCCATAATGTCCTCCCGTTCCTGTACAGTACCTCCGCGAAACAAAATGTAATCTGGGGCTTTATCCAGGTGGTTTAGTAACTGCCCAAGAGTCTGTCCTGTCGTGGGATGAGTTATTTCAGAAGCGATATTACAAGCGGGATGTAATACAAATCGCCGGAACGTCATGCGCGGGTGGGGAAGAATCAGATCCGGTAATTCGATAGTTTCATCATCATAAAGTAAAAGATCCAGGTCGATTACTCTCGGTCCCCACCGCTGGCCTTTCGTACGTCCACATGTGGTCTCTAATTTTTTGAGAAGAGCCAATAGAGTTGATGGGCTATGGTTCGAATCAACCAAGACCGCGGCATTAAGAAATGCATTTTGACCACTGGGACCGCCGATGGGTTTGGTCTCATACACGCGACTCAGACCGGAAATCGTCAAATCTGGGACAGCGCTTAACTGCCTCACCACATTTTGTAGTGTCGTCGCTCGGCCGTCTAGATTCGCACCAAGGCCGATCAAACTTTTTGGCATTGATCCGTGCCGGCAGAATTAAATGAAAAGGGCGGGAGGGACATCCTGGCCACGACGCGAGTCGTCGACTGTCGATCCTTACAGTCGTCGCCCCCCAACCGCTTATCGGTTAGCTTCCTGAACTACCGTGTTTAGGAAGAACATTTTACCATCTGCGGAAGAGACGCTGACTCGTCAAAGATAATCCATTCTCTGAAAGTTACCCATTGTCTTGATTTTTAAAACCAAGTTTCGCATGGGACTGACGGCGGAAAAACAATATCTGACGATAAGAGATCTTCACCCATTCTCTGTCTCGTAAAATATCGAATACCGTGTTCAAACGGTGTCATTGACGAAAACCAGTTTCTCACCTTGGCACATTTTGCCTTTCAAAATTAAATTGTCAAGCGATCGAGGTTAAAAACTTTTTGTTTGTGGCTTGAATGAAAATCGATAAGTAATTTTTGACAAGGCAATTGATTTTCATGTTGTCATACGACCACTTATAACCACGTGGTTGTCAGCTGTAACTAGATAAGTTTGCTCTCCGTAAAAATGCAATTTGACTCGATTTTTGCCATTTAATTGCACTTCCTCCATATCAATTTTCATGAATTTGACGGTGCTTTAACGCCGGTAATTGGCTTCGAATCGTCATCAGCTCCTTGAGATTAATGTCGACAACAAGAATCGAATCGGATTCATCCTGAGCGCGGGCAATAACATCACCCCAGGGATTGACAACCATTGAATTCCCATAATGACTAATTCCGGCAGCAGGCGTACCCCATTGATTTGCTGCAAGAACATAGCTTTGATTTTCAATCGCTCGCGCGCGCAATAGAATTTCCCAATGTGCTGCACCGGTTGTCCTTCGAAAGGCGGAGGGTAAGAACGTGATTTGAACACCCTGCTGAGCAAGTTTGCGAAATATTTCAGGGAATCGCAGATCATAACAGATTGAAAGCCCAATCTTTCCGAGGGGTGTTTCGAGTGCGATTATCTGATCACCTGGTGTAACCCAGTGTGATTCGTAGCTGTTAAAATCACCGGGTATATCAACATCAAAAAGATGTATTTTTCGATATGTTGCTGCAATATCTCCGTTAGCATCCAAAATCACACTCGTATTAAACGCTTTTGTTGAGTGTTCTGTCTTTTCAAAAATGCTGCCACAATGGATATAGATACCGTGCTTGGAAGCTAAATCGGATAGCACGTTAATAGTTCTGCCAGGAATTGCTTCAGCCTGATCAACCATTTCCGGATAAGTTCCAAGGCAATTGAACGTTTCCGGTAGGCAGATGCATTCTGCCCCTTGATCAACCGCTTGGGTAATCATTGCGACCGCCCGTTTTATATTCGTGGATTTTTCAAGATCGGACCGCATTTGAATAATCGCAACACGAGAATGTGTTTTCATGACTCTAATGGATCCTTTGAAAATGACTGTCACTGTATAAATAAGCGAATCTACAGCAAAAATCTTCTGTTATTTCAAATAGAAGAAATTCGACATCATTTAAGCTGATATTCTAGTGAATTGAATCAAAGTAGACAAAACATCTACAATATAGATTGCCGACCGATTCCTTCATTGCAATAGAAGATTTAAATAGGTGTAGTTTGTCTGTTTCCAAGACATCACCCAAAGATTATGTCGAGGAAGACGCTGACGTTCGCCTCATGCTTCTCGTTCAAAAAGGCGACGCCAACGCGTTTGAGGAATTAGTAAGCCGATATCAAAATCGATTAATCGGGGTACTTGAACATCTTGTCGGCAAAAGAGATTTGGCAGAGGATCTCGCCCAAGAAGTCTTTCTACGAGTTTACAGAGCCCGGTCCGGCTATCAGCCACAGGCAAAATTTTCGACCTGGCTGTTTACAATCGCGAATAATCTTGCCTCGAACGCTCGCCGATCGCTTGCAAGACGACGCGAAGTTCATATCGATCGGCGAGGCTCGGAAGGATTATCTGGTGATCCTTTAGAACAGATGGCTTTGGCAGCGAGTGGACTGATGCCAAATCGTCAACTCGATAACGTAGAGGCATGTTTGATGGTACAGCAGGCAATCCAGGGCTTGAACGATCGGCAGCGAATGGCGGTGTTGCTCGCGAAATTTGAAGATATGAGCTACGCTGACATTGCTGAGGTAATGCAAATTTCACCGAAAGCCGTTAAATCTCTGCTCTCGCGTGCCCGGTGTACCCTCCGCGAGACACTTGCCAGCTATGTTCGATCAGGCAAACAACCGCGGGTAAATCTTTAACCAAGTATTGAGTACGGGATGGCTGACGAAATACATTCCAGCAATGAAAGCGACCTGTATAACGAACAGATCTCCGCCTATTTCGATGGTGAAATGGCAGCGGACGAGAAGGCTCGGTTTGAGAGTCGTCTGAGCCGAGATAAAACACTACGTAGTCAACTCAGAATCCTCCAAGAGAATTGGAGTTTGCTTGAAAGTCTACCTCGGGAACAGGCCTCATCCCGATTTACCGCATCCACCGTTGAGATGGTTGCACTCCGTGCGCCCAGCACAAGTATGAGTCGTGCAATGGGATGGGCACGGAAAATACCGGGGTGGTTATGGATTTTACTCGCTGCATTGCTGTCCGGGATAACTGGCTACACGGCAATCCGAGCAGTCACCATCATGTCACCCGTGAGTCAGTTTTTAGAAGATCGAAACGCTTTGTTATTGGAACACGCCATTTTTTTGGAACATTTTCAAGAGTACCAGTTGACGGACAATATTGATTTTTTAAGAGGTATAAATGAGATCGATTACTTTGCATCTCGGACAAAGGTCGCGTCAGATCCTGGAATCCTCAATCACAAGCGTGATTTAATAGACGATAAGCGCAGAATTACCGGTATGAATTCCGGTGAGAAAAATAGATTGCATCAAAACTATATTAGTTTTCTACAATTACCTCAAAACGAACGCGCACGCTTAATTAATTTTCATAACGCATTAGTGCAGTCGAACGATGCCGAAATCCTAGCGAAAATTTTAATCGTTTACGCAAGATGGTATCGGCAACTTGATCCCTTGGATCAGGTCGAAATCACACTGCGTCCACAAAGTGATAAAACTGAATATATTCAAAAGATTATTTCGGCAGGCGTACAATCCGGTCGGGTTGTCACCCGCAACGATTTAATAATCATGCAAGAGTGGTTGGATGATGTGGCCTTACGGAACGAAAAAAAGATTTTACGTTTCGTCGAAAAAGATAAACGCGACGCGATTTTAAATCTCAATCAGACCGACAAATCTCGTCAACTTATTGTCTTGCTTAGAAGATACATGAAACGGGATCCAGTTTTATTGATGAATTCGTTGGAGCGAAAAAAGTACCAAGCGATGGCGTCAAGGCTTTCCGATGAATGGCAGCAAAATCTCGCCCGACTACCAACCATCAATCAAAAGATTCAACTTGTTTTAGACGCCACGCGAAGGGTGCAACGCGAAAGACGTACGCGTGATATTCGGTCACCCTTCGATTCCAGCATAAACTAACATATCTTTCCCATGCCTTGGTTCTTCAGATAAATCACCATGCAATGCACGTGGTCAATCACTAAAATGAGAACTACGCTTACCGGTATAACTCAAAAATATTTTGTGTGAGAGCCGGGAGCCATGTCGATAGGTAGTACGCTCTCGGAGTTGCCCAGTCAGATAACGTAAATTGGCTTTCTTTGTTCTGCAGCATCTGCCCACCCAGTAAGGTATCCACCAATCCTATTGGTTGTTGATACCTGACAACACGATATTCTCCGTCGTTTAATGCAGCCAATTCTGCAACGCGTTCGGTTGCGTCTTCCAGGAAGCCTATTTTGTCGACAAGGCCTAAACGCAGCGCTTGCTGCGCGGTAAAGATCTGTCCCGTTTTTATCTCACGCATTGCGTTTTCGTTAGCCACGACTTTGGGGCGACCATACGATACGACTCTCAAGAAACCGGAAAAACTTTCGTCAACCAGTTCCTGCAGTTTCTCACTTGCCTCTGGCGTGCGTTTCCGGGTGAAGCTGCCCATTTGCTTAAATTTTCCACTGACGTATGAATAGTCGACGATTTCATGCTTGCTTAAAAACCCTGAAAAATCGTAACTGGGTATCACAACGCCGATCGATCCGGTCCAGGTTGTGTCTTCAGCAAAAATCGTATTAGGTGCATCACCAACGGCCATCGAAATGTAGTATCCGCCACTAGCGGCCATACCACCCATACTGACAACCAACGGGAAAGGCTGGTCGTCTGAACGTTTGTGCTGTTGCAGTTCTTTCAGGTGGTGGTAGAGATAGTGACTTGCCGTCACTGTGCCACCGGGTGAGTTCACCCGCAAGACGACTCCTCTAACATTTTCGTCATTTTTAATGCGATCAATTTGTTTTTTTACGAAACCATCTCCTCGGAGAATGGTACCTTCAACATCGAGGATCGCAACTTTATCAACGGCAACACGACTTCCAGATTGCAGGAATTCGATGATTTCGGGATCGGATTGAATATAACTTTGATACTGCGCTAACAAACCAAAATTAAATAAGATCGAAATCCCCAAAGCGATAAGCAATATTACGAAGAACGTTCGCCGGAGGATTCTCCCTTGTTGCTCAACGATGATTCGAGGCGGAAAGCGAGTTTCATTTCCTGGAGAATCTTTTGCATATTGTGCATGCACAACCTTCGTTTCAGGATTGTCAGATAGTGGGTCTTGATGGTTGTCGTGATTGCTCGCGCCCATGAAATTTGGTCCTGATTCTTAACTAGTGGGTGTTTAACGGAAATTCAATTTCAATATCAATATCAACCACCGTTATTCTATCGGATGTATTCGAGTCTGCCACACCGTCCAGGTACACATACTCAGAGTTGACAACCGCCTCTTAAAACCTTGTTGGTAGATGTTTGTTCCATACTTCAAGTTGGTTTCTTAGGGAATGTTCGTATCGATTAAAATAAGTTAATTCGGATTTATCTTGCAAACATATTTTTTCTTCTGTAGCGGTGTTGCCTCATATTCATGCTCAACGTTAGATTACATCCCACAGTTGGGGCCGAGAAATAAAGATCTGTTGGCGTTCCCCCAACATTATCTCGTAGGAGCTTAAACGTGTATCTCGCGGCATCCAACAAATGCTTTCCTGAACTCACATTCGAAGCGGCTTTGCCGAAACTTGTTGATCTTGAATACACGCGGATTGAAATTCCTTTTCATGAAGCAGACTACGGCATCAGGCCCTCGGATGTCGCTCAAGATCCGGAACGTGCTATCACCGCCTGTCGACAAACTCAACGTTTAACGCCCATTGCATTTGATATTCAGATTAATGCCACAGGAAATGATCACTACAGTCAGTTTTCGGCAATTTGCGCAGTCGCCAAGGCAACAAAAGTTATCACGCTTATTGTTCGCTCTGGGGATCTTGGCACACCATTCAACGCCGAAGTGGAGCACCTCCAACAACTGGTAGATATTGCGTCTACCGACGGGATGGTGGTGGCAATAAGGACCGAAGCGGGCAAAATTTCCGAGGATCCTGATACAGTCAAAGTCCTTTGTGATCACATCAAAGGGCTAGCGGTCGCGCTTGATCCAAGTCACTTTTATTTCGGAGAGATGGCCGGGCGATCTTACGAGCCTATCATCCCGTACACACAACATGTCTATCTTAGAGATACAAACAAGGACAACATGCAAGTCCGAGTTGGGCAGGGAGATGTTGAATACGGACGTTTGATCAGTTTGTTAGCGCAAAACAAGTATAGCCGGGCGTTGACGGTCGACATGCAACCTATGCCAGATGTGGATCAAATGGCTGAACTTCGCAAAATACGATTGTTGATTGAGAGTCTGCTATGAATTCCCGTTGCCCCAGTCCGGTTGGGGAACGACCACAGGTGCAGTCGTGCGGCTAGGTTGGCTTGTTTGTTGCTTAGATAACCGCTGTCTTTGCGATTCGTAAAACAGAACAGCCGCACTTGCAGCAACGTTAAGGCTATCTGCCACGCCCTGCATAGGAATGCGCACTGCATTGACATCTTTCCATACTGAAGAAATGCCCGTCGCTTCCGTTCCCAGTACCAGAGCGGTGGGGATTTTGTAATCCATAATCGTGTAGCACGCGACAGCGTCTACAACTGCCCCTATTATTTGAAAACCCTGGACCTTCAACCAATTAAAAACCTCTTTTGAGGGCGCTGCACATACCGGCATTGTGAAAACAGTTCCCAGACTTGCACGAATTACATTAGGGTTAAAGAGATCTGTTTTTTGATCCGCTAGAATGACTGCCGAAATACCGGCCCCATCAGCACTGCGGAGAATTGCTCCAAGGTTACCGGGCTTTTCAATTCCCTCGACAACCGCCACGAGAGGATTTTCAGGTAACACAAGATCATCGAGTTCCACCTCAGGTGGAATGGCAACGCCCACGAATCCCTCTGTGCGTTCGCCATACGATAGTTTTTCGAAAACCCCCTCTGTGACCTCGTAAATACTCATTTCCAGTTCATCGAGTTGTGCCAACAGCCGCCGGCTTTCTGTGGTGCTGCACAGACTGGGACAAAAATAAATCTCTTCCACACGAATGCCTGACCCCACAGCCCGAATCAGCTCGCGCGCGCCATCCACAAGCGTTCTTCCCCGTCGCCCACGATGTTTACGCCGACGAAGCTTGACCGCAGCCCTAATCTTTTCATTTCGAGGACTGGTGATAACAGGAAATTGTGTCATCTGACGTGATTGCGTTTAATCGTTTTTCTTCGTCCAACGGACAGCGATGCCACATGGTAATTGGCGACCGTCGGCTGATCGAATGGCTAGTCCTCCTGACTCAAAAGTACCTCCGTGACCGCTTCCTAGTGCCTGCCGTAATTTTTGCTCCAGATCGTGCGGCAAATATCCAGTTGTATGACAGCTAATTAGAATAAAGCGGCGATCATGTGCCGTTAATTGCATACATAGGTCAAGCAATTCGTCGAGGTCCTGTTGAATCTTCCAGACCTCTCCCTTGGGACCATGTCCGTAACTCGGGGGGTCCATGACAACACCGTGATATTTGTTACCCCGCTTTAGCTCACGGGTCGCAAATTTTCGAGAATCTTCTGTAATCCAACGGATCGAAGCGTCTGTCAAGCCGGACGATTCTGTATTCCTTCTCGCCCAAAGCACACTGTTCTGCGCAGAGTCGACATGAACGACTTCCGCCCCGTGCGCGGCTCCGGTCAGTGTGGCACCCCCGGTGTACGCAAAAAGATTTAATACTTTAAGTGTATCGTCAGTACTTTTTAACTGTCGGGTCATCCAATCCCAATTGCCTGACTGTTCTGGAAACACACCCACATGCCCAAAGTCGGTCAATTTCAACTCCAGATCACAGTTTTCATGCTGGATTTTCCACGATAATGGCATCTGATTTGCGCTTTGCCATGCTCCCTCATTCGCACTTCGTCGAACATAGGTCGCATGCGCAGAACTCCATAATTCAGCTTGTTGTTTCGGTACACCTTCAGCGGCAACGCTCGGACGGTCGAGAATAAATTCCCCGAAGCGTTCCAGCCGGCGTCCATCACCGAAATCAAGTAGTTGATATTGTTCTTTTGCAAACATAGATGGTTTGGTAAGCCCTTTGGTAAGCCGCCTTATCAGCGGGTAAGCGATGAGGCGGGAGCCATCGCTTAGTGAAATAGAGAATAGAGGTAATCTCGCATCGTACCATTTGCGGTGTGGCGTGTTCAAGCCATAACCCCCATTTAGCCGTAGAATCACGCGATTGGCTTCAAATCTTCTATGTGCTGGTCATCGTTCAGAGGGCTACAATGGCGGGGTCAACCCAAATTTTATGTTTGGGGCGCAGGACCACCTCCTTTGCCGACAATATTGATAAATTTCTTGAATAAATCATCAAAGCGTCCTCAAGTTTTACCCTTTATTGATGATCTAGAAATCTGGAAATAGGAACCGACAGAATGTCGTGTGTATTCGCCTGGTGCAGATCATGGTTCAGGGTGTCATACCTCCAAGTCGCTCTTGGTGCTTGTGTTTTTATTTCGGGATGTCAAACAACCGACCCTCCCTGGGAGCACAATCCAAAAAACGAAACAGTTCATGAAATTTCATTTTCGCAAATAGATTCCTCTGGAAGTACCGATTTCACGCCACATTATTCGGGTAGTGGACTTATTTCTCTTACCGGGAACAACA
>DLCF01000112.1 GCA_002480485.1 Planctomycetaceae bacterium UBA7805
TCAGACTCCCTGCAAAGCGCACGATGCCAACCGGTAATGCGCCTTTCAATTACCCGCCGCAGGGTGGACTGAGTGACGAATATATCTGGTAGTTTAGCTCCATGTATCGCCTCGTCTTGATCATTAGCAGCCTTTGGTTTTTTGCAAATCTCTGCGTGGATTTTGCAAGAGCAGAGACATCATCGCCCCTGAGCGAATTTGCTACGCCGCTTCGTGAGGAAATTGACCGGATCATCGATGCAGAGCGGGTGGGCCCTCCAGCACCACTTTGTACTGACGCCGAATATCTTCGCCGCGCATATCTTGATTTAGCCGGCAAAATTCCGTCCGCTCAAGAGGCAACAGTCTTTCTGGAGGATACGAGGTCGGACAAACGAAGCAAACTGGTCGACATGCTCCTTGAGCAGCCCCACTTTGATCGCAATTTTATGCGGGTACTCGACGTGATGCTGATGGAGCGGCGAATTGAGAAAGTGGTAAGCCCAGGAAAATTCCGCGACTTTTTACGAACCTCGATTGAAGAGCGACAACCGCTGAATACGCTCATTCGGGACATCTTGGTTGCTGATGGCGTGAATGAGGATGAGCGCTCGGCAGCTCGCTTTCTGTTAGATAGATCCGCTGAACCTCATGTTGTTACCCGCGACGTTGGGCGGATATTTCTTGGTGTTGATATGCAGTGTGCCCAATGCCACGATCATCCGTCAATTGACGATTATCTGCAGAGCGATTACTACGGTATTTTTGCATTTCTAAATCGTAGCTACCTCTTCGGCGGAGAGAACGGTAGTGTGGTTGCTGAGCGTGCGGAGGGTGAGGTCGAGTTCGTTTCGGTCTTTGTGGGCGGTGATCCCAAACCCATGATGCCACATCTTCCGGGCAGCAAAGAAATGCAGGAACCGGAGATGTCCCAAGAGGAACGCTACATCGTGAAGCCGGCTGAAGGTGTTCGACCGGTACCGAAGTTTTCCAGAAGGTCGCTGCTGGCAAACGAACTGACCAGCGGCAAATATCAAGCCTTCCAAAAGAACTTGGCAAATCGACTCTGGGCTCACATGTTTGGTCGCGGAATCGTCCATCCGCTGGATTTTCATCACAGTGAAAATCCACCCACCAATCCGGTGCTCCTCAACACCCTTGCGGCGGGACTAGCCGATCTTGATTTCGATCTGCGAAAGTTTATGCGAGAAATCGCACTGTCTCAGACTTATCAAAGGAGTAGCGAACTGCCCTCTGATTTGCTCGCATATGCCGAGAATTCTGACTCGGACCGACACGCAGTCGCGACGGCACTCGATGCGGAGCGGAGCACACACAAGCAAATAAAGTCCCAACTCCGAGAGAGTGAGAAATTGCTTGCGGAATTAGATACGAAAGAGGTGGATATTGAAGAGAAAATTCACCGAGCACAACGCGAGATAGACGCGGTACGCACCGCCAATGATTCTCGTCAAAAACAGCTTGCCTCCTCTCAATCGTTGCTTCCTGCGCTGGAAGAGGGTGAAAGGAAATTACGCGATTTGAAGCGAGATGCCGCAGCGTTGTCGCAGGTTGAATCTGAGGACTCAGAATTACAGCGATTGGTGCAAAGCACGACCCGGCAGTATCAGCTTCTCAATGAAGAGTTGCATACCGCGCGAAAACGAATTGAAACACTGCAGCAACAAATGCGGCTTGCCCGCGAAATCCGAGCACGTCACGTCAATGAATACGCCGCTTTGGAAAAACAGAAACGAAACTCCGAAGCGGAGCGATTGAAAGTGTCGACTCGGGGCCGAACCCTGAAAAGTCAACTCAACCTGCAACAAGATCTGATCGTCGCGTTGGAAGCAAAACTGGAAGACTTTGCCTGTCTTAATCAATGGAAAAAAACGTTGGAAGAAAAGACGGACGACGAGGCTGCTCAGCAAGACGCTCGGCAATTGGTTGCCGACCGGTGGCGAAATCGATTTCAATGCGGTCACATCCTTCCACTCACTGCTGAACAACTCACATGGAGTGTCTCCGAGGCTCTGGGAATCGTAGCCCAGAGACGTCAAAATCTTTTAAAATCTCAGAAAGAAAAAGCGGGGTCTTCCGCAGAGACGGAGTCCGAAAAAAATATAGCAGTCAACAAGAAAGAGCTCGCCAAGTCGCTTCATAATCAGATTGAGGGAGGTGCACTGTACGACTTCATTATCAATGTCCACGATTTTCGGGGCCAGCCTGACGGAAGTTATCAGGCGACGGCGAAAGAAGCACTCTTCTTGAGTCACAGTAAGAAACTGCAGACCTGGATTTCTGAGGCGGCGACGCAGTGGCTTGGCGATTCTTCCGAGCAACTGGATCCGGAACAGGTCGCTGAAAAACTTTATTTGACGATTCTGTCGCGGCAGCCAGATGCTGAAGAATCCGCGGTTGTGCGGGGTTACTTAGTTGCACGCATGGACGATCCCCGTTCAGCTTTGCAGGATCTCATCTGGGCTTTATTAAGCTGTACCGAATTTCGATTCCAGAGTTGACCATTGTTTTGTTGATAGGTTTCACCGTGAAAAAAAATTACCACTGTGGTTCAAGCGAGCACTTTGTAGCACGACGCAACTTTCTTCGAAGCACGTGTGTGGCAGGGGGCTCCATGCTCCTTGGAGGAGGTTTATCCGAATTGGCAAGCGCCAGTGAAATTGCGGGCGGGTCCCGCCAATTGCTGGTCATTTTTCTCGATGGTGGATTGAGCCAATTGGAAAGCTGGGACCCGAAACCGGGCACGATAGAAGGGGGGCCTTTTCGGGCGATCCCCACATCCGTGCCAGGCACGCACATTAGCGAGCTATTGCCTTACACATCACAACAGATGCACCACTTAGCCGTCATTCGGAGTCTGCAAACGACCGAAAAGGATCACACACCGGCCAAATATCTCCTAGAGACCGGGAGGAATCAAAAGGAAGGCTCCGACTTTCCTCACCTGGGAGCCGCTGCATCGAGCATGCTTGAACCTACTGAAAACGATTTACCACCCTACGTTGTCATTCAAACCTCGAGCTACCACTTAGGACACGGAGGATTTCTGGGCAGTCGCTATGCGGGAGTTAATTTGGTGCGAGGCAATCCACCAAGGAACTTGACGCCGCCAGACGAGGTGGCTGCGGAGGAGATGCAGCGTCGCACTGAACTTCGCAACATGCTTGACCGGCGACTGACGCGAAATAGGCGCACTGCTGATACAGAAGCTTATGCCTCCAGCTATCAGATGGCGCAGCGCATGTCCCACAAAAAAGATGTGTTTGATCTCTCCAAAGAGTCCAAGCAGGATCAAGAGAGATATGGTGACCACGATTTTGGCCGTCATTGTTTGCTTGCACGTCGGCTACTGGAGGCTGGGCTTCCTTGTATTCAAGTTCGGCATCGCGCTTATGACTCGCACTTCGAGAATTTCAATATCCATTTGGAAACCTTAGGCGAGTTTGACCGTACATTTGCTACGCTGATGGA
>DLCF01000115.1 GCA_002480485.1 Planctomycetaceae bacterium UBA7805
ATCGATTGGTGATTTTGCCTTTCGTCGCGGGATGTTTCACAACGTCTGCCCAGATGCCGATGCATTTGTAAGAAATGGCTTCGCATTTCTTCGCGAGAAGTTCGGTAACTGACCGGTGATTATTTGTTGCCGGGGTAACTACGATTTTGGTACCAATTGCGCAATATATATAAGAGAGGTCCACCCAAACGTTTGACCTTCTTTCTCGTATTCCAGGCCATCCACTCCCCTGACCTGGACTGCCCAATGTTCGGCTAAAAAGGCGGCCGCTTTGTGCGGAGCGTCTTCGCATTTAATCCCGCAGCGACCAAGTCGACCAAGCATTTTGCAACCATCGATCTGCCAGCTCGTGTGAACCGGTCCGGATGTGAAGCGCGAGCGCTTTTCTGCAGTAGCGGCGGCGTGGGCCGCATTTTTTCCGTAAGCGTTGCCCGGAATCGAGCCAACTCGAACGGGATGCCCCAGGATATCACTCAGCGTGCCAATCCTTCTTTTCCATTCATCTGATAGTTTTGCCTGGGAGTATTCGGCCGTGGAATGAGGATGCGAACAGGTGTGGGGTCCGATGCGATGGTCGGCAGCGTCCAGTTCACGAGTTTAGGATTCGTTAAGAACGAACGGGCTTGCCTATCCAATCGGTGTTGATCAAAGCACCGCATTAATCGCCTCCAAGTACTCGACGCTGTGCGGTCGAGCTTATAACTGACAGCTGCCGGATCTGGAAAACCGCTCTGGTGATGCGGATCATTCTCGATGACATTTTGGTAGAGGAGCGTAATCTGTTTCATCACGATTGCTCCCGCAGTCGGCGGCGGGCATTTTTATTCCAACGCAGTAAGCGGCTCAGCCAGGGCTGACTACAGGTAGCCGATTTTCGCACGGAAGTGTCAATCAATCCTGCTGTGCTTCGATGGACCTCGAAAATGGTTTTTGCAAGCGCCGGAAGATTGTCAAAGGTGACCCGGTTATGGATTATGCTTTGCGATTCGCTGATCTCGACGTAATCATAGCTGTGGTGTCCGTGTACGCCACCAGTATGATTCTCACTGGCGTCATTCCGACGTGCTCCAAATCATCTTAAGCCAGGGCCCAAAAGCAACCGTAGGCATTGCGATACTCGGGGCAAATGCCCGGGTTCATCACTAGCGCTATAGGCCGTGGCAGCAAAAAATACGCATCGCAAGAAGTGTTTTACAGCGAGCGGTCATTATAACGCAATTGGCCGATTCAACGGACGCTTGAGCCTCTGCCGTATTAGGACCGTATGTGACAAGTCGAGGAACGGCTGGCAGCTTTGGGTACTCCGCCTCAAGTTGTGACACTCTTGCTGCCGTCCTCTGCTAATCTTTTTGCCCCAAACGAATCAGTCATAATATCGCGGAGCAATCACATTAAAAAAACGCAGCAGCCCAACGCGCAGTATCTCACGACGTATCCGTTTCCTTTTCCGGGCAGAATGTTCCTTCAACACCACGATTCCTGCCAACACGGAAAAAGAGGCCAGCCAATCGACCAGACCGTCGCGATCGAGCGGATGTTGATCGTGGCAGATCAGAACCGTGCGCATTGAGAAAAAGCTTCCCAAGGGATAAAAATGATTGAAAAACGTGAACAATGTCGTGGGGCAAAATCGTAGTATGTGGCCCACATAGAGTCCACGCCGTTGTGCCGCGAAGGATCACGAATCGGTTATGATGAGGGACGGAGATTGCGATGTTAAAAAGTAAAAAAGGCCACGCGAATTACTGTTCAGCACGAATTTTCGGGTTGAGAATCGGCGCGGCACTTGCCCTTTGGTTGGCCGGTGGATTACTCCATGCAAAGGCAACCCAACCGCTTCCCCACCTCGTACTGTTCTTGGCAGATGACCATGGTGCGTTCGACGCAGGTTGCTATGGGAATGCTATGATTCGCACGCCACACCTCGATCGGTTGGCCGGAGAGGGATTGCGATTTGATCGTGCTTACTGCGCATCGCCAAGTTGCACTCCCTCAAGATCATCGATTTTCACCGGCCTGATGCCGGCGCGCAATGGCGCGCATCCGAATCATTCGTCCGTGCGATCGGGTATCCGATCGCTGCCTCATTATCTGAAGCCTCTTGGCTATCGGACTATACTTTTCGGTAAAAACCACGTTTCCCCCGAATCAGCCTTCCCATTTGAGTATATCGCTGGTCGGATTCCTCCGTCGGGTCCGAACGAGGGAAGTGCGCTCGATACGAAAGCACTCGATCAAATGCTTGCCAATCATGATTCAAATCGACCCTTGTGTCTGATCGTGTGCAGTTGGAGTCCGCATATCCCCTGGCCAAAGAATGACGGTTACCACCCGCAGGAGTTGGTCTTGCCACCCGCTTCGGTTGATACACCTGAAACGAGGAGTGCCCTCGCGCGTTACTACAGCGATGTAACGCAACTGGACAATAGGTTGGGATCGTGCATTGCGTCCCTTGAGCGGCATGGCTTTACGAACAATTTACTTTTTGCCTATGCATCCGATCACGGAGCGCAATGGCCATTTGCAAAGTGGAATCTGTATGAAGCTGGCATACGCGTGCCGTTGATTGTCCGCTGGCCCGGACACATAAAACCGGGCCGGACGACAGCGGCAATGGTAAGTTTAATTGATCTACTCCCAACCTTTATTGAACTCGGGGGAGGAATCGCGCCCGAGCAGATTGACGGGCGCAGTTTTGCGCCCCTGCTTTCGGGCCAAACCGACAGGCATCGTGAGGAACTTTTTACAACTCACACCGGTGATGGCCGAATCAATCAAACGCCGATGCGTGCGGTGCGCACCGATCGCTACAAATACATTCTTAATCTGCAGCCGGGACGAGTATATCAGACACATATTTCTCGGGGTGTCGCGCGTGACGGCCGAGATTATTGGGATAGTTGGCTGGCTGCCTCTTTAGACAATCCGTCCGCACGGCGGGTTGTTGCGTCCTACGAGCATCGATCGGCGGAGGAATTTTATGATCTTTTGCGCGATCCGAATGAACAACGGAATATCGCGCACTCGATGTCTCCAGAAATAAAACGCAATCTACGGGCCAAACTCACTGCGTGGCGTCTGCAACAAGGTGAGGTACCCTAGGCCGTTTTTTGCTACTGCCCTGAGTTCGTCTCCACATGGCGTAAAACGGGGTGGGCCTTGTTCCTTCTGTAAACTTGATGCGTTAGGCTGGCATTACAAATTCAACTGTAGACATCGCAAAAAAGAAAGTTTTTATAATGGTTAGAACCGTTTTCCTGCTGCTCGCATTTCTCTTTTGCTTTGTAGCACCAAATCACATCTATGCGGCGCCTCCCACGCCCGGCTACAACCAGAGCATCCCATCAGAGGTATTGACCCCAGAGACGGTCGAGACGCGAATTGGCACTCTGAGATTTTTTGATGGTTTGCCGGATGATGCGACGGTCAAGGCGGTTTACGACAATCTTGACTTCTTAAGGGGCACTGAAGCCTTTTTGCAATTCATTCCTGCCGCGTCGCTGGAGGCATTACGGGAAGGCTCGGCTTCGGTTGGCAGCGTGCTGCCCAACCAAGTTGTGATTATGGATCGATTGCTTGATTCGAATCCGTTGTTTCTTACTGGCAACACCGACACGGTTTATGCGATGAGCTTCCTGGACCTGGAGCGCGACGGCCCGACTGTTATTGAAATTCCACCCGGTTGCGGACCGGGAACCGTAAACGATGCATTCTTTCGGTTTGTGACCGATATGGGCGGGCCCGGTCCGGACCGTGGCAAGGGAGGAAAATATTTAATTCTCCCGGACGGCTACGAAGGAAATATTCCCGAAGGCTATTTCACCTCGACGTCTCCTTCCTCGACCAATTGGTTGATATTGCGCGGCATGCTGAAAGATGGAAAACCTGATGCGGCTGCTAAAAACTTTCGCGAGGGTTTAAAGGTTTATCCGCTGAGCGAAAAAGAGAATCCAGCGAAAATGGAATTTATCTCGGTGTCGGAGGTACCGTTCAATACAATTCACGCAAATGACTTCAAATTCTTTGAAGAGATTAACAATGTGATCCAGAAGGAACCGGTTGATTTTGTCGATCCGGAAATGCGCGGTTTGCTTGCCGGCATCGGCATACAAAAGGGGAAACCGTTTAAGCCAGATGCTCGGATGCAGAAAATTCTCACTGAGGCGGTTGCCGTTGGCAACGCCACTGCACGGGCAATCAGCTTTAGGCCCCGATCGGAAACAATTTACATCTACGATGAGGGTAGTTGGTATACCGCCTTTGATGGGGGCGACTATCGTTGGCTGATTGACGATGGAAAGGGTGGCCGGAATCTTGACGCGCGTACGCTATTTTTCTACATCGCCACCGTAAACACCCCGGCAATGGTTAAGGAGATGATCGGCGTCGGTTCCCAGTATGCACTCAACGCGCTCGATACCGAGGGGGCATACCTCGAGGGTAGTAAAAACTACAAACTCAATATTCCGAAAGATGTGCCAGCGAAAGATTTCTGGTCTATTGTTGTCTATGACCCTCAGACTCGTTCTGAACTGCAGACCGATCAATCGTTTCCCAGTCGCAACAGTCGTCGCGATCAGATGCAGGTCAACGAAGATGGTTCGGTCGATCTTTATTTTGGACCAAAACCACCGACCGGCAAGGAAACAAACTGGATCCAGACCGTTCCGGGCAAAGGCTGGTTTCTTTGCCTCCGGCTGTATGGTCCGCTGAAACCATGGTTCGATAAATCATGGCGACCGGGTGAGATTGAGAAATTATAATCGACCCCGCGATCCAAACCGGCTGAGCGTATTCTGCAGTGCAGTACAGCTGGGAAACACCGAGATTCGGCCCGCTATCGTGGCTGCTTAAAGCCCGCTCAACTCGCCTATAAAGCGGATGGGGAGGGATTCGAACCCCCGGTACGGTCACCCGTACAGCAGTTTTCAAGACTGCCGCCTTCGTCCACTCGGCCACCCATCCCACCGGGCACCTTTTAGCGGTGCCCAGGAGATCTGACTCTACCTGCCGCTTTGCCTACCTGTCAAACCGGGAGCTGGTTTGAGGACTGCGGCTCGGTGCTGAGACGCTTAAAAGTTGAAAGAAGCACTACGACAAGGCGATGATTAAATGAAGAAAGATTTGACAAAACAATCGAGCCGATTTTCGTCGTGCTCGTTCTGCATTCAAGTTGTATCGCTTACAGTGTTTTGCGGAAGATCGATCTGTGGGCCGCGATACGCTATGGATTCATCTAACTGCTTTTTTACAACGGGTATCGACGAGAGTTCTACGTTCTCATGCCCGTAAAGTCGAAGCGTTCAACATGGATCGATATTTTGAAAATTCGCCATTCGCCCGCTGGCTCGGCAGTGCACCAAAGTTTGTAATCGACAAAATCAATCAAGCGATGCGGAAAATCATGTCTAGTGATCCTCAAGTTGTCATTCGGGTAAGTATGGAGATCCAGGCAAATACCCAGTTTCTGGTTCTGTTCCGCAGGACGATTAGATAAACTGATGTAGTGCTCGGAATATCACCGGTCAATAGTCGCGAGATTTTTAATGAAGAGACTTTTTATTTTTTACTTGTCCATGACCGCTATGTCTCTCGGCTGTTCAAACCATGGTGAATCGGATAAGCCAACAGGTTCGGATGTGGTTTCTAAAGCTGATCCTTCTGTGGTGAGACCGAACGCATTTCGAGCTGAGAATGTCGGTCCTGAATCAGGGCACCCGCCCGGTATGGTGCGAATTCCTGCGGGGAAATTTTATATGGGTGGTGACGCCGGTGAGATGGGAGGTAGCTCCCATTCACACCAAACGGCCTATCCGATCCACGAGGTGACGCTGGATGCATTTTGGATCGACGCAACGGAGGTGACAAATCGAGAATTCGCCAAGTTTGTCCAAGCCACAGGATACGTGACGTTTGCTGAAAAGCCGCTGTCCAAAAAAATACGCGATGAGCTGAAGTTGGCAGCAGCGCACAACCTTCATCAGTTGAAGCAAGAATTACTTCACTGCAGCCCGGAGGAGAGGAAGGCCATTGAAGCGACTATTGAGCGTGTCGAAAACGGTTCGAAGTTATCGCAGGCCACCGCTGGGTCCATTGTGTTTTCAACACCCAAATCCGAACTTTATAACGATACAGATATTAACCAATGGTGGCGACTCGAGCCGGATGCAAACTGGCGAATGCCGGAGGGCCCCGGTACCAGTTGGAAGGATCGCCTGGATCACCCGGTCGTCAATGTGACGTACGAGGACGCACAGGCCTACGCGAGATGGGCTGGTAAAAGACTGCCGACGGAGGCAGAGTGGGAGAGGGCCGCTCGCGGCGGACTGGATCGGCTTCCCTACGCCTGGGGAAGCGAAATGTTCCCCTCGGGAAAAAACGTCTGGATGGCAAATATTTGGCAAGGTGAGTGGCCGCATAATAATATCGCGTCCGATGGATATGTGATGACATCACCAGTTAAAACATTCCCGCCGAACCCGTATGGGATCTATGACGTTGCGGGTAATGTATGGGAGATCGTCTCTGATTATTATCATCCTCAAGCTTACGCGATGGAGTCAGCGAAGATGCGAAATCCGAGAGGGCCATCGCTTCAACAAGTTGCTCAACCTGGCCAAAGAGTTACCCTGCGAGTCACCCGGGGAGGTTCTTTTCTGTGCTCGGACGTTTGGTGCAAGGGATATCAACCTGGTGCGAGGCAGCCTTTTGATAATGAATCACCCAGCAACCATACCGGTTTTCGGTGTGTAATGGATGCAACTGGGACGATGGATTAATCGATAACCCATCTTGTAAGCATAAACGCATGTCAACAAAGTGTTGCCGTGCTATAACGCGACTTGCTCATTGCTTTGTCTGAAACAAACGTGTTCGCCTTTTCTGATTTATTTTTGCGGAGTGTCCATCCGAATTCCCCAGTAATGGATATCAATTCGAAAAATTTTTCTTGATCTTCTGATCCTTTTTTTCGTAGGGCCCGTCACATGAACCCAGCAGTGGAGTACGCCTGCTAGCACCACATCGCTCGTTGCTATCATTAGCTCGCACCGCAATCGCAATATTTAAATAGGATCATATATTGTTGGTTCACCGGGCATACCAAGGCAGCGCATCCATAAGCACTCCGTTCTTATTCCAGTCTCTTTCTCACGCAGTGCGCCCCGGCATGCTTTACCGCCGTGCTAGACTCTACATCAGAGTCAATTTCACCGCAGCCAAATTTCGGCTCGCGCCTGAAATTTTACCCAAGCCGAACAAGCGCTTCGGAAAGTGATCGAAAGTGAAGCAAAAAATTTTGACTATTCCGACGCGCTGGCCATACTTTAGGTGGGAGGCGGCGAATCCGGAAAGGGCTCAGCCTAGGCCTGACCTAATGAAACGGCTAGTCGGTTTTGGCCGTACTAGAACGTTTGACAGAAAACAGCTATTCAGCGAAGAGCGGGTAAAATCCGCAAGGAAATAACCGTAATGCGAGTTGAAGACGTGCGGAGATCGGTAGTGGGTGAGGGGGCGACTCACCATCGATCTTTTCATCCGCGACGTTTGATTCTGACTCTTTACGCCGCTGCACTCTTTTTCATGACCCACAATCCGCTGGTGCATGTCGAGTTGACTGAGGAGACCTCATGGTTCGATGGGCTATTAATAGGTCTGGTGCGTTTTGGTCACGATTTTCGCCTGGAACGACCAGACAAATGGTTTCATTTAGCTGCCTTTCTAGTGCTCGGGCTGCTTGCATTCTGGGCGGCAGCTGCACAGCAACGGACGATTTTTACCGGTCGCCACTGGATTACCGGTGGTTGGATGATCGTGCTGGGTCTTTTAGTCTGGAGCTGGCTCGATGAAGCAACGCAGCCTTTCTTTGGTCGGCATTTTGATTGGAACGATTATCTGGCGAACGCGGTCGGAATTTTCCTGGCCGCGTTTCTGACTGCGATCCTTTATGCCTTGCGCAGAATCAGTCATACCGTTAACACTGGGGTTACCCCAGGATGATGCCCATCAGTAAGCGGTGACCGTCGGGTCTGGGGCCACCCGGATACGACTGATATAACGGTCAGATTGAATTCAATCTGTCTCGAGAGGCTGGCCGATGCTGCTTACCCCCCTGCTTCATCCGGAAATCAATGCGATCCTGGCGATCGCCGGTCACCACTCCAAGGTTCTGATTGCGGATGGAAACTATCCGGCTTCCACGACCCTCGGACCAAATGCCAAGCTCGTGAGCTTAAACCTTGCGCCCGGTGTGGTCACCGTTACCCAGGTTCTAGAGGCACTAGTTGGGGTCATACCGATCGAAAAGGCGGAAACGATGATGTACGAGACGAGTGGTCCTTATGCGCTCAGTGCTGATCCACCGGTCTGGCAGCAGTATCGGCAGGTATTCGAACGAGCGGAAATTGATGTGGAACTAAGTCCGATCGACAAATGGGATTTTTATCCGGCAGTCAACACACCTGATCTGGCCCTTACGATCCAGACGGCCGATCAACAGCGGTTTGCCAACCTTTTATTGACCATCGGGATCCGAATGGATTGATCCGCCTATGATTAGCTCTTGTGTTACGATCAGTGTTGTGGAAGCGTCTCGTGGCGGCCCATTTGTTTTCTGGGATGACTTAGGCGCAGCTTGTAAAACCGCGCATGACATTGGTTTTGATGCGGTTGAAATTTTTGCTCCTTCCGCCGACGCTCTCCAGCAATTGCCACTCGCTCAAGTGCTTGCCGATCATAAACTACGCCTCGCGGCGGTCGGAACCGGGGCCGGCTGGGTGCTGCATCGTTTGTCGCTGACCAGCTCATCTTTTGATGAGCGTAAAGCAGCAGAGGATTTTATTCGCCGCATGATCGATGTCGGTGCGACCCACGGCGCAGCGACGATTATCGGTTCGATGCAGGGTTCATTTCATTCGCCTCTTGATCGGCAAAGCGGACTCGGCTATCTGGGTGAGTCGCTTGCACGTCTGAGTGAACATGCCGCATCAGCGGGAGCATCGCTGTTGTATGAGCCACTTAATCGCTACGAGACCAATCTCGTAAATCGACTTGAGGATGCGCAGCGGTTACTCATCGACGCAGGGGCTGAGAACGTCCATTTGCTGGCCGATCTTTTTCATATGAATATCGAAGAAGTTCAAATAGCAGAAGCCCTCACGCGCTGCGGATCGCGACTAGGGCATGTCCATCTGGCCGACTCGAATCGTCGGGCGGCGGGAATGGGGCATCTCGACTTTCGACCGATTGCAGCAGCGCTGGCCGAAAACAATTTTTGTGGTTACCTCTCTGCCGAGGTGTTTCCGCTACCGACGCCCGAGGAAGCCGCCAGACAGACGATGGAATCGATCCGCACACTGTTTTCGAAGAATCCTTCGCACTAAGAATCTTTAGGATTCACATGCCGCTTTGCAGTGCCTGCAGATGCCGTGCAAAGTGCTCGGCAAGCACCTCGGTATAGGTTGTGCATTCGCTTGAGAGCAATTCTACAAGTTCGTTACCGAGCGCTCCTGCAAGCACAGAACCGAATGTGCAATGCAAAATTTGTCTTCCCGGAGCAACGAAACCCTTGCCTTCGGGGACCTCATCCCAAAGTTCCAGATATACACGTTCGAGTTGGTGGATGTCTGCTACGTCCTCCTCGCAAGGCGTCTCTTCGAGGCTTGCCGAAACGTGGTAGGTCGCCCGATCAGTTTCGTACCGCCCTCGCGAAAAACTGACGATTCGTCGGAATAGATCCTCGTCGCAACGGGCAGCCACGCGTAACGCTTCCAGATAAGATGTGCCGGCTGTCTTAACGTGAAACCTGCCGCCGGTTGCACGGGCCAACGCCCCGTACATCGAAAGCTTGTCGGAACCGGAGTGCAGGCTGAGTTTGTAGGGACCCAGTGCTGATGCAATGGCCGCATGCTGCTCGAGCGACGACTGCAAAGCCCTCAGATCACCTTTATAATCGACACCCTTTTCGAAGTCGCCAATAAATCTTGGTGCAAGGCTCACCAGGGGCATGTCGCTCTCAAGGCACTCACGCGCAATGATCGCATGTTCGGCCAGCGTGGTCGGTTGCCGGGTTTCATCGACCGACAACTCAATCTCATAGTCTCGACCCGCTGTCTGATTGGCTTGGCGGATGAACCTAGACAGAGAGATTGCATGGGCAATCGCTGGCCCATATTTTACAGCAGCTCGCAGGCAAGTTTCCTCAGAAAAGTCGATCTTCACATGGCCGAATGCATGAGTCTGACCGCAATACTCCTCAAACCATGGAATCTGATCTGCGATCGCCCCATACTTTTCCCGCAGTTCCGCAGCACTATAATCATCGGCTGCTTGGTCCACATGGTCGGAGGGATCAATGGTAAAAAAACAAAATCCCGCTTCGACCGTACGTGTGACATCCTCGGTGGTCTTTAGATGGTCGGCATCAGCTCCGGTGATACCCTGTTCCCCTGCACGCCGCATCCCCGCAAGTGCATCCTGCATCACTTTTTCGGGAGAGCGTCCAGTTCGCGACATCTCCCGGATCGATTGCTGCACGTAAATCGGGGCGATTCGATCACCACGTCGCTTCATTGCCGCAACATGGCCCGGCGTTGCCTGTCCGATCCGATCGCCGAAACCGAAGCTGGCTTGTAATCCAAGGCAAACAGGGGCAGGCTCTGACAAGGCAATGTCCGATCGTTTTTGGGGTAATGCGGCGAGCGCGACAGAGCCCTATAATGACGACACACCGTCGAGGGTCAAGCGGGCACTGCCGATTGTGCCGTGCTTGGTTTTTCTTGCTCCCTTCACGCATACCAATTTCACTTATGCAGTATCGATCACTTGGCCAGACGGGAATGGAAATTTCCGCACTCAGCTTCGGCGCTTCCTCGCTCGGTGCCGAATTTCGCAGGATCGACATTCCCGAAGCGCTCCGTGCGGTGCAGGTTGCGCTCGATTGTGGGATGAATTTTATTGATACATCGCCCTACTATGGTCGGGGGTTGAGCGAATCGCTACTGGGCCAAATTCTTAATCGTATACCACGCGAGAGCTATTACTTGGGAACAAAGCTCGGCCGTTATGCCCCCGCGCATTTTGATTTTTCCGCACGCCGCGTCGTGGAAAGTGTGGATGTGAGCCTCCAGCGGATGAAAGTCGATTATCTGGACGTGATACTTTGCCACGATGTCGAATTCGTGGATCTGGATCAAATACTAGAGGAGACGCTACCGGCTTTAGAGAGGATTCGCACGCAGGGTAAAGTTCGATTCATTGGGGTCTCCGGGTATCCGATGAAAATGTTCCGCTATTTTTTGCAGCACGCAGATCTCGACGTGATCCTTTCCTACAACCATTACACACTGCAGAACACGATGTTGATCGATCTGGTGCCCGATTGTGAGCGGCGAGGAGTGGGCGTGATGAATGCTGCACCGTTCAGTGCGCGGTTACTCACCACCGCACCGCTACCCCCATGGCACAAAGCGCCCAGTTGGGTCCGTAATGTTGCGGCACGTGCGGCGGAATACGCTGCCGAAGCAGGATCGGACATCGCGCGTTTGGCTGTGCAGTATGCGATCGCCCCCGAATCGCTTACCACATGTGTGACCGGTTCGGCAAACCCTGAGCGGGTTGCTCAGTGGTGTCGCTGGGCAGAGGAACCACTCGACCAGCATCTCTTGACAGAGGTGTTAAGTATCCTCGAGCCGATTCATAACTGGTTTTATCTCGAGGGACTACCTGAAAATAATGATCCGCTTCCTGAGCGGTATCTGTCCACAGGAGCCGCCCCTGGCGAGTCAGTTTGATGCAAGCGATTGAGCTTTCCAAGCCCCAGACATTCCGCATGATTGAAATTCCGGAACCATCATCGCCGGGTCTGGGCGAAGTAATCGTGCGCACACATCGCTGTGGCATTTGCGGAACGGACGTTAGTGGCTATCTGGGTAAAATGCCCTTTTTTCAATACCCACGCATACCTGGTCATGAGCTGGGAGTCGAGGTACTCGCAATCGGCGAAGGGGTGACCAATGTTACGGTGGGCGATCGCTGTAGTGTGGAGCCATACATGCATTGTGGACGTTGCTATGCGTGTCAGCGAGGCGCAATCAATTGTTGTGAGCAATTGCAAGTGATCGGAGTGATGATCGACGGTGGATTGCGTCCCCAGTTTGTGCTTCGGGCAGAAAAATTACACGCATCTTCGCTACTATCTTTTGAGCAATTGGCCTTGGTCGAAACGCTCGCTATCGGATGTCACGCAGCGGACCGTGGCAACGTATGTCAGGGAGAGACCTGTCTTGTGATTGGCGCTGGGCCGATTGGTTTGGCGACACTGGAGTTTGTGCGACTTCGCGGTGCACAACCGGTGGTGGTCGATCTTGATACACAACGTCTTGCCTTTTGTCGTGATCGACTGGGCATTGAACACACATTATCACCGGGGGAAGATCTGATATCGCAACTGAAATCGTGCTGCGCAGGCCATCTCCCCGATGTGGTGATCGATGCGACGGGAAGTGAAGCCTCAATGTCGAAAAGTTTTTCCATGGTCGCGCCAACAGGTCGCCTTGTGTTTGTGGGACTCACGACCGGTGAGGTTGTTTTTCGTCACCCAGTCTTTCATCGCCCCGAGGGGACGCTGCTCTGCTCCCGAAACGCGCTACCGGACGATTTCCGAAAGATTATCGGTTGGATCGAAGAGGGGCGGATCGATACGAGTGTCTGGATTACCCATAAGATTCCTTTTCGCGAAGTTGCTCAGCAGTTTCCCGAGATTATCCGGCCAGAGGCGAAAGCCATCAAAGCGATGATCGAGGTGACTTGATTATCAGGTTATAAGAAAAAATGACTATAAAGATCGATGCCCACCAGCATTTTTGGGATCTCTCGCGGAGCGATATCTTCGATTACGCTTGGCTTGCGAAGCCAGATAAAGCTGCGATTCACCACTCCTATCTACCTGAGCACCTGCTACCAAAACTCAAAGCCGCGGGGATCGCTCAAACTATTTTCGTGCAGACGCAACATGTCCTTGCAGAAAATATCTGGGCTTTGAAACTGGCTGAGGCGAACCCATTTATAGCTGGTGTTGTGGGCTGGGTGGATTTGCAGAGTGAAGCGTGCGAAGAACAACTCGGTGAGCTTATGGAAGAAGAAAAATTTGTGGGGGTTCGGCACATCACACAAGATGAGGTCGATGATGACTTTATCGTTCGCTCTGATGTTCTGCGGGGACTCCGGGTGCTGGAGCAATATGGAGTGCCGTTTGACCTATTGTTTTTTGTGAAGCACTTAAGGCACGCGGTCACCCTTGCCGAAAAATTGCCTGCATTGCCAATGGTGATTGATCATCTTGCAAAACCTGAAATTGCATCCGGCCGCATGGAAAATTGGCGTGACCATTTTCTAGCAGCATCGGACTGCCCGAATATTTACTGCAAACTCTCAGGCATGGTAACCGAAGCAGACTGGATCGGTTGGACCGTCGATGATTTGCGTCCCTATGTCGATTTTGCACTCGAATGTTTCGGGCCGAGCCGTTTGATGTTTGGATCCGATTGGCCGGTGTGTGAGCTGGCCAGTCAGTACGGTGTGGTTGTTGAGTCGCTTCGTGAGTTGCTTGCTGATCTAAGTGTTACGGAGCAGGAGCAGATATTCGGCAAGACCGCTCAGCAGTTCTATCGGATTGCGCCGAGCGATGGCACCGCTAGCAGCAGTGTGACCTGACATTGACGCCCTATCGGGTTTCACTAGAATGACGCAATTCCTTATTTTAACAGTCGCAGGCTTCGGTCTCCGGCTGGCGGTGCAACCTTTCTGTGTTGGCTTCCGATGGAATCGTCCTCGTCTGAAGTAGCCGAACGACAATCAGCCGTAGCAGAGAATTCTGAAAAGAAAATGGCGGAAGATAAACCGGAACATCGCGATGTAGGAATGCACGAAGCGGCCCGTCGCGAAAAACTCGAAAAAATTCGTGCCCTAGGAATCGATCCTTGGGGAACTCGATTTAATGATCATATGCCAATCGGCTCGGTACGTGATCGGGAACGAGAAATCGTTACCGAGTCGGCCGATGCAGAGGGAAGATCAGAGCAGCATGGTCCTCGGGTGCGAGTTGCTGGTCGACTGGTGCTACAGCGGCGGAAAGGAAAACTTATTTTTGCCGATCTTCAAGATTGGACCGGAAAAATCCAACTTTTCATCGGCAAAAATCAAGTTGGCGAGGAGAATTGGGAACTCGCGCAACTATTGGATTTGAGCGACATTGTTGGAGCGGATGGAGAACTGAAAAAGACCCGCACTGGTGAGCTCACTATCTTTGTGGAAAAACTCTATTTTCTCACCAAGTCATTGCTTCCGCCACCTGAAAAGCACCATGGCCTGACCGATCCCGAGTTGCGGCAGCGGATGCGTTACCTCGATCTGGTCCACACGGAGGGAGTTACGGAGCGTTTTCTCGATCGTACTCGGATCGTGCGTTCAATACGTCGCACTCTCGATGAGCAAGACTTTGCTGAGATTGAGGGGCCTACCCTGCATTCAATTGCTGGAGGTGCGGCAGCCCGTCCGTTCCACACCCATCATAACGCCCTAGACATCCCTCTATTCATGAGGATTGCTTTAGAGTTGCATCTGAAACGTCTGCTGGTGGGTGGCTTTGAGAGGGTGTATGAGCTGGGACGCGTTTATCGCAACGAGGGCATTAGTCCGAAACACAACCCAGAATTTACGATGCTTGAGGTCTATCAGGCATACGGTGATTATGAATCAATGATGGATTTGACGGAAAAAATAATCATCGATGCACTTGGTGCGTGTGAGCGGCCTCTACGTGTGCAGTGGGGTGAGCAGGAAATCGACTTTAACCCGCCGTTTGCGCGTCGGAGTTACGATGATCTCTTTGCCGAACATACGGGGATTGACCCGCAGGATGCAGCTGCTGTGGCTGCGTTGGCTGAGTCGCTCGGATTTGAAACTGCCGGTAAGCATCAGGATGTGATTAAAAATGAAGTTTTTGAGGAAAAGGTGGAGGATGCCCTGCAGGGTCCTATCTTCGTGATTGATTATCCCTCAAGTATTTGCCCGCTGACCAAGCGCAAAGCGAATAATCCGGCGATCGCGGAGCGATTTGAACTGTTTGTGCATGGGATGGAAGTTGCCAACGCCTACACGGAACTGAATGATCCAGATTTACAAGAAGAGCTGTTTTTAACCCAGCTTCAGGGCCAGAAAGAAGAGGACTCCATGGCTAAAATGGATCACGACTTTGTGCGTGCCCTCAGGCATGGCATGCCACCGGCCGGCGGACTGGGGATTGGGATCGACCGGTTGGTGATGCTCCTAACCGGCAGTGCCTCGATTCGTGATGTGATTCTGTTTCCACTGCTCCGTCCGGAGGGCGAGCCGTGAATGACGATTACGGACTTTACCAAAACAAACCTGTTACTTAACCCTTGTCCTTGCCAAAGGATTGGCCATGTACAAGTTAATTCTCTGCTGGCGCTATCTGCAGACACGATACATCGCGCTGGCTTCAGTGATTAGCGTCACGTTGGGGGTAGCGACGTTGATCGTCGTCAATAGCGTGATGAGCGGTTTCACTCACGAAATGCAGCATCGGATCCACGGGATTCTCTCGGATCTCGTGTTTGACGGACACGGGCTCGAAGGATTTTCCGATAGTCGATGGCATATGGATCGCATTCGGAAGATTGCGGGTGACGACATTGAGGCGATGACCCCCACGGTACATGTCCCGGCCATGCTGAATTATCGCGTCGGTCAACGATGGGTTCACCGTCAGGTGAATTTTATCGGCATTGATGCCAAGACATATGCGCAAGTCAGCGACTGCTCGAACTATTTGCAGCATCCTGAAAATCGGATGGAGCCAAGTTTTCAGCTACGAGAGGGTGGCTACGATTTACACGATCGTGAATTAGGGGACGAATCACCGTATCGGCACGGTATGGAAATGGCGGGATGGCCGCATCGACGTCGTCTAGCGACTGAGGAAAAAGCGTGGCTCGCCGCGCAGAAAAAAAATCGGCCTAAACTGACCATTCCGGAAAGGGTTGGCCGATCCGATCCGTTTTCTGGAATCGATACACCACTTCGGGCGGCAGAGAGTGAGGCAGGTGTTGAACAGCGCTGGGGCCCATTGAGTAAGAGCCAAGTCTTCGACAAAGCGACTCAACAGGAGACTGGGGTGATCATTGGTTACGCACTCGCACAGGTCCTCGGGCATGAGGGAGATCATTATTTTCTGGTGCTCCCTGGAGATGACGTCAAGCTGACTTTTCCCACTGCTGGTACGCCTCCCAAAGCAGTCAGCGGTAGTTTCACGGTGGTCGATTTTTATCAGAGTAAAATGAGCGAATACGATTCGGCATTCGTCTTCGCACCGATCAAAAAGCTGCAAGAGATGCGGGGGATGATCGATCCAACCACGGGGATCGCAAATGTAAACTCCATTCAGATTAAGCTGCGTGAGGGAGCCGATCTGGAGGCGGTGCGCGATAAACTGCGGGCTGCCTTTCCGCCGGAAATTTATGCAATCTCTACTTGGCGGGACAAACAAGGGCCGCTGCTGGCTGCGGTGCAGATGGAGACAGCCATTCTAAACATACTTCTGTTCTTAATCATCGCCGTTGCGGGATTCGGGATCCTGGCCATCTTTTTCATGATCGTCGTGGAAAAAACCAAGGATATCGGCATCCTGAAATCTCTTGGTGCCTCAGGCGCTGGTGTGATGGCTATTTTTCTTTCGTATGGCCTGCTACTCGGAAGCGTCGGATCGGGTGCAGGTCTGATCTTAGGACTTCTTTTTGTACGTCACATCGACAGTGTTCGCAAAGGGGTCGAATGGCTCAGTGGTCAACCGGTGTTTGATCCTTCCATCTATTATTTCCAACAGATTCCCACACTTGTCGATCCCCGGATGATCGTCTGGGTGATTGCCGGTGCCATGGCAATTGCCGTTATCGCAAGTGTGTTGCCGGCCCTTAGGGCGGCTCGTCTTCACCCGGTAGAGGCGCTTCGTTATGAGTAGCAGCACAAGTCAAGCAACTGATGATTCCACTGGTCAGTCTGCTTTGCAAACAACTGAAAATCGACATTCGGAGGGTGGATCGCATATCTTGAACACATGGAATGCCGACGAGAATTCTTTTCAGGAATCTTTTTTTCAAATTGCCGCTCGTGGCGTACATAAAAAATACCACAAAGGCGCCAATGAAATCCCGGTGCTCCAAGGTGTTGACATTGAGATCCGGGAAGGTGAATTTCTAGCGATTGTAGGCCAGAGCGGATGTGGCAAAAGCACACTTCTGCACCTGATGGGCACACTCGATCGACCGGATGCGGGCGAAATTTACCTGGCGGACAATCGAATTGATAACCTTCCGGCATCTGCCCGAGATCGTTTGCGGAATGAAACATTCGGACTCATATTTCAGTTTTACCATCTATTACCCGAATTAAATGCGTTGGGGAACGTATTATTGCCCTTGATGATCCGTCACGGTTTTTTCGGCTATTTACGTAACCGCCGCGATTTTCGAAAACGGGCCAAGGCGTTGCTTGACAAGGTTCGATTGAGTCATCGTCTGAGGCATAAGCCTCGTGAGCTTTCGGGAGGCGAAATGCAACGGACCGCGATTGCACGCGCCTTGATCAATCAACCGCGAGTGCTACTAGCGGATGAGCCAACCGGAAATCTTGATCGAGTGGCGGGACAAGAAATTATTGAAATCCTGCGAAACTTGAATGCCAGTGAAAATCTCACTATAGTCATGGTCACGCACGATGAAAAAATTGCCCAGCAGGCCGACCGCACGGTCCGTCTTGTTGAGGGGCGGATCGAGTAAGTTTTAAATATCAACGCGTGGAATTGATGCGAGGCGCTTTCAACTCCATTTCAAATCATTAAAGCGAGAATCTTTTGGCAACTAAAGTTTATATAAACGGGACTTTTTTTGACAAAGAAGAAGCCCGTATCAGTGTGTTCGACCACGGTTTGCTGTACGGTGACGGGGTCTTTGAGGGACTGCGTAGTTATGGAGGAAAAGTATTTCGCCTTCAAGAACATCTAGAGCGATTGTACGAGTCGGCCCTGGCAATCCATTTGCAGATTCCAATGGATATCGATCCGCTGGCCGCTGCCGTTAATGAATCACTTCAAGTGAATAAGATCGATGACGGATACGTGCGGTTGGTGGTAACACGTGGCGTAGGTACCCTGGGTCTCGACCCGGCACAAACGAGCGATCCGCAAGTCATTATCATCGCCGATCGGATCACCCTCTATCCGGAGGAGTTTTACACGAACGGACTCAAACTGGTTACCGTTAGCACAGTACGCAATCACCCGGCAGCTCTCAGTCCGCGGATCAAGTCACTGAACTATCTGAATAATATCCTTGCAAAAATTGAAGGTAAACAAGCCGGTTGCATTGAAGCGTTAATGCTTAATCACAAAGGCGAGGTGGCCGAGTGCACGGGGGATAACATTTTTCTAGTGCGCAAAGGAGGTCTGCTCACGCCCCCTCGCGAAGCGGGGATTTTAGATGGCATCACGAGGCAGGCAGTATGCGAATTGGCGGTTGAATCTGGATTGAAAGTTCAGGAAATACCGCTCACTCGCCATGATGTTTTCATTGCTGACGAGTGTTTTTTGACAGGCACGGCGGCTGAGGTGATTCCAGTGATTGAGGTTGATAGTCGGCGGATCGGAACTGGTCGACCGGGTCCGATCACGCGAGATCTGATCCAGCGTTTCCATCAGCTGACCCGCCGTTAGTCACCACTGATGGTGCTCGAAGTTTTCTTATCGAGATCGCGATTTGTCGGTTCCTTTTTGGCGGAGACCCTTTCCAGCAGGATAACCCCCAGTCCCCCGGCAATCGCCAATCCTAGAAAAACCCCGATTTGTGTTTCCAGCGGGCCGGTCGGTGGTTGCTCCGCCGCCCACGGCCAGAGGCTGCGAAGTGAGCCAGCCATAAATCCGCAGAGAGCGCAGAGTGTGAGTTCATAGTAGCGATCGAGTAGGATGCGAAGTATTTTGGTAAAAAGCAAAATGCCAATCCCACAGCCGGCAACAAAGATAAGAATCCCCATCAAGTTATCTCCGGTCACAATACCTCGGGAAATCTCCTTGAGATAACCGGTGACCTGCTTATAAGCACCCAGCAGCAGTAGGATCAGTGCGCCGCTGATACCGGGCAGAATCATGGCCGAGATTGCGATTGCACCGCAACAGAACAGGTAAATTAATCCGATTTGTGCATCGCTGGCCTCGGGCGAAGCGGCGCCGATAAAATATGCGATCACTCCCCCCATCACAGCCAGCATTAGGCCTGTAGGGCTCCAGCGACTGACGCGACGTGCAACCAGCAGCGTTGAGGCGGCAATGAGGCCAAAAAAAACCGAGACCGTTGATGCCTCATGGTCCTCTAGCAGCGTGTGCATTAAAGATCCGAGACTGACGGTCCCAGCGATCACGCCGAGGGCCAGGGTGCTGAGAAATCGCAAGTCTACGTGGTCGAAGACAGTCTTCCAATCGCGAGATTTCAAAGCAACTATCCACACGCGATCAAAGTGACTGACTGCTGTGATAAGTCGCTGGTAGATTCCCAGGATCAGGGCGATCGTACCGCCCGAGGCACCCGGAATGATGTTTGCACTGCCCATGAGCAGTCCCTGAATAAACTGTTTACCATCTGTTTTTTTGATCATTGAATTTTGCGTGGTGGTGATCGCAAGCGATTAGCTGATCAGATTCAGGGCGATTGTGTATCGCGGGTTTGTCGCTTTGCAGTCAAAATGGCATACGAGGGATTCTGTTTAACTACCGAACCTGTCACGGGATAGGGGGAAAAACTTGATTCTCTTTTTTTAGCCGGTAAAATAAATGCTCCATAGAATCTTATCGGGGAATGATTCCCGAGCGGAGGGTGCAAACAAGCTTTGTTTTTCAGGCCGAGCTTAATTTTAAATTGATGATTACGTGACATTCCAGCAACGAAGCAGGGAAATGATTCGATGTTGGCGACCAACCAGGGGCTGGTGTGCCACACACCTGCCAAGTTAAATCTCTATTTTGAACTTCTCGCACGCCGAGAGGATGGGTACCACGACGTGGAAACGTTGATGGCACCGGTGTCGCTCTACGATACCCTGATGTTTTCCCCAAAACCGAGTGGCGTGATTGATCTCTCGATTCGATTTTCAAGTCGTGTCGGCAGATGGAGTCAGCAGACTATCAATACCGGACCTGAAAATCTCGTAGTGCAGGCGTTGACCCTACTCAAACAAGAGAGCGAATCTGATCTCGGCGGGAAGGTGGTGCTCGAGAAGCGGATTCCTGCCGGGGCAGGCCTCGGCGGTGGTTCCAGCGATGCAGCAGCAGCGCTTCGACTCGCGAACCATGGATGGGGTCTTGGCTGGTCGACTCAACAGTTGCGCGAATTGGCTGCGAGCCTTGGAAGTGATGTACCTTTCTTTCTCGGTTCTGGCCCGAAGATAGGCCGCGGACGTGGTGATCAGTTAACGCCGTTGGAGTCCTGCGCAAGGATCTCGGCTGTGATAGTGGTACCACCAGAGGGCCTTTCCACTGCAGATGTCTATCGAGCGTCAAAAGTGCCCTACTCGCCTCGTCACATTGAACCAGCCATCGCAGCATTCCAGACCGGATCCCTTCGGCAGCTTAAACGGACTTTACACAATGGCCTCACTGTGGCGGCAAGAGCCATTTCACCGTGGATCGATCGCGTGAGCAATGCGATGGATCGGGTGGGTTTCTCATCGCACCAGATGACGGGCAGCGGAAGTGGGTACTTTGGCTTGTGTCGGCATCGGAAAGAGGCGAATCGTTTGGCCAGTCGCCTGCGATCCATGCATTTGGGAGACGTTTTTGCGGTCAACATGGTTGGTTAATTTAGAAAGATCGAATTCGGTCCGCGGGCCGCAGGGGGTAGTTTGTGGAAGTCACAGAAGTTCGCATCAAGCTTGTCGAGGAGGGAAGCGATCGTCTGAAAGCTTTCTGTTCGATCACCTTCGATCAGTGTTTCGTGATTCGGGACTTAAAAATTATTGAGGGTGCTCATGGGCCGTTCGTAGCCATGCCGAGTCGGAAACTGGCGGCGAACTGTCCGCAATGCCGCGGTAAAAATCATCTTCGAGCACGTTATTGCAATCAATGTGGTGGCCTAGTGCGATTAAAATCCGGAGACCGCGAGGGTGAGAGTAAGACCAAATTGCATGCAGATATTGCTCATCCGATAAATTCCAAGTGTCGTGAAATGATCCAGTCGCGCGTGGTGGAAGAATTTTATCAGGAGTTGGAACGTTCGAAGCAGCCGGGGTATGTATCGCGATATGATGACATTGATTTGGAGACTCCCGAGCCCCATTTCGATGTTTCTGCAACCGAATTGCCAAGATCGCACGAGCGAGGTTTTGGCAAGGGAATTCTCTAGGTGAAAAAGCCTACGGCATTTTTGAAGATCGCGGTCCCATCACCTTCCAACTTGCCCTCTCCACGCGTCCAACGGGGGTGTTGTGTGCGGTCAACATATCGCTCGGGGTGAGGCATCAGGCCAAGGATCCGACCGGTTTCGTCACAGACCCCAGCCACTGCACATAGCGATCCGTTGGGATTGTAAGGGAAGTCAACAACCGAATTGTCGTCTTCCTCGTCATCCCGGTCCTTTCTCGGATTGCAATATCGTAGGACCAACTGCCCCGAGGTTTCCAACGTGTCGAGTGTGTCGGCCGAGGCAGCAACAAATTTTCCCTCGGCGTGGGCAACCGGCAGAAACATCCGGTCCACCCCAGACAACAAGGGGGATTTATTACTGGCTGTCCTCAAGTGTACCCAGCGGTCTTCAAATTTACCCGAGTCGTTCCAAGTGAGGGTTGCTGAATTTTTCGCGTCATTTTTTTCGCGTTCTCCTCCATGACCAAGCAGGAGCCCTGATTTGATCAGCACTTGAAATCCGTTGCAGATTCCTAGAATCAATTTTCCATCCGAACGAAACTGCTCCATCGCATCGGCCAAGTGAGTCCGAATTTGGTTACCCAAAATCCGACCCGCTGCAATATCATCCCCATAGCTGAATCCGCCAGGAAGGCAAAGAATTTGTGATTCATGCAGATGTTTTCCTTCCTCTAGCACGCGGTTCACATGCAAAATTTCGACGTTAGCTCCTGCTTGCTCGAACGCAAAGGCAGTTTCGCGATCACAGTTTGTACCTGGGGCCCGTAAAACTAACGCACGAGGTTGAGACATGAAAGAATTTCCTTCTCAGTTTGGTAGGTTCTTCGCTCGAAGGTCACCAAGCGAGTGGATTTTGCCACGCTTCCTTCAGTTGATCGAGCGGTAAAGCAACCATCGTTCCACCGTTGCGATCCTCGATTTTCATTTGGTTATCACCTGTGACTTTTCCGACTCTGGCAAAAGCAATGCTTTGACCTTGATGCGTTCGGGACAGCAGCGCTTCAAAGTCCTTCACGGCATCAGGGGTAACTTCGCATAGGAATCTACTATTAGACTCGCTGAATAGCAGGCAGGTGTCGCTATCGACATCCTCCTCACAGGGGATGTTTGCCAATTGGACGATAGCCCCTAAGTCGCCGGCAAATGCCATTTCGGCAACCGCAACGCCCAATCCCCCTTCACTCATGTCGTGACAACTTCGAATTAGACCTTGCCGAATCGCGGCATAGATTGCAAAAAAGTTTGCTTTTGCTTGCGCTACTTCAACCCGAGGCACCCGACCGCCACTCAAGTTGTGGGTCAGGGCGAAATGGGATCCACCCAATTCATTTTTTGTCAATCCAACCTGGTAAATCAGATTGCCGGGCGCTTTGAAATCCATCGTGACACAATCATCTACCGAATCAACTTGTCCCATAGCGCTGATTAGCAACGTGGAGGGAATAGCAATCGATTGCTTTTTGCCGTCAATGGAATAACTAAACTCATTATTTAGGCTGTCTTTACCACTGATAAACGGTGTATCGAGAGCGACGGCAAGATCGTGGCATGCCAACGCTGCTCTAACTAACGAACCAAGGGTCTCCGTCTTCTCACAATCTCCCCAGCAAAAGTTATCGAGGATTGCGATTCGCGATGGGTCGGCACCGACGGCTACACAGTTTCGGATTGCTTCATCGATCCCACTGGCCGCCATATGATAAGTGTCAAGTGAGCCGTAATGCGGATTCATGCCGCACGAGACGACGATACCTCGACGTGAAGACAACAGCGGTCGCACGACCGCCGCGTCGGAGGGCCCATCGCTTTTAGCTCCTACGAGTGGCTTGATCACGCTGCCTGCCTGTACCTCGTGATCGTATTGGCGAATTACCCACTCTTTACTGGCCACATTGAGCGAACCAAGAATTTTTATCAGACCCATCCCAGCATCGACTGTGCTCGGCATGGGCGTCAGAGATGTTTCCGATGGTATCGTATACGTTGCTTGGCGGATGACCGGAGGACGCCCGTCATGAAGAAATTCCATCGGCAACTCCCCGACGACATTGTCGTGAAATTTGAGAGTCAGATTTCCTGTCGGAACAAATCGGCCGATAATTGTCGCCTCGACATCCTCTGCAGCGCACAGTGCCTTCAGTTCCGGCCAATGGTTTTCCGAGACAGACAGTACCATGCGCTCCTGGGACTCAGAAATCCAGATTTCCGTATAAGAGAGCCCCTCATACTTCACCGGAGCCTGCTCCAGATAAACCTCGGCACCAATCGCTTCACCCATTTCACCGACTGCGCTGGAAAATCCGCCCGCACCACAGTCGGTGATCGCATGATAAAGTCCACGATCGCGCGCGGCGAGCACAACATCGAGTACCATTTTTTCAGTGATGGCATTCCCGATCTGAACGGCGCCACCGGAAAGCGATTCACTCTCCTCGGTAAGCTCCGCTGAACTAAATGTTGCACCATGAATGCCATCTCTTCCGGTACGACCACCGATCGCCACGATATGGTCGCCCGCTCGAGGTGCCCCAAAAGATTTATCGTTTGGCAGAATACCAACCGTGCCGCAATAAACGAGAGGATTCCCAAGGTATCGATCATCGAAGTAGATCGCTCCGTTCACTGTGGGGATTCCCATGCGATTTCCATAATCTCGGACACCCGAAACCACGCCTTTCATCACACGACGGGGGTGCAGCACACCTTGTGGGAGCAGGTCAACCGGATAGTCGGGTCGTGCGAAGCAGAAAACATCCGTATTGCAGATCGGTCGTGCCCCGAGACCCGTGCCGAGTGGATCACGAATGACGCCCCCAATTCCCGTATTTGCGCCGCCATAGGGCTCTAATGCGGATGGGTGGTTGTGCGTTTCCACCTTGAATACCACATTATGCGATTCGTCAAAGCGAACAATCCCTGCGTTGTCCTCAAAGACACTGACGCACCAATCGCGTTCCCCGAGCTTTTCCCGAATTGCAACAGTAGCCGCAAAGATCGTCTCCTTTAGCATATTTTCGAATTGTCGCGAGCCATGCGTTCCCTTTTGATCCAACGGTCCCTGATACGCAATGCGTCCCGCGAGCGTCTTATGGCTGCAATGTTCGCTCCAGGTCTGTGCTAAAGTTTCTAATTCGATATCGGTCGGGTCACGATCCATATTTCGGTAATAATCACGAATCGTTTCCATCTCTGCCGTTTGCAGATAAAGTTGACCGCTTTGGCTCAATGCATCCAGTTCTTGGGCATCTAGCTGGCGGATTGGCACCGTATTGAGCTCAAAATTGTAAGGCGTTCCGAGATGGAGCTGCTGAATGTCAAGCGGCCCGACGAGGACTTGCTCAATCGCATCATTAGCAAGAATTTTACTCGTTAGCCGATTCAGGGTGCCGATTTCTAATTTGGTAATCCAATACTTTTTTAACGTCCGGACCGCTTCCACCTCGATCCCGAGATCGCCGATGGCCCGCAATGCACTCTGGGCTACTGGGTCCATCACACCCGGTTTGAGTATCACATGCAGAGGATCAAGATTTTCCTGGGGAGGCCGATTGAGCTTGGAATCGCCCACCGGTGCAAATACGACCTGTTCAACCACCGGATCCACCAATAATTGATCTACGATTGTTTGAATTTGCTCGGCTTCTAAATCTCCCTGCAAAAGATAGCAACGGCTCGTAAAAATCTTCAGGTCGCCAAAACCGAGATCTGTAGCATCAATCCGGATTTCAACGGACGATCGATCGAGCTGCCCGGGGGCGGGGTAAATATCAACTTGCCAGAGCATAATGCGTCCGTTTACAGATTGCGCTCATTTTCAGCTGGGTCGGCCAGGTCTCGACGATTTTTTGCCTCGCGAAGAACTCTACGAAGTGCTGTGCGGTCATTTCTTTCCAACGCTCCGCAGAGTTGAGTCCATACCTTGCCAAACCGCTCGGCCGACTTCAAGACGTGGTCGCGGTTGTCGCATAAAATATCGACCCACAGCGATTCACCGCTCGCTGCAATCCGAGTCGTGTCGAGCCAACCGGAAGCAACGTGCGGGAGGTTCATCGGCGGTGTGGCAGCAGCCAAGGCAACTGCTGCCAGGTGCGGGAGATGACTCACCGAGGAGACCACCCGATCGTGGTCTACGGCGGACATTTCGACGGTATGTGCCCCGAGACGGGTCCAGAATTGCTCAAGTGCACGGATATCGGCCGTTTCGGCATGCGTTGGCGGTGTCAGAATGATCGCTCGGTCTTCAAACAGATCGGCATTGGCTGTTTTGGGGCCATGCTGCGCGGCTCCCGCCATGGGATGACTGCCGATAAAGCGAGTCTCTGCATTAACTCGGGCGAGAATTCCACGTTTTGTGCTTCCGGTATCGGTGATCAGGCAATTGCCCCTGCTCGCGTCGGCGACGGCGCTAATCAGAAACGGGATTTTTTGCACTGGTGCAGAGATAATCGCCAAGCAAGCGCCTTGGATGCCTGCCCGCAAATCGGTTGTCCCCTGCGTAATGGCCTTGCGATTTAGGGCTGTGTCAAGGTTTTTTTCACTCGGATCGATTCCGACAATCACATCTGCCAGCTTGCGTTTTTGTAGGGCCAAGCCGATCGATCCTCCGATCAGTCCGACACCGACCAGCGCCACGTTCTTGAAAACACTTTTTTTCGACATGAGAACAGCAACCCCTTGAGGAAAACCTGTAGAGAGCATGCTACCATATCGTAGCCACTTTTCCGCCCGTGCTTTTGCAAACATACGATGTCAAAAATATCAACGGCACAACTGCTTGGCCTCTGTGGCCGCATGGCTACCTCGCTCGAAGCGGGAATTGATGTCCGCATTGCTTGGAAACGTGAATCGGAACGGGCCCGAGCCAGCGCCGCTGCCACGTTTTCGAAGATTACTTCTTCACTCAGTAGAGGCGATTCGCTCACCGACGCGCTCGCGGAGCACAGAGACCGCTTTCCAGCGCTTTTTCTCCAAATGGTGGAAATCGGCGAGGCCGCTGGAAAGTTGCCGGCCGTTTTCGGACGTCTTGCAGCACATTATGAGAATCGGATTCGACTACGGCGACTATTTGTCGCGGGCATCACTTGGCCCATGATGCAATTTTTCGCCGCGATTTTCATTGTCGGATTTCTGATTTGGATTTTGGATGCCATTGCCCAAACTCGGGGCCCGGCAGCCTACGACATTCTCGGCATTGGCTTGACAGGGAGTCATGGACTTTTAATCTACGTATTGCTTTGGGTTGGTATCTTTAGCCTGACAATCCTTCTTTTTTTTCTGATTCGACACGGATTCTTTCAGAACACCTTATTGGAGCGTGCGATTTTCCGTTTGCCCGTTTTAGGCAGTTGCCTCAGCACGATTTGTCTCGCCCGCTTTAGCTGGACACTGGGCCTGCTGTTGGAATCCGGCATGGATGTGCGTCGAGTTGTTCCCTATGCCTTCAGTGCGACGGGCAGTCAGTTTTTTATGCAGTATCAAGTGAGAGTTTCATCCGCGCTGCAGCAAGGGGAGGAGTTATCAGTCGCTTTGCTGAGTACTGGTATTTTTCCAAATGATTTCCTGGATCCGCTTCAAGTAGGTGAGCAGACCGGACGCCTTGATGAGTCGATGCTCCGTCTGGCCGAGCATTATGAGGAGCGCTCTCGCAGGGCCATTGCAGTGATCACGAAAATCATCACATTCTTCGTTTGGGCAATGGTTGCAGCGATGATAATCGGCATTATTGTGAAGATGGTGGCCGGTTACGCGGGTTTTTTGCAGCAACTCTCCGGTTCGCACTGAGCCTGTCATTTGCGGCAAGCTGATTTCGCAAAATAATTTCCGATGACCGGCGTGAGTGCGTGGAGTTCAGCAAGCGCAATCATGACGGCAGGGCAGAGGCTGACACCCGACCATTCTATGCGTGCATTTATCGGCATGGTATAAGACAGATCCAGATCTGGGCATGCTTTGTTTTCTGGTCAATCGGGGCCATCTCGTTGATTCCGCAGGCCGGTTGGGGGTTCACGATGTTTGATTTCGGGTCACGACTCCATCGAGGGCACTGGTCAGGCTGGTTTTTCTGGGGCTTTGCGGCAATTTTTTTCCTCTACGAATTTTTTGTCCGTGTGATGCCAAGCGTCATCATGGATGATTTGTCGACAGAACTCCATGCAACCCCTGTGGCCCTTTCCTCGGCACTCGCTGTCTATCTTTGGGTGTATGCACCGATGCAACTTTTGGTGGGGGGCCTGTTCGACCGCTTCGGCACGCGGGTTCTCATCGTGGGTGCATCTGCCATCTGCGGTGCTGGTTGTTTGGTGTTTGCCTTGGGCGACAGCCTCGCCACTGTCGGTCTCTCGCGGGGGATGGCCGGTTTCGGATCGGCCTTTGCATTTGTGGGAGCTGTCTACGTCGCAACCGTTTGGTTTCCACCGAGTCGCCTTGCGCTGATTGCAGGCATCACCACGGCGGTTGGAATTTTGGGCGAAGTGATCGGTCAGACTCCGATGGTGAATGCGGTCAAAGCCTTTGGCTGGAGGAACGTGGTGTTAACTGTCGGTTGGGCCGGCATCGCGTATGCCGGTGTGTTGTGGGTGGTCATTCCGAAGCGCCCCGCTTGGTTTCATGAGCGATTCACTCCGGAGGATGAGACCCAAATTAGCATCTTAAAGGGAATTTTTCGCGTTCTTGTCTCCTGGCCTATTTGGGGCCTTGGTCTAATCAGCGCGATTCTTTACCTCCCGCTGAGTGTTGTTGCCGCAATGTGGGGCAACACGTTTATGGAAAAGGCGGGTGGCTATTCGGCTGAGGAAGCGAGTTTTGCCACCATCGTACTCGCGGTAGGCTGGCTTCTCGGCAGTCCCGTGATGGGTGTTTTATCCGATCGCTGGGGATCGCGGCGGTTGCCACTGATGGTTGGTAGCGTTGGGGGTGGCGCGGCGATGTGCGTTTTGCTCTGGCCCAGCTTGTTGGGCTATGGTGGCCTACTGACTTTGATGTTTATCGCGGGGCTGTTTACCAGCACGCAAGTGGTTTGCTTTGCCGCCTCCATGGAGGTCGCCCCGAAGCCGCTGCGTGGAACTGCGACCGCATGTTGCAATTTCATTACGATGATGGTTGCAGCCATTTTACAGATCTGGATCGGTTGGGTGCTAACGGCGGAGGTCAAAGCACCTGCCCACCATGGAGGCCATCCCGCGGTGGTCAAACCATCCTTATTGCTCGACGCAGCGACAGCCACTGATTTTCGCTGGGCGATGGGAATCATCCCTGCCTTGTTCGTGGTGGCCCTAATCGTATGCGTTGTGCTTCCTGAAACGGCCCCTCCGCGTAAACAACCGCGCAATGATGCTTAGACGCCTGTGTTCGCCAAAGCCAGCTAAAGGTCGACAACACCCGACAACCGCCTAGCCGGGTAATTCACCCGCCATACCAAGTTTAAAGTATTTGTGCTCGATCTTTTCTTGATTTTCCAGCAGCCAGTCGATGGAGGGTTCACCCTGCATCGCCTTGCGGATTGCCTCAAACATCGCTTTACGGTGAGTATCGAATAAATCCTGGTGATCCAGGTTGGGATCATCTGCCGCGGCAGGCGTCACCCAGATTGCCGCAATGATGGCGAGGTCGTTCGCTTTTTCCTTTGGAATAATGCCTTCGCGAACGGCATCAAGGACTCCATTAGCTACCGCCGCCTGCACAGTGCCCATGAGAATATTCGTATATTTATTTTTATTGACCGTCACTTTGCTGACCATCAGCGTCGCCGGTTTTACCGCCACGTCGCCGTTTAGAAGTGCGAGCACACGGGTATGACCCTTCACTTGGTCGCCGAGCAGAGTGGCAAATGCCTGACCCACCGGCCCATCCATTTCGCCGATCACCAACTCTGGTTCGGCAGCCGTGGGCTTGGTGGTGCCGCGTAATAATGCCTCACCTACTCGAATCCCGATACGCTCGCTCATTGTCTTGTTCCTCTGCTGATAAATGATTTAAAGGATAGTACCGCCTAGCAGGCGGATTGTAAGCGAACCGGTTTACGATGAATAGCGGTTACTGCTATGCCTCAAGCATTCTGGCGAAATCGGCTTCGGTGAGTACTTTGACACTTAATTGTTCAGCTTTTCTGAGTTTGCTACCGGCGTTTTTACCAGCGACAAGAAAATCAGTTCTTTTGGAAACGCTTGAAGCTGCGCGACCTCCATGCTGTGCGATTAACTCGTGAATTTCGTCTCGCGTATATTGTTCCAAGGCACCGGTGACAACAAAAGTCTTGCCGGACAGGGATACCCCCTGTGGCGTCTCCATCGCTTCCACTTCAAGGTCGACACCGACCGCTGATAGATCGCTAATTATTTCTTCCCCGTGCGAGGAGTGCAAAAAATTGTATACACTGCGGGCAATAATCTCACCTATTTCATCCACCTTTGCCAGTTCATCCATCGAACAACGACGGAGGTTCGTAATGTTTCCGAATTTTTTTGCAAGCAGCAAGGCTACATTCCGTCCTACATGACGAATCGAAAGTGCATTAAGCAATCGGCCGAGCCCACGTTTTCGACTGGCGTCAATCTGCTTAAGTAGATTTTGGGCGGACTTCTTTCCCATTCGTTCGAGCGGCACCAGTTGATTTTCTTTGAGGCGATAGAGATCGCCATAGGTGGAGACCAGACCTTGTCCGATTAATTGATCAATTAATGCCTCGCCGAGTCCTTCAATCTGCATTGCATTGCGACTGGCAAAATAACGCAGGCGTTCTTTCCATTGAGCGGGGCAACTGAAATTCGGGCAGCGAATATAGACGCCCCCTTCATCCTTCCGTAGCTGCGTGCCACACTCGGGGCAAAGGGCGGGAAATCGGAACTTCGCCACTTTGCCCTTCCTCTTGTGCAGTTCCACTCGCACGATGTGCGGAATAATTTTTCCGGCTTTTTCCACCACGACCGTATCACCCGGTCGGATATCCTTTCGCACAATTTCCTCCGCGTTGTGCAGGCTTGCTCGGCTGACGGTGGTACCAGCCAACTCAACTGGCTCGAGCTCCGCGACCGGTGTCACCGCACCGGTCTTGCCTATCTGCACGCGAATTTCATTCAGTCGAGTGACAGCTTCATATTTCTCGAATTTGTAGGCGATTACCCACCGTGGACTTTTCGCAGTGCTGCCAAGCTTCTCCCGTTGGTCAAAACGATTGACTTTAATCACCAACCCGTCCACTTCGAAGTCCAGATTATGTAATTTGGAAATTAATTGGTCACAATGAACTAGGACCTGATCGATCGAATCAAAGCACTCGACGAAGGGCGTTGCAGGCAGTCCGAAATTTCTCAGTTCTGCCAGAAATTCCATGTGCGTTTTTGCCTGAAGCTCGTCTGATTCACCCACTCCGTGGCAAAATATGTGCAGAGGACGCTGCGCGCATTTTCGCGGGTCGAGCAAGCGGATGCTGCCGGCAGTCACATTGCGGGTATTGGCGAAAACAGATTCCCCCTGCTGTTCTTGCTGGTGATTGAGTTCAACTAGGTCCGAATTTTTCATATAAATTTCACCCCGTATTTCAAGCAGTTCGGGAGTGGACTTGCTTCTCAATCGCAGCGGTACATCTTTCACAGTTCGGATATTGTGTGTGATGTCATCCCCCATAATCCCATTGCCCCGCGTCAGGGCTTGAATGAGGACGCCCTTGTTGTAGATCACTGTCGCCGCGACGCCGTCGATTTTGAGTTCAACGACCCACTCGATTTTCTCACCAGGAAGTAACTTTGCGATGCGATCGGCATATTTTCGGACCTCTTCCTCGCTGTATGTGTTGTCGATCGATAGCATCGGCACGCGGTGCTCAATCGATTCAAGATTCTCTACCGCTTGCTCGCCGACACGCTGCGTGGGGCTTTCGGGCGTTTGCAAATCGGGATACTTCGCCTCAATTTCACGCAATCGATCGATCAATCGGTCATACTCTAAATCTGAGATGACCGGCGCAGCTTCCACAAAATATTTTCGATCGTGATCACGGATTTCATCACGAAGTGATTCAACTTCACGCGAGGTTGGTTTTGTCATGGAGCCGAATTTATGAAATGATCAAGCAGAGACGCAAGGGAATAATCCTAGTTACTTCAATTCGCTCGAAGTCTGTTCGCATTCAGGCAGAGCTTGTGCCCGGGTATCCTTTGGGATATGGGGCACCATGCAAAGAAAGGTAAGCGGCGCAGTCCCTGTATTGCGAAATTGGTGAATTTCATCCGGACGCACGTAAATAAAGTCACCCGCCCCGATCGGATGTTCTTGATCGCCCTCCAAGACGACGCCGTTACCTGAGAGCACGTAGACCTCGTGTTCGTATGGGTGACTATGTTTCGGCGTGTGTCCATCTGGCTCAACGGCAAATTGTCGCATGGCGAAGTTGGGCGCACCGTCAGTATCGTTGATCAGCCACCTAACGCTGCATCCGGTGGCACCCTCCATTTTCACGCTTTGAGAATCTACTTTTTCGGATCGATCGACCTTCATTTCTCGGTTCCTTTTTGTGAGTGTTTTGATGTCGCCGCTTTCTTTGCCCCTCGACCGACAAGCTCATCGGTTCCGATTGCCGCTACAGTGAGAAATCCAAGCAATAAAGCCTCTACGATAAGAAGTCTGTCCCCGTGCTGTTCCATAAACGCTAATAAGCCCTCCTGCTGGACCGAGGGTTGTTCGGCGATTGCTGAACCGCGCACGAAATCTGGACGATTGGTCTCGCGAATGGCCATCACCCCGTAAGTGGTTGCTGTAACAAAGAACAGGATGCCCACCAGAATAAGCAAAACGTAAAATGGGTTTTTATTTTTTGTTTTCATGGTGACTGAATTATAGCAAATTAGCCTTTCACACAGTTGGATTGAAAGGCATCACTCGTAAAAAGAGGCTTTGCTCGATAGGATAAAAGAATCCGCTTATCTGAATAAAGGGCAGAGGAAACAGGTGTCCATGCAGGCAATTAAATTGCGTGGAGTTGAGGTCAATAACCTGCAAAAAATTGGTCTCGAAATCCCTATCGGTAAAACCATCGTTTTTTGCGGTGTTTCCGGAAGTGGAAAAACAAGCTTGGCGATCGATACACTCTATGCAGAGGGTCAGCGAAGGTACATCGAAAGTTTTTCACCGTATACACGACAATTTATTGAACAGCTTCCTCAACCGGCGGCAGAAAAAATTGAGGGCATTCCGGCATCGATAGCGGTTACACCGAAACAGGCCAGTCGATCAAATCGTGTGACCGTGGCAACTGCCACCGACATTGCGCAGTATCTTCAACTGCTTTTCGCGAAAATCGGGACGACACGCTGCATAGCATGTGAACGTTCGGTCACAATTGATGACGCGGAAACAACGGCCGCATGGGTCGCACAGCAACCACGCGGAATGAAACTCATGATAGCTTTCCCCATTTCGTTCGATCATGCCGACCATGCCAAGGAACGTGTTGCACAACTTCGTGCCGACGGTTTCTTGCGGGCGGTTTTTGGGGGTGGCATAAGGCAACTAGCCGATTTGCAGGACGTTCCAGTATCTCGAGACGATCGAGGCGATACGTTTGATGTGATTGTCGATCGGGTTAAAACGGGCGCTGTGCAAGATAGCCGCTTGCGGGATTCACTGGAGACCGGTTTTGTGCAAGGGAATGGTAGGTGTTGTCTTTGGTGTGAAACGGACAGTGATGAACCGTCTCAGAATACGACAATCATTGATCAAACTCCTATGCGACGCGTCGGCTTCAGTGAGCAGATGGAATGCCCTGATTGTCATATTGAGTTTCCGTCAGGTGATCCAAGATATTTTAATTTTAATAATTCACTCGGTGCCTGTCCCACCTGCGAGGGTTTTGGTACGGTCGCCGAGCTGGATATGGACCTTATTGTACCGGACAAACAAAAAACATTGCGCGAGGGTCCGATCGCGCCATGGAGCACACCGGCTTACGCCCATGAACTGGAGGAGCTTCTGGAGCTGGCAGATGATTATCAGATTCCACTCGACACCCCTTTTGCCGATCTCCCCGATCGGGCTATTAGCCTGATTGATCAGGGAGTGCCCGAGCGAGATTTCGGCGGTTTGCAGGGATTTTTCCGTTGGCTCGAGAGTCGCAAATACAAGATGCCAGTCCGAGTATTTTTGAGCCGTTGGAAAAGCTATCGGTGTTGCACCACCTGCGAGGGAAGTCGTTTAAAATCGCTTGCCCTCGCCACCACGGTTGCCAGCCACCACATCGCTCAATTCATGGCAATGTCGGTGTCCGATTGTCTAAAAAATTTCGAACATACTGAGGTGGAGACGGGTGCACATCGAGTGGCTCAGCGTATTCTCGTGGAGGTTAAATCCCGGTTGCGTTATCTCGAATCGGTAGGACTCGGGTACCTTACGTTGGATCGCCCGTTGCGCACATTATCAGCGGGGGAGTCGCAACGTGTGGCACTGACCGCGGCGCTGGGATCGAATCTGGTAAACATGTTATATGTGCTCGACGAACCATCGATTGGACTTCACCCGCACGACGTCGCTCCTTTGCTCAAAGCAATCAATGATCTTCGTGATCGCAGCAACACTGTGGCCTTGATTGAGCATCAAGAATCGATTATTCGATCGGCGGACTGGGTGGTCGAAATTGGTCCAGGCGCAGGAGAACAGGGGGGGCAAATTGTTTTCCAGGGACCACCGGCAGCGCTGGAGGCGGAGGAGGGAAGTTTAACCGGAAATTATCTCGCCGGTCGACGTGGTACGCGATCTACCTCGCAACCTCGTCCGACCGACCAGGGATGGATTCGGCTGACCGGAGCCTCGGGCAATAACTTGAAAAACATCGATGTCGAGTTTCCCTTGGGCGTACTCTGTGTGGTGACGGGTGTTAGTGGCGCTGGCAAAAGTAGCCTAGTTCAAGAAACCCTTTTCCCTGCAATTTGCAGTAGACTCAACAAAGAGGCTTTGGTTGGTTTGCCCTACGACGATCTTCTTGGCGCGGGCCAACTAGATGATTGTATGTTTCTTGACCAGCAACCGATCGGAAAATCACCGCGTTCCAATCCGGTTACCTACATCAAGGCATTTGACGAAATTCGCAGAGTTTTTTCCCAGGCTACGGATGCCCGCGTGCGGAACATCACCATGAGCCACTTCAGCTTCAACGTGGATGGTGGCCGTTGTCCAAAATGCAAGGGCGAAGGCCAGATTAGTATTGATATGCAATTTCTTGCCGATATTTATATGAAGTGTCCGGAGTGCCAGGGCACACGGTATCGGGCGGAGGTATTGGAAGTTCTGTATCGCGGTCGAAGTATCGCGGATGTGTTGGAGCTAACAGTGCGTGAAGCTTTTGTATTTTTCCGGGGTGAAATAAAAGTACAAGCGAAACTGAAGCGATTATTAGATGTCGGCCTCGGGTACCTCCCACTGGGTCAGGGTGCTAATACGCTTTCAGGTGGTGAGGCGCAGCGACTGAAGATGGCGACAGCCATATCCAGTCGATCCCAGAATCAAACATTATATATTCTTGATGAGCCCACTACCGGACTGCACTTTGCGGATGTCTCACAGTTGATCGATTGTTTCACAGCCTTGCTCGATGTTGGTCACTCGCTGATTGTGGTCGACCATAATTTGCAATTGATCAAAGAGGCAGATTATCTGATCGATCTAGGGCCCGGTGCTGCGGATGCTGGGGGAGAAGTAGTTGGCGTGGGAACCCCCGAGGATCTGGCGAGGCATTCACCTCACCCGACAGCGCGTTGCCTCGCCGAAGCTATTCAAGCATCTAAATTGCACTCTGAAGATGCCGAGCTTTTGGATTAGAATATGGAAAAGATACATTCGTTGAATCGATCGATTTCCGATCGCATCACATTGTACTGGGGTGATGTGAGCACGCTGGCTGCAGAATACTTTGTTCAGGCAGAGGATGCACGAGTTACCATTCTCGCTGCAGCACTTTCTGGCCCCTTTTGCGTCGCATCGCACACTCTGCCCGCCCGCTATCCGCTAAAATCGGTCGGCAAAGAAAGGCCTCAGGTCTTTACGGGCGTGCTACCAGACCCCTGTTTCTGGACACCCGGATCCCCCTTTACCTATAAGCTAGAGCTAAACCTGCGCGAGTCCATTACCGCCGCGAAGTGGAGCGAATCGCTGTTGGTGGGAATTCGTCCTTTGGGTATCCGAAATACGGATTTGTACTTAGCGGATCGCCGTTATGTGATGCGCGTTATTGAAATGCCGCCTGAGGTGAAAGGCGCAACCGCCGAGAAGGACATTTTGGAGTTTTGTCTCCAGTCTGGATCGGTGCTGCTGCTTTGCGATCCGGACCAATCACTACTTGCGGAGGCGACCCGTCAGGGAGTTATGCTGGCAGTGAGAATTGAGTCTGTCGATCCTGCCCGTGTGGTTGCCGAGTTAAATCAGCTTGCTTGCTGGCCCGCAGTGGGAATGGTGATCCTGGCAACGGAGCTTGCGCTGGAAACGCCATTGCCCTCGCCGGCAACTTCATTGCTGCGAGCGATAGCGTGTCGACCCAGTCGCCCTGTTCCGCCCTGGGCGCAGGTTTTCATCGTCGAAGAATCATTCCTAGGTGACGTCTCGCTTAAATCGGAGAAGCGACCCCAGATGGTTTGTTGTCGAGTCGGTCCGGCGGAGGTATCGATCAAGGCCGCCCGGCAGGCCTGCGATGATCTGCAAAGACGAACCGCTGCTCAGCCACAGATCGCGGGGTACATCGCATCGTCTCAAAACGAGCTATATTAAAGGACAGTGCTGGTTTCTTTTCCTGTTGAGTTGAGTGTGTTGCCCCATGAGTAATCCTGCATCGCAACAATCGTTGGAACGTTATGCACGACAATGGCGTTATCCGCCGCTTGGCCGCGAGGGGCAACAGCGGCTCGCGCAAAGCCGCGTGCTTATTTGCGGTTGCGGTGCGCTCGGCTCGGTGATTGCCAATACACTTACTCGTGGCGGCGTGGGATATCTACGGATTGTAGACCGTGATTTTCTTGAATTAAACAACTTACAACGACAGGTACTGTTCGATGAGGACGATGTTGCTGCCCGTCTGCCCAAGGCGATTGCGGCGGCTAAAAAACTAAATCAGATCAATGCGACTGTTGAAATTGATCCCCATGTTGCTGATGTAAATCACCGCAACATCCTGCAGCTTGCTGAATCCGTGGATCTCTTAATCGATGGGACCGATAATTTTGAGACACGCATGCTTCTAAACGACGCATCGCTTCGCTTGTCCACGCCCTGGATTTTTGGCGGCTGTATCGGAGCCGAGGGCCAGACGATGACGATTATTCCTGGGCAAACGGCATGCTTGCGCTGCATTTTGCGAGAGCCTCCCCGGGCAGGTGAGATGCCGACTTGTGATACGGCGGGTGTTCTGGGAGGTATCGTAAACGTTGTTGCCAGCATTCAGTCTGTGGAAGCGATTAAGATACTGAGTGGTCACTCTGAATCGATCCAGCCCGGTTTGTTGGTCATCGACCTTTGGGACAATCGCATTCGCCACGTTGGCACCGAGGCGATCCGAGCTACCAACGATTGCCCCGCATGCCATGGTGGCGAGGCGCCCTGGCTCGATGGGCAGCGGGGCAGCCAATCTGCCGTCCTGTGCGGACGCAATGCGGTACAATTACGAGCACTTGAGGAAACGAGGTTGGACCTGCCACAACTCGCAGAAAAACTTGAACTGCAGGGAGATGTGGTAGTGAATAAGTTCTTGCTAAGGTTTTCAGTTGAAGCTTTTGAATTCACGCTGTTTCCAGATGGACGAACGATTGTCGGTGGGACCGATGATGTGGCCGAGGCCCGTGCGGCGTTCGCACGTTTTATCGGCATTTGATCGCATGCCAGCGATCGAGACACCACGGTGGCACCGTGCCTTCAGCTAGAAAGGGTCAAAAATTTTCCGGGAGTTGGTACACCAGAGGACTTCGGTGATCTACCCGCTCTTCGGTTTCGTGCCAGGGGCCCACTCCCTTCAATTCAGGCATAATTTCGACCACCTGATTTAATAGCCGCTCAATCAAGTGTTTCGCTTCTGGTTCGTTTGACTTGTCGCGGAGCGTAACAATGGTTTTCATCAAGCGGATCATTTGGGCCCTTTGCAAAACCGGTGGCGAGAGCGGCCCCTCAGTATCCACGAGGAGTTCATGAAGGGGGACCTCGAGCAGTCGTTGCCAGGCATGCAATTCACTGATGCGAAGATCAGCGGTAGGTTGCTCCATCTGTCGAATCTCATTGATCTCCAGATTCCACCGGCGGGCTACGGTCCGCAGAGTCATGCCCTGGCGTTGACGCACTTGTGCGATGCAATTTAGAGTTTTTGAGATTCCGGCCGTCTTTTTTTCTTGCCGACCAACAGGTGGCACTTTTGCTTTTTGTTCCGGAGGGGACACTGTACTCATTAGACTGGCTCCAATTTGAAGAGTGCGATACAACGATCCGTTGCCTCATCCATCCTTGAGGTCGGCCGACTCGAGAACAACTGCATTGCTCGCAGTGCGTTCTCTGACTATCCGTGTCTGAGTCTGGTGAACTCTTGCCTCTTCAAACGCCGGCACCTGCCTGCGGCCTGCCCGTTCCAGCAGACACGCGGTGCATCGTCGCAGTTCCCACGGTGCATTCATAGGTTGTGCTTTTGGCACACGCTTCTGGCGTTTCAAACCGATACCAATAGCCTGAAGCGTCAGACCCCGAAGATCAATGCTACGGGACCACTACAAAAATCTTAGTCGGAGCCAAAATCTTTTACAAGAAAAAGGTAATCTGCGTCCGCGAGCGTGACGTATCTTTTAGGGCCAAAAAAATAAATCGCACGGAGTATTCGCAGATTCATTCATTTTTTACGTGGAAAACGCCCCGAGATGTACCAGTCACCGTCGATCTGTTCGGTCCGTAAATGCTCAAGCTGCGTCACACTTTCCATCCGTTCGGCGCCGCGACCCGTCAGGGGCGCAACCCCCTTTCCACCAATTAACACGGGCGCAATGAAGGCATGAACTTCGTTTATCAGTCCGGCATCAAAGAAACTTCCCAGCACCTCTCCACCCCCTTCGACCAAAAGATTCGTCATCTGTCGCTCGCCCAGTCGCTTGAGTAATTGATGCAACGAAGAAAGCTCTTGTTGAGGTTCCAGACATATTACTTCACAACCTGCACGCTCAAGTCGGGACCTTGCTTCTGGCGGAGCTTCTTCGCCGGTCACTACCATCAAAGGAACCTCTCTCGCAGAACAGACCAACTTTGAGTCAGTGGGAAGTTGCGCCATTGAATCCAGCACGATCCGTACTGCGGTACGCGGTCCGGGAGGCCGCGCAGTGAGTTGCGGATCATCTAGTTCAGCTGTTCTTCGACCGACCAGAATGGCATCGACCCTGCCACGCATTTGATGCACGATGCTGCGAGAATGTGGATTGGAAATCCAGCGGCTATCGCCCCCGGAAGTTGCCATTTTTCCATCAAGCGACATAGCCCACTTAGCAATCACCCAGGGCCTTTTGTTTTGCAGATAGTGGAAATAGGGCGCGTTCAATATTTCAGCCTCTTCGGCGACAACCTCCGTTGTCACCTCGATTCCGTGTCTTCTCAGCAAAGCTAATCCTGTGCCGGCAACTTGAGGAAATGGATCACGATTGGCCACTACCACGCGGGCTATTTTTGCCGCCAGAATGGCCTCGGTGCAGGGCCCCGTTTTCCCGTGATGGCAGCAGGGCTCTAGATTGACGTACAGCGTAGCTCCCTCAGCATCCGCGCCGGCGTCGCGCAGGGCTTCAATCTCGGCATGATCGCGGCCAAATGCGGTATGGAAGCCCTCGCCAACCACCGTCTGTCCTCGGACGATGACACAGCCGACCATCGGATTCGGCTCAACCCGGCCGATCCCTCGCCGGGCCAGCTGCAATGCACGTTGCATGCAGCGATAGTCCTGCTGTTTTTCAGTCATGGCGTGCACATGAGGATGTGGTTAGTACATCCGTTGGTTATTCATATCAGGCATCCCTAGGCAAACGTCCCCAACCTGCTCCGGTGCTGCACTTCCGATTCAATCGTCAGGTGTCCAGATGGTCGACTTCTTTGATTCCCCGGCGGGTGCTCCGTCCGGGGTCCATATTTTTTGCTCGCCTGCCGCTGGTGGTGTAGGTGCCGTGGATGCCACATCGCCCATTTGCGGGGGCGCGGAGGTTGGCATATTGGCCGGATTCGCCGCCCGCGGATCAATAATGCCGTAGCGAGCGAGCAGCTCAAAAAGTGTCTGGGCAATTCCCGGTTCCCGCATGTGATCGGTCTGGATTGTTTGTAGCAGTTGTTGAGCCTGCGTCGCCTCACCACGACGTAGTCGCAGATCCAATTCAGCCAGTAACCAACGTGCCGGGGATTCCTTCGTCCGCCCAGCCCATTCGCGCGCCTTGGCCAACCAGGTGATGGCCTCCTCGCTTGTCGGCGATCCTCCGGCAAGTAACCCGCACGCCTCTGCTTTGTCCACCTTACCCTCCAGGCTGTCTCGCTCGATCACCACGGGTGCCAGACGCGCTAAGACGGTCGAGGCAGCCAGCATGGCCGCCCTCCGGTACGCATGGAGCAACCAGGTATCAGACATCGGCTCGACCGAAACACGATGCATGCGAACCATCGGAACTCGGTCTGGATCGATTTCCTCGGGTGATATCGGAGGTGGTATTGGCAAATTGAGGTCTTTGCGAAGTTGATTGAAGTCGACATTTTCCCCGGCTGTTCCTTGGGAGGTTTCAAGCACCAGCACAGCCGCCTGAAGGCTGCGGCTGACGCCATCCTCGGCTGCAATCTGCTTCGGCGTCTTTCCAGCCAATGCCGGTTGTGGAAGGTCCGGCCATATCTCAAAGATCGCCTCCCGCTGTTTCTCTCTTGAAAGACGCTCACGATCTTCGACCGGTGTGTCGGGCGGCACCCGTGTTTGCGTTGCCATTTTACGTTCAACATCTGGCACTTCACTCAAAATCTGTTCGTCGCCATCAGCCTGGAGGTCTTCCTCGGCAATTGTGCTGAGCAATGATAAGGTCGATTCTGTTTGCGCGTCCCGATAGAGAACGAATTCGAGGCGAGCGTTGCGGTCGGTTTCGCGGCCAAAAAGATATCCTTGACCCAACACACGCGGCAACGCTTCAAGGGCAAGCCCTGCCCCACTATCAGGCATTTCTTTATCCAGTAATAAAAAGGCCAACCTAGGCGGTGGCTGCCCTTCCTCTTGCAGCGGACTCGGTGGAGAATCGCTCATCACTTCGGTCTGATTGTGGGCCGTGATACGGGCAGCGAGTGTATCGGCATCACCGATCTCCAAAGTGTGGCAGACTAATGCGACGGTTGGGTATTCGGCACGGGGATCGATCAGTTGACTAATCGCTTCGGCCTCAATCGCCTGGTCCAAATCTAGCGAATCAAGGTTCGCATATGTTTGCCAGCTGTCTGCTGCTTCCTCAACCCGAGCCAACCACGATTGCAGTATCGCCAGATTTCCCGCTACGACGGGGGAGATGCGATCCTTTGCGCTCTGCGCGGCTAATCCAGCAAGTTGGTCCGCGCTTTCAAGCCAGCGACCTTTGGCAGCTAATGCCACGGCGGTCTGAACTTCGGGCGCTTCCCCGTTTGCATCCAACAGCGGTTGCTCATCGCGCAGAAGTAGCGGAACCTCGGGCGAACGGATCAGTGGCGCAAGTAGTGACATTGCACGTGGATCTTCAGCGCCTCCGATCGATGCTTGCAGTAGCAGATGGGCACGCGCCGCGAGAACATTGCCTGCTGCGAGCAGTGCGCGGCCAACCATCCCGATTGCCTCGTATACGCGGATTGGCATCTGGTCGACTACCGTGGCGAGTGCCTGCTGCAGCTTGATCACTGCGCCTCGAACATCCTCCACCTCGGCTAGCTGGATCGCCCGTTCGGCGGCGGCGATGGGGTTTTTAGGATGTTTTTCTTCGAATTCTTTTAAGGTCTGCTCAAAACCTTCGGCCTGCTGCATTTCGTAGTGCAGCAAAGTTTTTATTGCGAGCAGGCAGGCGCGATCAGGGTGAGTCTGCCGTAGCTTGTCTATGTATTCCAGGCAGGCCAGTCGCTGCTCGCCCTCGAGCATTTTCTGAATCGCTTCCAATTCACCGAGCAGGTCTTCGCAACAGAATTTCACCTTTTTGCCCGTTCCGCACGGGCATGGCATGTAACGATCAAAGGGCATACTGGTCTTTCCAGGAAAAAAGTGTGGCTCCCCGAGGGGGGCTGGATGGTGCAAAGTGCAAGTCATGACAGCATAAACCGCAGGCCGTGGCACCGACAACTCACCCGCTAGGTTTGTCCTGGTAGGAAACTTTTACTCGGCAGCTTCCATTTACTGGCAAGAGATCGATAATCTGCAGAAAATAGCTAAGCTATGATGATTTTCCGGATTTTGACGATTATTTCTATCGAGACCCTCAGGAATTGGTCGATGAACGCCTCTGAGGCCCCAGCTCCCGGCTCGCGGGCGGCCCCGGTGGCACTGCGGTACCGCCGCTCTGAAAGGGCTGGGAACAGAAATTCAAATGCGCATTTTCGGTTGGAAGAGGGACCACACGTTGCAGCGACTCATGGATTGTCAGCGTTTGGCGACGCGGTTTTTGCTGATCACGGCCTTTGCCGGGATCACACTTACAGCCGCTGCGCAGGATCCCTGGCAATTGGCGGTCGAAGATTTGCCGCCGCTCGACTTTCCGGGCCCGGCAGGGGGCGGTTCTGCAGGAAGCGACGTGCCCCCTTACCGGCTGCCCTTGCCGAATCCTAAACAGTCTGACTCTGGAGATTCAGCAGCCTCGTCAGTCAGTCCGGATTTTGACGGTGCTGCGATCGGCCCAGAGGAAAACGGCTTGGAGAATTCTGCTGCACAGGCGGGGGAAGAGGAAGATTGGGTTTCTGAAGAAACGATGTACAACGAGCCGGAAGAGTATCAGATCGGTAATTTTCTGGCGCCCGTGTTTAGCAGCAGCGATTGGTACCGCAATGGCACTTGGTATGTCAATGCAACAGCCGAGGGTATTTGGAGGTCGAGTGGTAAACCGAAGGTCCTAGCCAAAGATCTCTCAGGGCTTGATGCGATTGGTGGTATTCCGGTTCTTGATGTGCCAATCAGACAGATCACTACTAGGCATAAAGGGTTTCGCTTTGAACCGGGATTGGGATTGACGCTTGGCCGTTTTTTGGGCCGTGATTACTTTAATCGTGACGCAAGTGTAGAATTCGGATTTCTGGGTCTGCTCGACTGGCAGACTAATTTGCGGTTAGTGAGCGCATCAGACAATGAGCTTTTTACCGCATTGAATCTGGATGGCCCTGGCGGAAGCTCAACAGGGCGAATCACAATCGGTGGTAGTTTGGTACCGTTGGGATTGACGCTTATTCCTGGTTTTGACGCAGTCAATCTCCAAGAATTTGAATATTCCAGTGACTTCAACAGCTTTGAGGTCAATGTGCGACTGTCGCATCGGCCCGGCAGGGACCGAATGGTGGCGATGCCGGATGGAACTTGGTCTCGACAGCTTAATAGCGGGGGCGTACCATCGTTTTTTGCAGGCATGCGGTATATCGGAATAAAAGAGCGTCTGCTCTGGTTAAGCCAGGGTAATCTCAGCAGAGGCACTTACGATGTTGAAACGGGCAACAAGCTATTTGGCTTGCAGTTCGGCGGCAACTATACCTGGGAGACCAAAAGCTGGAGTGCCGGTGTGATGGGCAAAGCCGGTGCCTACGTAAACTTCGCAAATCTGAATCGCAACATCAACGGGACAGGGGACTCCTCGACATTTCCGGACACGGTCTATCAGGATGCGGGATTGCCCATTGGGTATCAATTTGCCACTAACTTGCCGAATCTTGTAACGAACGGGACTGAATCAACTTGGAGTTATCGGGGCAGTCGGCGGACGAGCGTCTACGCGGCATTTTTGGAGAGCAAACTTTTCACCCAATACAATGTGAATCCGAATTTAAGTTTCCGGATGTCATGGGATCAATTTTGGATCAACGGATTAGCTATGGCGCCCTATCAACTGCATTTCGAACCGGCACGTGCAAAAATAAATGCCGGTGGTAATGTCTACTTCACAGGACTGTCCCTTGCCGGACAGTGGGTATGGTAATGCAGAAACCGGCATTTTTCACGCGTAACGCCTTTCTCTTGTTACTCGCAGCAATTTTTTTGCTGCCGATTGTTCTCCGCGGTGCGCGAATTGCGCTGGAGAATAATAAAAATGATGTCAAAGCCTGGCTCCCCGATGGCTTTGAAGAGACGCGGGAGCTGGATTGGTTCCGCGAGCAATTTCTGGGCGAGCAATTTGTAGTAATCAGCTGGCCCGGTTGTACGCTGGACGATCCGAGGGTCGAGAAGCTTGCCCAGGCGCTTGTGCCGCCCGACACACCAGAAAATGCCGATCTCCCCCAGCGAAATTTTTTCAAGAGCGTGATCACCGGTCCGCAGGTCCTTGACCAAATGACTGATCCAAAGGGGAACCTGAAGCTAAAACGCCGCGAGGCACTCGATCGGATGCAGGGAGCACTTATCGGCCCCGATGGTGAAACAACCTGTTTGGTCGCCACATTGACCGATGGTGCGGAGGACAATTTGAGGGCCGGACTGGGAAACTCCTGGCCTTTAACCCGTGTTTTGATGGGACGTGAGGACGGCTTGCTGTTTCAGGTCGCCAAAGCTTCCTGTGGTCTCGAAAAATCGGAAATCCGGATTGGCGGGCCACCTGTCGATAATGTAGCAATCGATGACGAAGGCGAAATTACGCTGATGCGCTTGGTCGGGCTCTCGGCCCTGGTCGGACTCGGACTCTCTTACTACTGTTTTCGCAGCAAACGTGTGACGGCCATGGTCTTTTTTTGCGGTGTCTATGGTGCAGCTTGCAGTTTGATGATCGTCTATGTCACGGGTGGCCTAATGGATGCCGTCTTGCTGGTGCTGCCCTCACTGGTTTATGTGCTGGGCCTCTCCGGAGCGATTCACCTAGTGAATTACTATCAGGACGAGGTCGAAGCAGCAGGTCTGGAGGGTGCTCCGGGACGCGCACTGCGGGCTGGTTGGCTACCCTGTGCCTTGGCGGCGGTCACCACGGCACTCGGCCTAGGATCACTGATCACCAGTGAGGTGATTCCGATTCGTAAATTCGGTGTTTACTCAGCCTATGGGGTGCTTTTTACGCTGGTAGTGCTGTTCGCTCTCCTGCCGACGCTGTTGCAACTTTGGCCACCGAAGCGAAAGAAAAACAAAGACAGCAAACAAGGTCAGGTACACAATACACCCTTCTCCAAGTTGCTGCTGGGCATGGGAGACATCATAATCCATCGCCATGCGTTGGTGACGATTCTGTGCTTGATCATGCTTTTGGTTCTCGGTGCTGGTCTAGCAAAGACCAAAACTACGGTCCAGTTGATGAAACTGTTTGATCCGGGTGCAAATATTATCCGTAACTACACCTGGCTGGAGGAAAATCTTGGGAATTTGGTGCCAATGGAAGTAGTGCTTCGGATGGACCATTCGCGGATGCGCAAGGGTTCGGAACCCATCCTTTCTGCTGAGGGCTATTACCGTCTAAGTATGCTCGAACGGATGGAAATGGTTGAGCGGATTCAACATCGGATTGAACAGCTTCCAGACGTGGGACGGGCGCTATCGATGGTGACCTTTGCCCCCGAGTTACCAGAGCAGGGTAACAATCTTGGCGTATTCACCGAGCGATCCGGATACAATTCAGCGCTTCAGCAGCATCGTGCGGACTTTCTGGAGGAGGACTATTTTCGAGTCGACGGCAGTGAGGAGCTGTTTCGCGTCAGTGCCCGACTTCCTGCGCTGAGCGATGTCGATTACGGACAGTTTGTCGAGGAAATCCGGTATGCGGTGACGCCTCTGTTGGCAGCATATCGGGAACGCGAACGAATTATCAACACGATTGCCCGACCAGGAGAGTCTCTGCGAGGAAAGCGTGTTTGTTTAGTAGGCACGCCACCGGAAAGCAAATTAAAATTGCTGACCACCGGAGAGCGGTCCGAGGAAAGGATCGAAATAGCATCGCGTAAAGAAATGCTGCAAACTCTGAGCGAGCTTCTCAAAGTAGCTGGTGTTCGAGTGACATCAATCAAAGGGCCCGATTCGGAAGAGCCTCGAGAACAAGCCATTACCGCGAACCAGCAGCATGCGAAAGCAGCTGCATATTTCAGTAAGTTTGATCTTGTCTATTTCGCCGATGGGCACCCTGCCGTCGCAGATGATTTTATTAAGCGTCATGCGAAACACACTCTCGATTGTCGCTCGATGCGGTTGCTGGACACAACTCGCGAAGCGGAACAAGCCGGCGGCATCTGGCCAGTCTACACCGGGGTTGTGCCATTGGTTTACAAAGCTCAGCGGACACTGTTGGTCGGCCTAGTCAATAGTACGCTCCTCGCATTTGTCCTGATTTGTATTCTGATGATTGCAATTTTGCGATCGCCAACGGCGGGATTGTTATCGATGATTCCCAACGTATTCCCGATTGTAGTCGTTTTCGGATTTATGGGCTGGATCGGTGCACTGATTGATATCGGCACCATGATGACCGCCAGTGTGGCAATGGGTGTTGCGGTGGACGATACAGTACACTTCCTGACCTGGTTCCGCCGGGGCATTATCAGCGGGCTTGATCGACGCGGCGCGGTACGCATGGCTTATGAGCGCTGTGCAACTGCGATGATTGAAACAACGATTATCGGTGGACTCGGTTTAGGGGTCTTCGCGCTAAGTACCTTTACGCCGACCCAACGCTTCGGCTATCTAATGATGTTTTTACTATCTGCGGCTCTGGTGGGCGACCTGATCTTTCTGCCCGCCCTGTTGACCGGCCCCCTTGGCAAGCTGTTCACACGAGGCTTGGAAAAAAAAGCAAAGATTTCGCAGGAGCCTATGCCGGAGTTGCCCGTGGCAGAGAGTAACGCGAATCCGCCGATTCCAGCGCCTTATTCATCTCATGCCTCGACGGTCCATGAATCGGCTATCCGGACTCCAAAACATCAGTGAGCTGCCAAGTCGGCAATTGGCTCAGTCGGTCAGCAGCACCACTGCCGCGGCTTGACCATCTCGCCCCTGATTGAGCAGCACTGCTCCTCGACCCGCGATTTTTCGCGGCTCATGATGGACAACGTTGACCGGGCAGGCAGGATCCGGATTTTCGTAATTCAGCGATACCGGCAGAATGCCCTCCTGGAATGCCAGAAGGCTGATCGCCATTTCCACAGCACCACCCCCACCACCAATGTTGCCAAAATAACTTTTGGGAGCGATGACCGGGATATCCCCGAGTACAGATTGAATGGCCGTCGCCTCGAGCTGGTCTTCTTGCGGAAGCGCAATCCCGTGTGCGTTGACGTGATCAATCTCATCAATTCCAACATTGGCATCGCTGATCGCTCCCTCAATGCTGTGGCGAATTGCGATTCCGGTTAACTCGGCGCCTTCTTTTGCTGGTTCAAAGTAGCTCGCAGTTCCAGCAACGGTCGCAATTATCTCAGCGCCCCGTTTCTCGGCGTGGCTTCGACTCTCCAGAATAAATGCTGCTGCTCCCTCGCCGTGGACGGTGCCGTCACGGTCCCGATCAAAGGGGCGACATGCCTGCGTTGGATCGCCCCGATGTTGACTAAAACGACCTCGACCACGGAAATCGAATACAGTCGGATTCAACTGAGAGCTCGTCCCACCCGTGATAGCAATATCTAGTGCACCTCTTTCGATTGCGTGCATCGCCTCGGCGACTGCAATCAGGCTTGACGTATCACCGACTGTAATTGAGTTGTTCGCTCCGCGGGCATCCTGCGCGATTCCGATATGGCAGGCAGACATATTGGGCAGATATTTAAGTAGCCAAAGAGGATACATATTTTCCATCGCTCGTGTTCCCCAACTTGAAAAATCAAATTGACGATTTTCCGTACAGCTGCGATAGGCGCTATCTACCGATTCGGGGTCGGTATAGATCAGGTCTGTGCCGAATATTACACCCTTACGCTCAGGCTCTCCCATCTCGGGCGTAAGGCCTGCATCGCTGATGGCCATCTCTGCAGCGGCAAAAGCAAGCTGGATGTCGCGGGACATCACTTTGAGGCTTTTGCGGGGACGAACGTATTGTTTGGGTTCAAAATCACATATTTCTGCAGCAAAAGCACAGCGTGAGGTGCTGGCATCAAAAGATTTGACCGAGATAACTCCGCTCCGACCCTGATGCAGGGATTCGTAGCAGGCATCCTTCCCAATACCGATCGGGCTCACGATACCGTACCCGGTGAGAACCACCTCTCGATCTGACATCTGCAGGAACTTTCGTCAGAGAACGATATCAAAAACCTAGTCCCGTCCGCATCAGGAAGCAGCACCAGCGCTTGAGAAACAGGACACATGGGGGGTCACGATGCAGGACCGGCCATCCTATCGCGATTTAGTCGGCCTATCAAGGATAGCCATTTGCTGCCGGTCACAGTTTTTTGTAGCCCGCTGCAAAGCTCGTTGGTCTGGCAGGTGTTCCGCGGTAAAGTGGAGTGCGATCGTAATGCAAGCTGGAACAAGCAAGGGTGATCTCGGATGCAGAAGGCGCTTTTAACTGGAGCCACAGGATTTGTCGGCCGCTATGTGATGGACGCTTTGTTGAACAGCGGCTTTGAGGTGCGATGTCTTGTCCGTGATCTAGAGCGGAGTGAATCATTGGCGCAGCGGGGAGTGGAACGGATGCTGGGTGACCTTGCCCGGCCGGAAACGCTCACTCGCATGGTCAAAGGGGTGGATCTTGTTGTACATCTCGGCGGGTTGATGACCGCTTTGGGACGTAACGAATTTGAGCAGGTTAATGGTCTTGGGACACGTCACTTGGTCGGTGCCTGTGCCGAACAGGAAAATCCTCCGGTATTCATTTTAATCTCAAGCATTGCCGCGGCTGGAACATCATCAGAGAAGCTACGCAATGAATTGGACCCGGTACACCCTGTCTCTCATTATGGACGAAGCAAGCGGAACGGTGAGGTGGCAGTTGCCGCTGTTGCGGATCGGGTGCCCGTGACTATTCTGCGGCCACCCTTCGTGTTTGGCGGTGGTGATCGAAGCGGATTTTATATTTTCAGACCGATTAAGCGGTTTGGTATTCACCCGGTGGTCGGGATGCGGCACCGGAGACAAATATCTCTAATTCATGCGGAGGATCTTGCTTGCAGTATTCTGCTGGCGGCACGTGCAGCAGCGCGGGTGGATGTTACCGATGCGGGCCGCGACTGTTTCTCCGAAGGCTGTTACTTTGTTGCAGATGATGCGACGCCGCGCTACAGCCAGTTAGGCGATATGATCGGCCATGCATTGGGAAAATCGAAGATCACGAAGTTGCCAGTGCCCGATACGTTAGCGCTAACGCTCGGAGCGGGGGCATCTACGGTTGCTCGGTTAAGAGGGCGTCCGGGAGTGTTCTCGTTGGACAAAGCCCGCGAAGGTGCGGCTGGAAGTTGGACCTGTTGCTGCGACAAAATTAAACAGGATCTCAATTTTAAGCCGCGAGCTTCACTTCAGGACCGTTTACAGCAAACGGTGGATTGGTACCTAACGCATGGCTGGTTTTGATTTGTTCCAAACCAACGTCGAGTTCACTTAGGTCCCATACGGACTGCTGCGTCGAGTCGGATGACTGTTCCATTGAGCATTCGATTTCCGATAATATGTTCAACCAAATGGGCAAATTCAGAGGGTTCCCCGAATCGCTGTGGAAAAGGAATTTGGGATTCCAGGGAACTACGAATAGCTGGAGTCACTTCTGCCATCATCGGAGTTGCAAAAATACCTGGTGCTATTGAAACGACTCGTATCCCGTGTTGTCCCAATTCGCGAGCCGCCGGAAGGGTCATGCTCGCAACACCCCCTTTGGCGGCGGCATAGGCGGCCTGACCAATCTGTGCCTCCCAACTAGCGATGGATGAGGTTGTGATGATCACCCCGCGTTCCCCTTCTTGGTCGGGTTCCGTGCGGACCATTGCCTCCGCTGCCAACCGCATTGCATTGAATGTACCGACTAAATTGACGTCAATAATTTCTCGAAAGAGTTCCAAATCATGCGGCGTGTCACGGCCGATGATGCGCGCCCCGCGAAGGATACCCGCGCACGTGATCAAACCGTGAAGCGGCCCATGGATGTCCAGGCTTGCTTCAATCGCAGATTGCATTTCCGTGGCGTTTCGAACATCAGTCTGTTTGAATGCAATTTTTGAACCGCCTTCACCGATAAGTTGCTCTGCTGCCTCGCAATTGACGTCCGCAATCATGACGCGGTTCCCGTTGGCGACAAGCGATGTCGCACAGGCGGCGCCTAATCCGGAGGATCCGCCGGTGATCAGAAACGAACGGTCTTTGACTTGCATGGACTCAATCTGTGGTTCTATGCAGAAATTGACTGATGACTTCAAGTGTCGTCAGCTTTAAAATTCCCTCCTGGCCCCGAATGTGGGCGCAGGTTATGCTGGAATGCTTGCTAAAGCCTAACCGCCTTCCTTTTTACAGGATAGATCGAATCGAATGAGTGCTTCCCAAACCGGGGGAAACGACGATTTCCCCGATTTTTCCAAGAGCCAGGACGGCCTACTTCCTGCGATTGCCCAAGATGTCGAGACGGGTGAGGTGTTGATGCTCGCCTATATGAATGAGGAGAGCTATGAAGAAACGCTCCGCTTGGGACGAGCCGTTTACTTTAGTCGCTCGCGAGGAAAGTTGTGGCGGAAAGGGGAAGAGAGCGGCAATGTCCAGGAGTTGCATTCGCTTTATTTCGATTGCGATCGTGACACGCTGTTGTTGAAGGTGCGGCAAATCGGTGGGGCTGCCTGCCATGTCGGGTATCGCAGCTGTTTTTATCGACAAAAAACGCCTGAAGGGCTGAGGATTGTCGGTGAGCGGGTCTTTGATCCCGAGGAGGTTTACCGTAAATGAATGAACAGAGAATACTTAAGCTCGGCATTCCCGCTGGAAGTCTACAGGAGGCTACCGGCGAATTATTTCGAAGGGCGGGTTACAAAATCTCGTTCCGCTCCCGAAGCTACGTTCCCGCGATTGATGATCCAGAGATCGAATGCCTGCTAATTCGCGCACAGGAAATGGCGAGGTATGTTGCGGCAGGCGTTTTGGATGCCGGCCTCACGGGCCACGATTGGATTATGGAGACTGGCGCTGACGTGCACGAAGTCAGCGAGTTGGTTTTCTCCAAGGTGAGTCGTCGACCGGTGCGATGGGTGCTTTGCGTGCCCAATGACTCGGCCGTTCAATCGGTGCAAGATTTGTCGGGGGCACGAATCGCAACCGAAGCTGTTGGTTTAACTACCCGCTTCCTTGAGCAACATGGCGTGGAGGCGAATGTAGAGTTCAGTTGGGGTGCGACAGAAGTAAAACCCCCAAAACTGGCCGATGCAATTGTAGAAGTGACGGAGACGGGCAGTTCACTTCGTGCAAATAATTTACGGATCGTGGCCGAATTGCTACAGAGCACGCCCCGATTCATTGCCAATCATGATGCTTATCGGGAATCGTGGAAGCGGACAAAGATTGATGACATCGCAATGTTGCTCAAGGGAGCTATGAACGCCGAGCATCTGGTCGGCCTGATGCTGAACGTTCCGCGAAAAAATCTGGGAGAGGTACTTTTACTTCTCCCAGCGTTAAAAAAACCGACGGTCTCAGATCTGGCGGATAGTGACTGGGTATCTGTCGTTACCATCATTGAGGAGTCGATCGTGCGGGAAATCATTCCCCGTTTGAGTTCGGTCGGTGCGGAGGGAATTGTCGAATATCCCCTGAATAAGGTGATTGATTGAACGCGTTTGAGAAATGATCTGTTGTATCGATCTTTTACATCAGGAAAGGCTTGAAACGATGCACTCAGCGGAAGAGGCCTTGGGGGATCTTGGAATTGATTTGCCTGATCCGATAGCACCGAAGGGTGTATATCGTAACGTCCTGGTCTCGGGAAGCATGCTGACGACTTCAGGACATTTGCCGGCAACACCGCAAGGCGATTTCATTATTGGGAAATTGGGCGATCAACTCGATGCAGATGCAGGATTCGCTGCGGCACGCCTGGCTGGTTTGGGGATACTTGCCAGTTTGCGTGAGGCCATAGGAAGCCTGGATCGGGTAGTTCGTGTGGTCAAAGTACTAGGCTTTGTGAACTGTACGCCGGAATTCACAGCGCAGCCTGCTGTGATCAACGGTTGCAGCGAACTCTTCCGCGAAATTTTTGGCGAGGAACATGGTGTCGGCACGCGGAGCGCGGTGGGAGCCTCAAGCCTACCTTTAGGTGTGGCTGTTGAACTGGAGGCGGTGTTTGAAATCAGGGCATAACCCACATCGGGACCCAGCTATCTTTATTGGATGGGTAATTTGAAGCAGGCCGCTTGCTCAGAATTCCGAACTAATAAATAAGGGCCGTACAGGCAAAGATTGTTCCAACTGATTCCCTCGATCGCCTTGAACTTGCCTAGTTCCTCGAACTTCTTCGGATTCGCCGCCACGAGATGGACTGTTCCATTTTCAGCAAGCACAATGATTTTGTCACCTACCAAAAGAATTTGTCCGTGCCCGTAGCGACCTTTCTTCCACTTCGTGCGACCTGTTGCGATTTCCACGCATTGAAGAATGCCATCACTTAAACCAAATGCGTGGGCATCTTTTGACACAACATTCGCAAATTTAGTGCGCAAGACATTGTGCTTGTCCCAGACTCTATCTGCAGACCATTGGTCATCGCGAGAGTGGGATATCTGCAACAGCATCGCTCCAGTGCCATATCCTTTGGAAAGCAATATTTTGTCTGGCCCGATTACAACTGCTTGCGATGAACTGGAATTGGATAGATTGTTGCCCGGCCAGGCATGCGACCATAGTAGCTTACCGGTGTGAGGATCGTGGCCCGAGACGGTTTGCTCATTAACAATTAAAATTTGGCGTACACCGCAAATTTCTGTCAGGGATGGCGAAGAATAGCTGATCTGATCGGTGCCACCCCGCCAAACTTCCTCACCGGTTTCCTTGTCGTACGCTAACAAAGAATGGAACCCTTTTTCCGCAGTGCCTCCGCCAGAGACAACTAGTAGGTCATCGACGATCAGCGGGGAGTTGGAGCGACCATAGTAAATCGCATCCCTGTCCTCTGCTGCCGTGCTGCCGACCTCCACCGGAATATTTTTTTCCCAAATCACTGTTCCATCTTTGCCATTGAGACACTTTAGTTGTCCGGTAACGCCAATGGAGTAGATTTTTCCTTTGTCCACGGTGGGGGTGCTTCGGGGGCCGATTCCTCCTAATTTATTCTGGTAACGGGCAGGCGTCGCATGAGACCACTGGATCTTGCCCGTCTTGAGATCGTAGCACGTCGTTAGTTCCGACGGGCCTCGCTGCTCCATGGTCACGGCGTATCCATTGACCGCTGAAAATGCCGACCATCCGGCACCAATCGGTTGTTTCCAGATTTGTTCCGGTTTGGCCTGCTCCCAATCCTTCGAAAGTTCAATCCCATCAATTTTGGCCGTGCGATTCGGCCCCAGAAATTGTGGAAAATCATTCGCAGTGTTGCTTGTGAAGTCAGGCCCGTTCTGGTCGTCGGAATCCGTTGGCCTTGCAGGAAGGGGCAATAATTGGTCGGGATGAAATGATGAGCGGCGAGCAAAAACCGGTATCAGGTCACCACTAACATGATCAATGCGGTTCAAAATAAAGAAGGCTGTTACAGAAAGGACAAAAAATGCAATCGGTAACATGCGGACCCACAGCGCATGTCGACTGTAAAAACTGAACCAACTCACCCAAGTGCAAATCGCCAGGAAGGCAAGCGAGGCGGTGATGACATTATCCACGGCATGATCGGCCGTGATGTTTGTGGTCCGCACGATTGCGATTATCAGCAAAGTGAATGCAATGAATATCCAGACTTTCCAGGGGGGATTCCATCGCGACATGTCGTTGCTTGAAGCATCTTGCAAGGTGGGCTTAGAAGCTACACCTGCTGAATTTCCATCATCCACTATCATCAATGTTTGAAGATAGAGACCCGCTCTGGAAAGCTTTACGCTGCCTCCGCGGGAGAACTCTGTTTCTCGGTTTTTTGTTTGGGAATTGTCCGAACGTTGTGAAACAGTATTTTAAGCACAGAATAAACGCTCGGGTATACCAGATCACGATAGGGTGAATCGGCGGGAAGCTGCGCCATTAGACGACGGTGTGCGATTCCCAAATTATGATACGGCATGCTGGGGAACATGTGATGCAGAGCGTGGTAGCGTAAACCAACCGGATAAACCAATTCGGTGAAACGATTTCCAACAATATCAGCTGAGTCGTAAAGTTGATCACGAAAACTCATCCGCTCCCCAGGATTCGTCCAGAAATGAGCGGTGAGTGAACGGAAATAGTGCAAAGAAAGGGGCATTGCTGCGAGTGTAAGAATGGTAAAGATTCGACAAAATGGCGAACCGAATTCGCCGCCGGAAACGACACCGACGATCACGAGTCCAGGAATCAGCCATGCACGGATGCTACATGCAATATCCATAAATGCCCACCAGCGGCGAGGCTCTCTACCTGTAATTTTTCTCCGGTAGGAGAAATTAAACACGAACGAAGAGAGCGTGCTCAGCGACCAATCTCGCATTCGGGGGCTGATAAATGAAATGGGCGAGATGATCAGAAACCGAAAAAGGACAAATGTCGGTTGGACAAATACCTGCATTAGAAAAAACACGATACTTTTTATCGGACCGCGTCCGATGGGTAAATATTCACCATCCACATCGGTTCCATAAATAGTATTGTTGTGATGACCCATGTGAAACTCGAAGAAATAGGAGGGCATCATCGATGGGATACCGAAGAGGAGATTCCAGGCAATCCGGAATTTCTTCAGGCCGTTACGGGCATTTAAATGCGCCACTTCGTGAATAAAGTTCGCAAGTCTGTGCAGACCGAAACCGGCGACAAGATAAACCAGAAGTACCCAAGGGCGATTACCGATCTCGTATATGAACCCCGGCACAATCTGCCACCAATGATCTGGTAGCCCCTTGGGATAACGTGTTTCTTCTATTTGAAACAAGAACAAAATACATGAATACGTGACGGTTAGGCACACAAGGAAGTCGGTCCAAAAAATCCATGCATTTGGCTCTAGGAGGTCTCCCACGATCTTGCGTGATTGGCGCATCATGGGACCCATGTCATCGATGCGATCGGCGGTGGCTTTCTCCTCAGACACGTTCAAGAAAGACCCAGGCGTGAGTGAATACCCGTCGAGACCGTGTTCGACAAGGTTTTGGGGCGATAAATGCGACAGGGCTGCAACTGCATTAAGTCTAGGCGATTCAAGTACCTTTGACCAAGGGGGTTTGGGTGCGGGCACATCAAAAGCCATCCCATCAGCCGAGCCCCATGAGCACCTGTGGGGGCTTTATGGAACTGAGGCAAACTTTTCGGCCTCCGAGACGTTAATCGGACACCCTTTTGGCAGGTTAAATAATTTGTCCTGGTCGACACACGGTATTTTCCGTCTCCTCAAAACGTACTACCGCAGGTCTGATGACGAGACATCTGCTCTGAATTGATGCTCCGGTATTTCCTGACAGAGTCGTTGCAGGTTTGCCGGCAGGGCTAGATCGGCTAAACCACAGAAGGCGTTTTCCATTTTTCGCCCGAAGACCAGGAAACGACAGCCCTGGTGTTCGATAAGATCGATAGCCTGATGCATTTTTTGTTCACCGTTGGCATCGCAGTCACTTTCGTAATACCGATAATTTCCAATTCGAGCCAAAGTATCTACGCCAACAGCGAATACTGAGCCTTGAAATAGCAAAGCTTTTTGATCAAAGGTGACTGCGCGTGTGATTGCAATTGTCTGGTTAGCGTCAAATTGATCAACCCGTTGAATAACTTCATCGCTGCGAAGCGTCGGTTTATCAACGTTGTCGATGGAAATTTCGTAGTACAATGGGCCACCGATGATGCTCTCTGCGATTGAAGCAATTTTACGATGGCCTTTATGCAGCGGATTGAAAGAGCCCGGAAAAATGACGCGTGGTTCGGAAGTCTGTTTTTTGCCGATCAACACAAACGCTGTGTTGCTCGAGACAATTTGCTCTACCGCGGTTACAACTTGACTTTTCATGCGATTACGGCGTCGCTTCGACAGGGCTTTCGATCCCAGAGTGAAAAATGTGCATGTTTTAAGTTGACCTCATTCAACATTTTACAGCGAGTGGAAATGTACTTGCGGTGAGAGCCGGCCCATTGGTCTCATTGACGATTGCCACAGTGAAAGATTACACTTTTCCCTGAGTTTTGTCGTTGCGGATGCTGTAATTTTTAGGATGACTGCCCTGCTCGCGGCCTGCGTACTGGCGTCATGCCCGGTGGCATTCGATCGATCCATCAATTGCTTACGGAACAACGCCACTGCCGAGGAAATCGTATGATGTCGACGCCGATAATCGATCAAAGTATTGAACAACGATGCATCAATACAATCCGTACTTTGTCTATGGATGCGGTACAGGCGGCCAACAGTGGACATCCAGGTACGCCTATGGCACTAGCACCGGTTGGTTATGTGCTTTGGAATGATTGGCTTAGCTATGACCCGCAGTCGCCATTGTGGCCTGCGCGGGATCGGTTTGTGCTTAGCTGCGGACATGCTTCCATGTTGCTCTATGCACTAATTCACTTGGCAGGGGTCGAACAGGTCGATCTGAATGGTGTGCCGACCGGTAGTAAATCGATTACGCTCGATCACATACGCCAATTTCGCCAATGGGGAAGCCCGTGCGCCGGTCACCCGGAGTACCGACATGCCAGTGGCATTGAAACGACGACTGGCCCTCTCGGACAGGGAGTTGCGACAAGCGTCGGGATGGCGATGGCATCGCGCTGGAATGAGGCCCATTTTAGTCGCCCCGACTTTGATCTTTTCGGCTATGACACTTATGCCCTTTGCAGTGACGGTGATCTGATGGAGGGGGTCAGTCAGGAAGCAGCTTCACTGGCCGGTCACTTAAAGCTCTCGAATCTATGCTGGATATATGATGACAATCACATCACGATCGAGGGTAATACATCGCTCGCATTTGACGAGGATGTCGCAAGCCGTTACGAGAGCCTCGGTTGGCGTGTTACTCTGGTGGAAGACGCAAATGACTTGGAATCGCTTGCTCGGGCTTTCCAATTTTTCAAGGAGAACAATCAGGCACCTACACTGATAATCGTTCGGAGTATCATTGGCTACGGGTCGCCAAATAAAGCAAATGATCATAGCGCACACGGGGCGCCTTTGGGCGAGGAAGAAGTTAGGTTGACCAAGGAATCGTATGGATGGCCTGCCGATGAGAAATTTCTGGTTCCCGGTGATGTCACCGAGCATTTTGCGCAGGGGATTGGACTGCGTGGCGGAAAAGCTCATCAGGCCTGGCAAGAGCAAATGGACGCGTATGCGAAAGCATATCCTGATCTTTTTGCCGAGTGGCAATCTATGCAATCCGGTAAACTTCCTGCGGGTTGGGATGCGAAGTTGCCAACGTTTGAGCCTGACGAAAAGGGTTTAGCCACCCGCGTGAGTTCCGGGAAAGTTTTGAATACATTAGCCGAGACGATTCCCTGGTTTTTAGGCGGTTCGGCGGATCTGGCTCCCTCGACAATGACACATCTCACGGCAGACGGCGATTTCGCAGCGGATGGATACGGCAACCGGAATTTTCACTTCGGGATCCGGGAACACGCAATGGGTGCGGCCTGTAATGGTATGGCCCTGAGTTGCCTGCTCCCTTTCGGAGGCACCTTTTTTGTATTCTCGGATTACATGCGGCCTGCGATACGATTGGCTGCCATCATGCAGTTGCCTGTGATTTATGTGTTTACGCACGATTCGATCGGTTTGGGGGAGGACGGCCCCACACACCAACCGGTGGAGCACCTGAGTGCTCTGCGGGCGATCTGCGGCCTCCGCGTGTTGCGACCGGGTGACGCGAATGAGGTTGCCGAGTCGTATCGCGCGGTTTTGGCCGATCCCTCCATGCCGACCGCGATGGTTCTCACTAGACAGGCATTGCCGACGTTGGACCGCACCCTGTTCAAACCCGCATCCTCAGTGAATCGGGGTGGTTATGTCTTGCTCGATCCGCCGAGCGATCCTGAGTTAATTTTGATCGGTTCCGGAAGCGAACTCGCTATTGCGGTTGAGGCCGGAGAGAAACTCTCCGCGGAGGGTATTGCGGTTCGGATCGTGAGTTTGGTGAGCTGGGAAGTCTTTGATAACCAAGATCAGACTTATCAACACGAAGTGCTGCCACCGGACGTCACGGCTCGGGTTGCAGTTGAAGCTGGCGTCTCTCAAGGATGGGAAAAGTATATCGGTCCCGCAGGCCGTTTTGTGGGGATGACCGGCTATGGTGCTTCGGCTCCTTACAAGCAGCTGTACGAGAAATTCGGGATAACGGTTGACCAAGTCATCGCCGAAGCAAAGGCGGCTCTCGCACAGCGCTCATAAAGCGGAAGGTTCCATGCCGCCTCATTCTGCTCCTCCCGTGGTCTGCCTTATTATGGACCGGCTCTCTACAGGGATGCTCGGTGCTTATGGTAACGCCTGGATAGGAACACCCTCTTTCGATCATCTTGCGTTTTCCTCGATCGTGTTCGATCAGATGTGGCTTACCTCCCCGACCATTCAAAAATTTTATGATGCCGTGTGGCGTGGAGGGTTGCCCGCGGGCAATTCACTGGTGGGGAAAGCCAGAGCGAACGCCTTGGATACTTTGCTCGTTACCGATGATCAAATGTTGGTTCAGAATCATGCAGGATTCGAAAAAATAGCAATGATCGAACCGGATTCTTCAGCGGATGATTCGTGTACAGAAGCCGAGATTTTTTTTTCTACTACAGCAAGTCATCTAGCGCAGGTGGATAAGCCTGCTTTTGTATGGTTGCATTCAAAGTGTTTAGGACTCAACTGGGACGCACCTTATGCAATGCGAATGTGGTACGCGGCAGAGGAAGACCCGCCCCCGCCCACCAGTCGGGATGCACCGCATTTCTATGTCAGATCGGAGACAGATCCCGATGAATTGCTCGGGTGGGCTCAGGCCTATGCGGCCCAGATCTCACATTGGGACCAGTGCCTGGGGCAGTTAGTCGAAGTGATAGATAACCACGCGATTTTAAAAGATGCGCTACTGCTTGTCGGCGGATGCAGAGGATTTCCTTTGGGTGAGCATCGTGCGGTGGGGACAGGCAGTCTTGATAATCCAGACTCTGAACTTTACGGCGAACTGTTGCACCTGCCGCTCCTTTGCCGTATTCCGAACGGCCCGCACGCGACAAGGAGAGGCGGACTTATGCAACCGGAAGACGTGTTTATGATATTGCAGCAGTGGTTAAATCAGAACGTGACAGATGCATCCAAAGCTGGAACCGATTTTCTAGATGCGACGAATGCTTCGCGACCACTGGTTATTTCAGAGCATGGTGGCGGCAGCTGGTCGATACGAACACCCGCTTGGTTTCTTCGGCATTCGGGCATTTCGGGCGGAGACCGCGAACTCTATTTTAAGCCAGATGACCGCTGGGAAGCGAATAATGTGGCCGAACGGTGCGACGACGTCGTGCGAGCGATCGAGCGACTCTACAGCGATGCTAAAGAAGGAAAATCGATTGAATCGATTGACAGTCTACTCTCGTGAAGGTTTCTGCATCATCAGGAGGCGCGGATAGCATGCCGATGATTCTTTTGCCAAGAATTGACAGAATCTGATAGAATGTAATTAATGGTTTTTGAGAGGTGGACGGTTTCCCGGGTGGAGAAAAAGCGGAGAAAACAGCATGCGATCGTTCGTACTTTGTTTATGGTGTTCAGTATGTTTTCTTGGTTGTGCAGACGGTGTATTTCATGGGCCAAATGCTGTTGCAGAAGCCAAAAGTCCTCAGGCAGATCAATCTGCGGTTCAAAAATCCAGAGCGAAGGAATCTAAAGTGACAAATAACATGCAGCCAAAGTACAATAAATTGACAGAGTTTGAAAAATATGTGCTGCTAAAAAAGGGTACTGAACGACCGTTTGTTGGAAAATATACCGATACAGATGACGCGGGCACGTATATTTGTCGCCGTTGCAACGCCCCGCTCTATCGATCAGATCACAAGTTTCACAGCAACTGCGGTTGGCCAGCCTTTGACGACGAGCTTCCTGGATCGGTAACGCGATTGCCCGATGCAGATGGATTTCGCACAGAAATTGTCTGTAGCAACTGTGGTGGACACTTGGGCCACGTATTTTTGGGAGAACGACTAACGGCGAAAAATACACGGCATTGTGTAAATTCCGTATCGATGCAGTTCATTCCTCGAGGAGATCCTCTTCCTCCCACGATCACCAAAAACTCCAAATCAAACGACTCCGATCGTCGAAGAGCCAATGACAAAAAATAGGTTACACCAGGCAATATGATCGTTGACCGCAATATAACATGACTGACAATGGCAATAAAAATTAGACTTACGCGCTAATGAAAACTGAAAAGGATGCCTAGTTGCCCTGGTATACGCTGTAAAAATTTTGCATGATATGGTTACGGGTCGCGCAAACGCAGCGCGACGGACAAGCGGCCCTGCGATCTGGATGCTGGTACTTCCAGTTTCGCAGGGAAAATCTTGTAGAAAGGAGGTGGTCAATTGATATCGAATAAACTTTACCAGCGGGGTGGCTGCGGCTGATAGCAGCCGGCGGGCTGCCGCAATATGCAGCCACCATCTCCCAGGATCATGATTTGATCCTGTCGTGATTAAGGGGTCTGGTTTTTCACGAGAAGAACCGGACCCCGTTTTTTTGATTTAAGAGATTTCAGACAAGGGCTTTTAAAACGTCATCGGGTGCAGGTCCGTAGGCGGCCGGCTCCATTGAGCAATCCGCTCGACCTTGACTCAAGCCTCGTAGCTCACCGGCAAAACCGAATAAGCTTGCCAGCGGAGCTTCGGCATCGATGATGGAAACTTCCCCTCGGGTCTCCGTGGCATGGATGATGGCCCGTTTTTGTTGCAGACTGCTAATGATGTCTCCCAAATACTCGTCGGGCGTAGAAATTTGCAGACGCATGATGGGTTCTAAAAGCACAACTCCAGCTTCTTGCAAACCACGGTCAAACGCATCGTTCGCGGCAACGCGGAATGCAACTTCGTTTGAGTCTGTCTCATGAACCTTTCCAGCGGTAACGGTGGCTTGTACTTGGGTCAGTGGATATCCATATTGCCCGCCCCCTTCAATCCGCGCATTAAGCTCCTCTAGCACAGGTTGGAGGTATTCGCTCGGCAGGGTCTCACCAGCTTGCATCGATACTGTGCTTGTGCCAGCTGTAACAGGTTCAACCCGCAGATGAATTTCGGCAAAGGTGGAGCTGCCGGCAATTTGTCGTTGGCAGCTGCCCACCACATTGGCGGACTGACGGATTGTTTCTCGATAGCTTACTCGCGGATTGTGAACCTTCACATTCAATTTGAAGTCACGCAACAGGCGATGCTTGATCACTTCCAGATGTAACTCGCCCATACCGCTGATTAGCGTCTGGCCAGTTTCTTCATTTTCTGCCGCCTGGAATGTCGGGTCCTGTCGTTTCATTAATTCCAAGGCTTCCGAAAGTTTTTTTCGCTCGGTTGAAGTCTCCGGCTCGATCGCCATGGCGATAACAGTCTCCGGAAATTCAATGGTTTCCAATAAAATTGGATTTTGACTCTGACAGATGGTATCTCCTGTCACAGAATTTCGCAGGCCGATTACGCCGACAATATCACCCGCCTCAACACGTTCCACCTGTTGCCCTTTTCCTCCGGGCTTGACTTGCCAGAGCTGTGGCACATTCTCCTTTTTATCCTTCCCCGGGTTATAGACACGGGTCCCCGCCTCCAAGACTCCGGAGTAGACCCGGACATAGGCAAGATCCCCCGTTTTTTCCGCCTCAACTTTGAAAACCAACCCGCAGAAAGGCTGCTGGGGATCCGCTTGTCGCTCTTCTGGTCGATCGCCGTGTCGGGGATTAGTGCCCGTGATGGCGGGAAGGTCTTTGGGGCTCGGTAAATAATTTGCGACAGCATCGAGCACCGGTTGTACTCCAATGTGATCGAGCGCCGATCCGCAGAGTACCGGTGTAATGAACTGATGCAGCGTTGCTTCGCGTATTACAGTTCGGAGCAAATCAACCGGTATCTCCGCCTCCTCGAGGGCCAGCTCCATCAATTTATTACTGTAGTCGTAGAGCTGTTCCAACATGCCATTGCGTGCCTGTTGGGCCATCTCCACAAAATCATGAGGAATTTCTTCTTCAACAATTTCAGCCCCGTCACTCTGTTCCGTAAAATGCAACATTTTCATTGTCAGCAGATCGACCACTCCTCGGAATGCCTCTGCGATGTGAGGTGGACCTGCGCCGATCGGAATTTGTATCGGAACTGGATTCGCTCTAAGTCGCTTGCGGATTTCGGCCAACACATTCTCGAAGTTCGCACCCTCACGATCCATCTTATTGATGAATGCGATGCGTGGAACGCCATATTTATCCGCTTGTCGCCAGACCGTTTCGCTCTGTGCTTCAACGCCCTCGCGGGCACTAAAGACCACCACCCCACCATCGAGGACGCGGAGGCTTCGTTCCACCTCGGCAGTGAAGTCGACGTGGCCGGGCGTATCAATGAGGTTGATCGTTACATGGTTCCAATCGAAGGTGATACAGGCCGCATAAATTGTGATTCCGCGTTGCTGTTCCTCTTCGTCAAAATCGGTTTTGGTGGTTCCTTTATCGACTTCGCCCATGCGATGTGTGGCCCCCGCATAAAAGAGCATTCTTTCGGTGAGGGTCGTTTTTCCCGCATCGATATGGGCAATGATGCCAATGTTACGCAGATTTTCTAATTCGCGAGCCATGATTTCCTATCGGAGGTGAGCGCATAAAAAAGCCACGCTCCGGATTACGAAGCGTGGTGAATTGATCTAAGCAGACTACCAGGCGAAGTGTGCAAAGGCCTTATTGGCTTCAGCCATCCGATGCACATTTTCTCGCCGAGTCATGGCGACTCCTTCACGGTTGAAAGCGTTGACAATCTCATCGGCCAGTTTCTGCGAGGTCGGACGGCCCTTCTTCTCCCGTACTGCCATTAATAGCCATCGAATGGCAAGGGATTGCTGACGACTGCGACCGACCTGCATGGGAACTTGGTAGGAAGCACCACCAACGCGTTTACTTCGTACTTCGATATCGGGCTTAATGTTGTTGATCGCAGTATCAAAGATTTCGATCGGTTCCGGCTCATTGATCCGTTCACCGACCAGATCGAGTGCCTTGTAGAATACCGATTGGGCAGTGCTTTTTTTGCCGTCCCACATCAAAACGTTGATAAATTTACTTGCCAAAAGAGACCCGAACTTCGGATCACCCACAAGCTGCTTTCGACTGGCAGTGATACGTCCCATATTGATTTCCGTAGAGGCTTGCTCGCGTTAAAGTTCTACTCTGATTTATTTTTTCGCGCCATAACGGCTGCGTGCTTGCTTGCGTCCATCGACGCCTAGCGTGTCGAGCGCCCCACGAATAACCTGGTATCGAACGCCCGGCAGATCACGCACACGCCCACCACGAACCAAGACGATCGAGTGTTCCTGTAGGTTGTGACCTTCTCCAGGGATATATACGGTGACTTCCTTTCGGTTCGACAAACGAACACGCGCGATCTTACGCAGGGCCGAGTTCGGCTTCTTTGGCGTCATCGTTTTTACTTGAAGACAGACACCTCGTCGCTGTGGACAACGATCCAGCACGGGCGCCTTACTCGTTTTTTTAGGTTGCTTCCGCTTCCGGCGTATGAGTTGATTTATTGTAGGCATTCTGTTTAATTACTTCGCTCTATTATTCTCAGTAGATCGACCGCTTGGTGAGGGCACCTGGAATCTATCAAACTAGCCGATCCATACGGATTGTCAATGGTCCGGCGGGCCCATGCGGTACCGGATGTCGTTCTATTTTTTCTACCGCTTTACTCATCCTCCGCCGCGGGTTTGGAATCTTCACCTATCAAGTCGGAAGGGTCCCCCTCCTCAGAGGCTGGCCCGGCTTCGTTACCGGCGGTTGGTGACTCTTCGATGAGCGTCTCCAGGGGTTGAGAAGTTGTCGAGCCAGGTTCCGGAGGCGTCATTTCAGTTATGATTTCTTCCCCGGGTGCACCCTGTAGACTGCCACCTCCACCCAGCGACCCGAGTGCCGATTCATCGCTCACGCCCGCATCGGTGCCGAGACTACCCAAACCAGGGTCTGGACTGTCGACCGGTGGCGAAAAACTAAAATTTTCGGTGGGCCCAACTTCTGCATCAATAGGCTGCATCTCCAGCGGTTCGATGCCGACTGCAGGCCCGCTTTCTGCGGTCGAGGCACCCGACTCGTCTCCTTCGATTGCAGCGTCCAGCAGCGGGAAGGAACGAGAAAGCACAAGGTCTTTTTCTGCGGTCAGCGCCTCGAGTGCCTCGGGCCGGATGCGAACCTCGGAGTCTTGGAAAGAATGGAATCCAGTGCCGGCCGGCACGAGGTGTCCGAGGATGACATTTTCTTTCAGGCCGACTAATCGGTCGACTTTGCCTGAAAGTGCTGCCTCAGTAAGTACCTTTGTAGTTTCTTGGAAGCTCGCTGCCGAGATAAAACTGGTGCTTTGTACCGATGCCTTGGTGATCCCCAGCAATTGCGTACTTGCGGTGGCCGGTTTGGGTTTGGAGCCCTTTGCCACCTCACCGCCGCTGGCCTCAATCACTGCGTTGGCTTTTTGCAGCGCCTCTTTGGGGACGATGCTACCGAGAACATACTCGCTATCACCGATTTCCGTAATTTTGACGCAATCCGAAAGGCCGTCGTTGTGCTGACGAAATTCAAATTTGTCTAAAACATTCCCACGCAGCAGCTTGGTATCACCTGCCGATTCAATTTTTACTTTGCGTAGCATTTGGGAAACGATAATTTCCACATGCTTGTCGTTGATTTCGACCCGTTGTGAACGGTAAACGTTTTGAATTTCACGCACTAGGTATTGTTGAACTGCCTCCTCACCCGAAACGCGCAAAATATCGTGTGGCACCAGTGGCCCATCAACCAAAGATTCGCCCGCTCGGACTTCGTCGCCCGCATGGACACGTAAGTGCTTTCCGTGCGAAATCAGATGCTCTTTCTCAATGCCGCTAGCGCTACGGACAATCAGCGTCCGCTTGCCGCGTCTTTTTTCACCCAATAGTTCAACGGTGCCATCAATCTCAGCTATTACGGCCGGATCTTTGGGCTTTCGGGCTTCGAAAATCTCTGTCACCCGTGGAAGGCCTCCGGTGATGTCTTGGGTTCCTGAAGCTTCACGTGGCGTTTTCGCAAGCAATGTACCAGGAGTGACCGCATCGCCCTCATTGACTTCAATGTTGGCACGTTCTGGTAAGTAGTAGAAGTCAAGCGTCTTTCCTTCGCTGTCTTCGATGACAACTTGCGGATGCATATCACCCTTATGTTCAGTGATAACCCGACGGACATGGCCGCTGACATCCTTTTCAAGCCGCATGGTGTCACCTTCCCGCACATCCTCATAACGGACTTTTCCGGAAACCTCAGCGAGAATCGGTATGCTATGCGGATCCCACTGGCAGATAACTTCTCCCTCTTTGACTTCCGCCTTCTCATTCACCAACAAGGTGGCACCGGATGGAATTTCAAATTTCTCCAATTCTCGATCTTTCGGGTCGAGAATCGTAATCTCGCCATTGCGGGCCAGCACAATGTTTGCCCCTTCCGAGTTGACCACAACCTTGAGACGGGTGTACTGGACGGTCCCCGCTTTTTGGGCGCGAATTTCGCTCTTCTCCACGTCATGCTGCCCTACTCCACCGATGTGGAACGTCCGCATCGTCAATTGAGTACCCGGCTCGCCGATACTTTGTGCTGCAATGATTCCCACTGCCATGCCTTCTTCAACCATCGATCCGGTGGAAAGGTCCATGCCGTAACACGAGCGGCAAATACCCAGCGGGGCTTCACACGTCATGGGGCTCCGCACCTGGATCTTCTCTAAGCCGAGATTTTCGATCTGCCGTGCGATATCGATCGTTATCATCTCGCCATCCCTGACAATCGCTTCATCCGTAATCGGATTGACGATGTTGGTCCGACTGACCCGCCCTTTTATTGAGTCTGCTAGGCGAACATCGACTTTTTCTCCTCGGTAAATAATTCCCTTGGTTATGCCCTGGGTGGTGCCACAGTCATGCATCGTGATCACAACATTCTGAGCCACGTCCGCCAGCTTACGGGTTAGGTAGCCGGAGTCGGCGGTCTTGAGAGCCGTATCAGCCAAGCCTTTGCGAGCTCCGTGTGTCGAGCTGAAATATTCCAGCACGCTCAGGCCTTCCCGGAAATTTGCTTTAATCGGAGTCTCGATGATTTTTCCCGAAGGCTTGGCCATCAGCCCACGCATACCTGCGAGCTGACGAATTTGTTCCACACCACCACGAGCACCCGAAATTGCCATCAAGTAAATCGGATTCACGTACCCTTCCCGACGATAATCCGTTTCTAACTCGGACATCATCGCCTTGGTGATCTCTTCACGAGCGTGAGTCCAGCAGTCAAGAACCTGATTGTACCGTTCGCCTTCGGTGATAATTCCACGCGCGTACAATTTGTTTGTTTTCAGCACGTTCTTCTCGGCATCGCCAATCACCGTACCTTTTGCCTCCGGAGTGATCAAATCATCGGTGGCAAACGAAAGGCCGCTTCGGGTGGCTTCCCGAAATCCCATTTGATTCATGTCATCAAGCAGAATGATCGTGGCTCTGCGGCCCAATTCCTGGTAGCAATCCGAAATGACACGGGCCAATTCACCGCTCCGCATCGGTAAATTGTAAAACGCCATTCCCTCTGGTAGTACCGAATTGAAAATGACACGCCCCACCGTCGTATCGACCATGGTCGCCGAAAAAGTATCGTCCTGCGCCTCGCTCCGGACTTTTGTTCCCTCAGGCATTTTTACCTTGATTTTCGCATGCGTATCGATTTTCTTGAGCGAGTAAGCAAGCAAAACCTCATTGGTCGATGAAAAGACCATCCCATTGCCCTTGCGATCAGGAAGCGCAACGGTCAAGTAGTACGAGCCCATTACCACGTCCTGAGAGGGACTGATAATTGGAGATCCGCTAGAGGGACTGAAAATGTTGTGGATGGACATCATGAGCGTATGCGCCTCGACCTGTGCTTCGATCGAAAGCGGAAGATGCACAGCCATCTGATCCCCGTCAAAGTCGGCATTAAATCCTTTGCAAACGAGCGGATGAAGCAAAATCGCATTCCCTTCCACGAGCACAGGTTCAAAGGCCTGAATTCCCATGCGGTGCAAGGTCGGGGCCCGATTGAGCAGCACAGGATGGTTGCGAATGACCTCTTCCAAAATGTCCCAGACTTCTTCGTCCTTACGCTCGAGCATCTTCTTCGCGCTTTTGATCGTGTCTGCGTGCCCGAGTTCTTTGAGTCGACGAATGATAAATGGTTGGAATAACTCTAGTGCAATCTTTTTTGGAAGCCCGCACTGGTGCAATTTTAATTTCGGACCCACCACAATTACACTTCGCGCCGAGTAATCGACACGCTTACCAAGCAGATTTTCTCGGAATCGTCCTTGCTTGCCTTTGATCATGTCAGTCAAAGATTTCAAGGGCCGATTGCTACTGCCCAAGACGGGTCGCTTGCAGCGATTGTTGTCAAATAACGCATCAACCGATTGTTGCAGCATCCGTTTTTCATTACGGATGATGACCTCGGGTGCATTAAGGTCAACCAATTTTTTCAAGCGGTTGTTGCGGTTGATAATCCGACGATAAAGATCATTCAAGTCGCTCGTCGCAAAATTGCCTGAATCAAGCAAGACAAGCGGCCTCAGGTCGGGTGGAATGACTGGAATCACATCCAAAACCATCCACTCGGGCTTGTTGTCGCTATCACGAATCGACTCCACGATCTTTAGTCGATTGATTAGCTCCTTCTCCTTCTGCTTGGATCCGGTTGTGGCCAATTCGCCGCGAAGATCCTCTGAGAGCTGTACCAAATCCATGCCGAGCATTAACTTGTGGATCGCCTCGGCACCCATGTAAGCCTCAAACGAACCCTCTCCATAATCGTTCAAGGCAGTACGATATTCCTCCTCAGTCAGTAACTGTTGTTTCTTCAGAGGAGTGTCGCCGGGTTCCGTGACAACATAATCCTGAAAGTAGATGACTTTTTCCAAGCTGGTCGTTTTCATAGCAAGGAAATTACCCAATCGACTAGGCATCGCTTTGAAAAACCAGATATGGACAACTGGGGCGGCAAGCTCAATATGCCCCATACGCTTTCGTCGCACGCGACTATGGGTGATTTTCACGCCGCAACGATCGCAGATCATACCCTTGTATTTCATGCCCCGGTACTTTCCGCACGAGCATTCCCAGTCTTTCTCAGGACCGAAAATTTTCTCACAGAAAAGACCATCTTTCTCGGGACGATAGGTGCGATAGTTGATCGTCTCCGGTTTTTTAACCTCACCGAAGGACCAACTACGAATATCGTGGGGTCGGGCCAAGCTGATTTTTACAGACGCATAATCGTTGATACGGTCGTAAGAGCCTTCACCAATGCTCATTTACCAGATCTCCTTCATTCGGGAATTACTCGCCGCCACAGTTCACGACTCTGTCGAAAAGCGTTGGCGATTGAACCCCTCATTTTTGAGGATTGTTGCTGTACGTAAAATGTAAATTTTGAATATTGAAGAGAAAAGTCGATTTTAAATCCGTCGTTTCTCTAATTGCATGTTTAGTCCAAGTCCACGAATTTCATTGGTGAGCACATCGAAGCTGGCCGGGGTGCCGGCCTCAAGTGTGTTTTCACCTTTCACCATAGATTCGTAAATTTTTGTTCTTCCTTCCACGTCATCACTCTTCACGGTTAGCAGTTCCTGGAGGATATATGCAGCCCCGTAAGCTTCCAGGGCCCAGACCTCCATTTCACCAAACCGTTGGCCGCCGAATCGAGCTTTACCACCTAAGGGTTGCTGGGTGATCAACGAGTAAGGACCAGTGCTTCGAGCATGAACTTTTTCATCAACAAGGTGATGCAGTTTCAGCATGTAGATGTACCCAACTGTGGTTTCCTGCTCGAACGGTTCTCCAGTTCGACCATCAAATAGTTGTGCTTTGCCAGTCGTCGGTAGCCCAGCATCTTCAAGTGACGTTCGAATCATGTCTTCAGTCGCACCATTAAAGACGGGTGTGATTGCCTGGAAATCAAGTTTCGATGCAGCCCAGCCCAAGTGGGTTTCAAGAATCTGACCGACGTTCATTCGACTCGGCACACCCAGCGGATTAAGCATGATCTGGACTGGGGTCCCATCGGCCAAGAATGGCATGTCTTCCTGGGGAAGTATTTTTCCGATCACACCTTTGTTGCCGTGCCGACCAGCCATCTTGTCACCGGTGGAAATACATCGCTTCGTTGCAATGTATACCTTGACCATTTGCAAAACGCCACTGCGAAGCTCATCGCCCCGTTTCATGGAGTTAAGTTCCCGATCGCGTTGATCGATCGCTTCTTCCACCAGCGGAGCATGCTGTTTGAAGACTTTGTTTACCGCATCAATTTTTTGCTCGCTTCGAAGGTTGAGCGATGCGATGTCAAATCGTGGAGCAACCTCGGCCAAAAACTTCGGATCCTGATCGGCTGAGAGTGGGGTGCCATCTTCAGTTGTGGGGGATCGACCGATAATGCCACGGATTTCCTCTAACATCTGAATAAACGTTTCAGCCACCCGCTCATTGCCACGTGCTTCAATCTCTTTGAGGGTCTTCTCAAACGCTTTTCTTTCCTCGTCGGACAGACTCATGCGGCGAGAAAATTTCTGCGTATCGATGACAATGCCCTCAACCCCCGAGGGGACGTCCAGCGAGTCGTTTTTCACATCCTCACCGGCACGACCAAAAATGGCATGGAGTAATTTTTCTTCAGGGGTCAACTCGCTTTTCGACTTCGGAGAAACTTTGCCCACGAGAATATCGCCCGGGCGGACGTAAGTACCAATCTGGACGATTCCATTTTCATCGAGATTTCGTAATGCTTTTTCGCTCACATTGGGAATGTCGCGCGTAAACTCTTCACGACCCAATTTTGTCTCGCGAATCTCAATGTCAAATTCTTCAATGTGAATTGAGGTGTAAGAATCTTCTTTGACAAGTTCCTCGCTGATGATAATGGCATCCTCAAAGTTGTAGCCATCAAAGGTCATGAACGCGACCAAAACGTTACGACCCAAGGCCAGTTCACCATTGCGGGTAGCCGCGCCATCGGCGAGCACATCACCTTTCTCCACCCGTTGCCCCAGCGAAATAATCGGTTTTTGATTTTGGCATGTACGCTCGTTAAGTCCGACAAACTTACGCATCGGATAGACCTCACTGCCGACCTCAATCCGATCAGCATCTACATAGCTTACTGTGCCCGGACGGCGGGCTCGGATTACCATGCTTGAGTCTTCCGCGACACTCTTCTCCATCCCGGTGGCAACAATGGGAGGTTCCGCCACCAAAAGGGGCACCGCCTGCCGTTGCATGTTAGATCCCATCAAGGCCCGGTTCGCATCGTCGTGCTCAAGGAACGGAATTAAACCGGCAGAGACCCCAACCATTTGACTCGGTGCTACGTCGATGTATTCAATCTCATCCGCGGCAACCAATTCAAAGTCGCCAAGATGACGCGCCACGAGATTAGCAGCCGTGAGTTTGCCATCCCTGGTTGCCGCGTCGGCAGGCGCAACGTAGGCCTCCGCCTCTTCGTCCGCACGGAGCCAAACCACCTCATCTGTTAACCGACCATTTGTGATCTTTCGATAAGGTGTCACAAGGAAGCCGTATTCGTCGACCGTAGAATACATAGCCAGCGAGGAAATCAATCCGATGTTTGTACCTTCCGGAGTTTCGATAGGACAAATGCGCCCATAGTGTGATATGTGCACATCGCGCACCTCAAATCCGGCACGCTTACGATTGAGACCACCTGGTCCAAGTGCCGATAGTCGTCTCTCGTGGGTCAGCATCGAGAGAGGGTTAGTCTGGTCCACGACCTGCGAAAGCTCGCCTCGACCGAAGAAATATTCAATCGCTGCAGAAATACTCTTGGGGTTGATCAGGCTACGAGGAGTCATATCTTCCTGATCTTTAAGGCTCATTCGCTCTTGAACGGTCCTACGTAGCTTGAGAAATCCCTTTCGCATCTCATCGCTTGCCAGCTCATCGATCGTCCGAAGTCGGCGGTTACTGAGATGATCGATATCGTCCAACTGAACTGCCGGATCATTACTTACTAATCGGATGAGATATTTAATCGAGGCAAGCAAGTCATCCGGACGCAGAGTCATTTCGTTTTCCGAAACCCTAAGTCCGAGTTTGCGATTGATGCGGAAACGCCCTACCTTTCCAAGACGGTAACGATTGGTGTCAAAGAATTTTTCTGTGAATAGGGCGCGTGCTTTCTCTAGTTGCGGGGGATTACCCGGACGCAGTCGCTGATAAATTCTAAGTAACGCTTCTTCGTGGCTGGAGGTGTTATCTTCGGCAAGACTATTGAAAATCAGTGGCGTCTTCGGTTCTGGCATGATCTGAATCGTGCCGACGCCCGAGGTGCAGATGGTTTCTGCAGCAGCCTTCGAAATTTTGTGACCTGATTCAACAATAATTTCCCCTGCCCGATCACTCTTGGCAGGAAACACGATGTCGTCGACGGCAATTTTGCCCTCGATTTTCCCGACGCTTCTACCGTCAACAACTTTTGCCGTGGTAGTTTTGTAGAAACTGCGGATGATGTCACGGTTCAAGCTGTATTTGGGATCCATGGCCCGCAGCAATGTCATGGCGGAAAACTTCCCGCTTTGATCGATACGAACCGTCAAACTATCCTTCTTGCTGACGTTCAGTTCGATCCAGCTACCCCGCTCCGGTATGATCCGACAACTGTGCAACATCCGATCACTCGTATCAGCCTCGCAGACAAAATCGACACCGGGTGATCGATGGAGTTGGCTGACAACCACGCGCTCAGCACCATTGATGATGAATTCACCACCCCCGAGCATAATTGGCATATCACCCAGATACACCTCCTCCTCGATAGGTTCATCTTTGGTCAAACGCAACCAAACCCGAAACGGCCTGCCATAAGTAAGTCGTAGTTGCCTGCACTCATCCGGCTCGTAACGTGGCTTGCCCAGTTCGTAGCGCAGGTACTCTAGCCGAAGCGTCTTATCGTAACTTTCGATGGGAAAGATTTCCTGAAGAACCGCCTCCAGGCCCTCACATTTCCTCTGGGCGTCAGCGATCCCATACTGCAGGAATCGCTCGTAACTTGCAGTCTGAATATCGGTCAAACTGGGCAAAGGGTGGGGCGAGTTATCGCTTCCGAAGTAGCGAACTTCTTTTGGATTCAAACGTCGATTTGCCGTCGTTGCCATAGCGGGAACACTCCTAGCAGTGATAATTTGCGTCAGCGGTGAAAATGCGACGGGCTTTTTGCGCACAAGCAAACCGCAACAGTAGCGAGGACTCGTGGGGAGAGAGTCGCGGTTTGGTTAAGTGCAAAAAATAGTCGCGATAGCGGTTCATACAGCTCAACTAAAAGAATTGATGACGTCGTCGGGTCTCACCCGATAAATCGGGTCCAGTCTGTTGCAACTCCTAAGCCTCGGAGAAATGCAAGTTACTTGACCGATACCGTAGCGCCCGCTTCTTCTAGTTTTGCTTTGGCCGCTTCTGCCTCTTCTTTGGAAAGACCTTCTTTGACCTTGCTCGGAACACCGTCCACCAACTCCTTGGCTTCTTTCAATCCCAGGCCGGTTAATGCCCGCACTTCCTTGATGACTCCAATTTTTTTGTCACCGAAAGCTTCCAGGACGACATCGAATTCGGACTGGGCTTCTTCTGCACCACCGGCACCATCACCACCATCGGCCGGACCCGCCATAACGACCGCACCACCGCCAGCGGCAGGCTTGATACCATGGACTTCCTCCAGATAATCACTCAGTTCTTTTGCTTCCTTAAGAGTCATCGCAACAATTTTGTCGCCAAACTCCTTGGTTGCATCGCTGAATTCCACTGTTGCTGTTGTTTCTTCAGACATCTCGCATCTCTCCCTTTCTGTTTACCAGGCAACCCCGCGGTCGCACCGAATATAAATTTGGTTGAAATAATATTCTTTTTAAATTTTTATTTCTCTTCCTCGCCGCACTGCTCAATTTGACTGACTAGACTTCCACCCGGACCGAGTAGTTGCCCCGAAAGATTCGCACCGGGGCTCAGAATTTGCCCAAGCAAAATGCTAAGTTGTTCTGCGCGGCCGGGCCACTTGCTAACCTCGTGCACCTGCTTCTCGGTCAGAGGCGCCTGATCCATCACGCCGCCCTTTGCCGAAAAACCCTCGTATGTTTCTTCCTTAGTGAGTCGAACCACCTCCTTGGCCAATGAGACGATATCTTCACTGCCCCAGACCACTGCAATCGGCCCTGCAGCGGACTCAAAGGCCGCTTCCAGCGGTGTCCCCTGCGTCGCTCGACGAGCGAGGCTATTCTTCACAACAGATAATTGAATATTCTTGGATCGAAGCTCCCGCCGAAGCGTCATCGTGTTATTAGCGTCCAAGCCGATCACATTGACCAGCAGGCAGTCGCTTTCACCTGCAAGCTGCTTGGCGATATCTTCACTGATCAAATTCTTAACGTACTTGCTCATAGCTCACCTGCTGCCGGCCTTCTCCGGATACGATGTCCGCTTTAATTCCGGCATTACGTTTTCAAAAAAATTAAAATCTTCCCCGCGCCAATCTCAGGCTGCAATTTGAATCCCGGGCGTCATCGTTCCACTGATAGAAATGGTCTTCACATATTGCCCTTTCGTCGTCGCTGGTTTCATGCCGTTGATGCAATCAATGAATGCCTGAACGTTCTCTCCCAATTTTTGCCCGTCAAATGAGAGCTTGCCCACAACCGCTTGAACATTGCCCCCGGCATCGTTCCTGAACTCGACTTTCCCCGCTTTGTACTCCCCAACAATTTTAGCCACGTCCGGAGTAACTGTTCCCGCCCGAGGGCTAGGCATTAATCCGCGAGGACCAAGAAGGCGACCCAGGGGACCGACGAGGCCCATCATGTCGGGCGCTGCGATACACGCGTCGAAGTCGAGCCAGCCATCTTTTATTTTTTTTGCCAGATCATCTGCACCCACCTCATCTGCTCCCGCATCGCGGGCAGCATCCGCTGCAGCCCCTTTGGCAAAAACAACAACCCGCTTGGTACGCCCGATGCCATGTGGCAAAACGATCGAACCACGGACAATCTGGTCGGCCTGCTTGGGATCAATGCCGAGCCGCATGGCAATTTCAACCGACTGATCGAACTTTAGTTCACCGAATCCTTTTAGGATTTCGACAGCCTCCTGCACCGAAACCGGACCTTTGTCTGCTACTTTTTCTGTCAGGCTGGCCATGCGTTTGGATGGGGCTGCCATGGTATTTTTCTCCGCTTAAAGTCGTTCGCTTATCTTAGAAGCGTTGTGTAATGCAAATTTTTTTCGTGCCGTAAACCACGACAGAGCGTTAAGCTTCACTGTGTAATCACTAATCAACGACCTCTAGGCCCATGCTTCGAGCTGTGCCCTCAATCAGTCGGCGGGCATTCTCGTTATCACTTGCATTGAGATCATTGATCTTCATGTTGACAATCTCGTCCACCTGTGCGCGAGTTACGGTGCCTACTTTGTCTTTATTCGGAACCCCGGATCCCTTGGCGATTCCTGCAGCTCTTTTGAGCAGCGCCGAGGCTGGGGGGCTTTTGGTTTTAAATTCGAAGGTGCGATCACTGTAAACATCCACGACAACCGGAATGGGCATCCCACCCGCATCTTTAGTTTGATCGTTGAATTGCTGTACAAACTGACCCAGGTTAATTCCAAAGCGTCCCAAAGCGGTTCCCACTGGGGGTGCGGGCGTTGCTTGCCCACCCGGAACCTGAAACTTCACCGTACCAGCGTGTTGTTTTGCCATCGTAATTCGTCTCTTTCCTCAAGCGACATTTCAAATCAGAGCCCGCCGAATCATCCACCGCAACCATGGTCTGTCGGACCGTCGCGACACAAAGGAGCTCATAGTTTCTCAATTTGCCAATGTTCCAGTTCAACCGGGGTAGAGCGACCAAAGATGTTGATCATGACCGTGACGCGGCCATTCATCTCATCAATCGCGTCCACATCTCCTTCAAAGTTTTCGAACGTGCCTTCATTGATTTTTACGCGATCTCCCACGCCAACACCGATCTGCAGTTTTGGCTCTTGAGTTTCCTCGTCATCTTCCTCGGGAATGATGCGGGCAACTTCACTCGGCAGCATGGGTGTCGGTTGTCCAGCAGCCCCAGTGAAGTCACCGATCCCTGTGGTCTCTCGCACCAAAAACCAAGTCTCATCGTTAATGATCATGTGGACGACGATATATCCCGGATATAGTTTTTTCTTAACGACCTTTTTTTTACCACCCTTAAACTCGGTGACCATTTCGACTGGAACAATGATCTCTTGGAAAAAATCGTCAAGACCCGCCATTTTGACACGTCGCTGTAGCCCCGCCGCAATGGAATCTTCGCGGTTGCTTTGCACCTTGAGGATGTACCAATCAAGCGGTCTTTCCTCGACACGGGACTCGACAGGCCCCACATCCAAGTTCTCCTCCACTGGTGCAATGTCGTCGATCTGGCCATGATCACCGCCTCGCTCCGCCTGCTCCTTGGCAAGTGCCGCCAAATCATCCTCGTCTGCCCACTCGGCAAATTCCTCGGCATCGCCATCAGAAAGCGCACCTGCTTCCTGATCGTCTATCGCCTCAGCGGAGGAATCCTCATTCTGATTCGGGACCAGCGGTGTCCCGCCTTCCGCTTCGGAAGCGATACCACTTTCGTCGACCTGTTCTTGTTCCTCAATCACGACAATGTCCTTTATCCTTTTGCAACAACGCGATTCGCGCCGCGACATTCAGGCTCGCACCTATCCAACGATTCCCAAGTACTTGAAGACCATGGCCCAAATAAAATCAAACATAAAAAGAAAACCCGCGAGGAACAAAATGGTGATCAACACCACCATCGACCCACGCACCAACTCTGTTTTGGTGGGCCAAGAGACCTTACTCATCTCAGCCTCAACGGAAATCAAAAAATCAGCGAAGTTCGCGAGGTTCACAACCCGGTAAGCAATCCAAAGGCCAGCGGTGAGTAGCGCCGCTGGCAATCCTATCCGCATCGCAACATCGGTCGGATCGGCCGAGAGGTGTAACCTCCAGCAACCAAGCAGCATCGCGATTGCAATTGCAGCAAACGTTACCTGACGCGTAATGCGACCTTGATTCCGTTTATAGAGGCCGGCATGAAAAAGATTTTGAACAAACGACGCCGAACCGCCACTTGTTACCGACTCTTTCGATTTCGCTGATGTTGCCATAGTTTTGTCACTCGCAAAACACTTTTACACAATCAATCAAACTCTCAAAATCTTCCGAAAAACTCCCTCATCATTCCTAATTGAAGCAACGCAGGGACCAATCGTTACCCGGCCTTACCTCAAAATGGCAGGGGCGGCGGGAATCGAACTCGCAACCTCTGGTTTTGGAGACCAGCGCTCTGCCAATTGAGCTACGCCCCTCCAATTTATAACTACTCCAGAATCTTACTCACGACGCCACGACCCACGGTCTTTCCACCTTCACGAATCGCAAACCGGACACCTTCATCTACCGCAACCGGTTTGCCTAGTTCGATCTGTAACTTAGCGTTGTCACCAGGCATGCACATCTCCGCGTCACCGAGGAGGTTTGCTGCACCTGTGACATCCGTTGTTCGGAAATAAAATTGCGGCCGATAACCATTAAAGAAAGGTGTATGGCGACCGCCTTCCTCCTTGGCAAGAACATAAACTTCTGCCTCAAATTTTGTATGCGGCGTGATACTCCCCGGTTTGGCCAAGACCTGTCCGCGTTCGATATCCTCCCGCTTAACGCCGCGGAGGAGCATGCCCACATTGTCGCCTGCTTCTCCGTGATCAAGAGTTTTGTTAAACATCTCAACGCCGGTGCATACCGTTTTCCGACTCTCCTCGGTCAGGCCGACGATTTCAATTTCATCACCCACGGTGACCTCACCCCTCTCGATACGCCCGGTGGCAACCGTGCCACGACCCTCGATCGAGAATACGTCCTCAACAGCCATTAATAGCGGCTTGTCCGTCTCGCGCACTGGATCAGGGATGTAGCTATCGATCGCGTCGATCAACTCGCCTATGCATTTATTCGCTTCCTCATCACCGGGGTTGTCGTAAGCTGGCTTCGAGGCACCCCGAATGATCGGGATTTCATCCCCGGGAAATTCATTGGCCTCTAGTAGTTCACGAATCTCCATTTCCACCAGGTCCAGAAGCTCCGGATCATCTACCAGGTCGCATTTATTCAAAAAGACAACAAGCGACGGCACGTTAACCTGTCTTGCAAGAAGGACGTGTTCACGAGTTTGTGGCATGGGCCCGTCAGCCGCGGAGACCACAAGAATTGCACCATCCATTTGCGCGGCACCGGTGATCATGTTCTTGATAAAGTCGGCGTGTCCCGGGCAATCAATATGCGCGTAGTGACGTTTCTCACTTTCATACTCTACGTGTGATACGGCAATGGTCACGGTCTTTGTGTCGTCACGAACGGTACCACCCTTGGCGATATCCGCATACGACTTGAAATTCGCCAAGCCCTTGTGGGCCTGCACCGCCAACAGCGCGCCTGTGAGGGTGGTTTTTCCGTGATCGATGTGGCCAATTGTGCCAACATTGACGTGTGGTTTATTTCTTTCGAAAGTGTCCTTTGCCATGAATCGTTCCTTTATTTACTAGCGGGTTCCGTCGCCGAGGCCCTTTCAGCCCCGTAGGATGGTCCTATTAAAAATTGCCAAACAGCACACTGGGATATTTAGTTTCCACCTTCACAACCGATCGGATTTGCGAGCGATTCGACAATTCCAGCGGCTTGCGATTTGTGTTCCCTCTGATTTCGATTTTACCTTTTGTCATTTGTGAACTGACGAGCCGCCCGAATTACGGGCACCCCACAGCACAAGAGCTGCTGATCGGACTCGAACCGATGACCTCGTCCTTACCAAGGACGTGCTCTACCAACTGAGCTACAGCAGCTGCTATCGCCGGTGCCGGTATGCCCGTCCCCCATTTCCGTTATGTTCCTCGTTTTCTGCAGTGACTCATCATCCTCGTCGAGGTTGAGACCCACCTACATGTAATCCAAAGTCAGTATTGTCAGAGCGGGTGAAGGGAATCGAACCCTCGTCTTCAGCTTGGAAGGCTGTGGCTCTACCATTGAGCTACACCCGCAAAGGTAGAAACGTGCGGTAGGTTGCACGTGATCCACAATACATCTATTCCGTTGATTCCCCTTCGATCGCTTCTCAATTCAAAACAACAAAACGAACAAAAAATTTACTTGTCAGCTTATTTCAAATTTTCAGGTGATGGACTGTGATTAACACCTGACTGTCTTAATGCATGTGTCGCAAATGCGTTTGCACGTGACTCAATGGGGGGTGCAGGATTCGAACCTGCGAAGGCTATGCCATCAGATTTACAGTCTGACCCCTTTGACCGCTCGGGAAACCCCCCTGTAAAATCTTGCACCCACGACCCGTGCGATCGCAAATCATCTCTCAAACCAATCAAACTAAAATCCTCAGAACCTGAGATCGTATTTCCCCTTTTGTTAGCAGCAGGGTACACAACATCCCAGCCAACAAAATGAACACGACGCCCGAGCCATTCGCTCTTTCCACGAGAACTCGATCGGCACAAAAACATACGAGCTAGCGGAGGGACTTGAACCCACAACCTGTTGATTACAAATCAACTGCTCTGCCAATTGAGCTACGCTAGCGCTCGACTCTCCCAGGAAACCTCTAAATATACCGATCAGCCGATGCCTTGCAATGAGGGCCCTCGACGTAAGTCACCGTTCTCTCAGTCTTTGAGGTCTCTGGCCTTACCTGTTAAACCGCTCGAAAGCGTAAATTCGAGCCATTTACGAAGGTAATCAGAGCCAAGCGGACGGAAAGCGAGCTATTCTGACCGGAGGCTATCTCCCACAGTTGAACCGAAAGGGTCCGAGTCGCTGCCGACGCGTTCGCGGCCTATCGAAAGGAGCTCCTTCTTTGGAAAAATCCCCTGGCTGGGGGCACCCACGGATATGAAT